>JARROF010000022.1:0-21369 GCA_037384205.1 Novosphingobium sp. | reverse complement strand
GATGCGCCGCAGAGGGCCGCGCCCCAGATGGCTGTGTTCAAGCTTGCGATCAGCAGCTGGCGTCTGTCCTGCATGGCGTGTCCCCTTCTTGCAGGGCCTACTCCAACAGCTGGAGCCTCAGGGCAATGGCGGCATGGCCCGCAGGTGCGATCCCGCTGTGCAAAACCACAAACGCGTCAGCTTCCGCGCGGACGGCGGGCCTTTTCCAGCGCGGAGAGCACGCCGCGCATGGTGCGGACCTCGAGATGGTTCCATGCGGGCTTGGTCAGCAGGTTGCGCAAGGTCAGCCGGTTGGCCGCCGCGCGGGTTTCGGGCCAGAAGTAGTTCTTGTCTTCCAGCAGGCGCTCGAAGTGGCCGATCAGGCCTTCCAGTTCGTCCTGCGGGGCGGCGGGGAGCAGTTCCTCGACAGTGGGCTGCGCAAGGCTGGCCTCGCCGTCGGTGCGGGCAGGGACGTGCTTGCTCCACTCATAGGCGCACAGGATCACGGCTTGGGCGAGATTGAGCGAGGCGAATTCCGGGTTGATCGGCACTGTCAGGATGGCCCGCGCCAGCGCCACATCCTCGGTTTCCAGCCCGGAACGCTCGGGTCCGAAGACATAGGCGGAGCGGCCCGGCATGGTGTGGATTTCCCGCGCGGCCTGTTCGGGCGTGACGACCGGCTTGGTGACGCCGCGCTTGCGCACGGTGGTAGCATAGACGTTGGCGCAGTCCGCCACCGCTTCGGCCAGCGTTTCGAACACTTGCGCCTGTTCCAGAACCCCGTCGGCCCCGGCGGCCGCGGGACCGGCGGATGGATTGGGCCAGCCGTCGCGCGGGGTCACGAGCCGCATTTCGCTCAGGCCGAAATTGAGCATGGCGCGGGCGGCCTTGCCGATGTTCTCGCCCAGTTGCGGCCGGACGAGGACGATGACGGGCATCTGTTCAGACATTGTCCGGCTCTCCTCCGGCGACATCGCGCACGGTTCCGGCGAATTCCTCGAAATCGCGGGCTTCGTTGAAGGAGCGGTAGACACTGGCGAAGCGGATATAGGCAACGGAATCGAGCATGCGCAGCCCCTCCATCACCATCTCGCCGATCGACAGGGAGGAGATTTCGGGTTCGCCGCTGGTTTCCACCTGGCGCTGCACGCCCGAGACGAGCTGGTCGATCTTTTCCCGGTCGATCCCGCGCTTGCGGCACGCCAGCGCCACTGACTGTTCGATCTTGGACCGGTCGAACGGCTCGCGTTCGTCGTTGCTTTTCACGACCGTCACTTCACGCAGCTGGATGCGCTCGAAAGTGGTGAAACGGGCGCCGCAGCTTGAACACTGCCGCCGCCGCCGGATCGCGGTGTTGTCTTCGGTCGGCCGGCTATCCTTAACCTGCGTGTCGTCGTGGGCGCAGAAGGGACAGCGCATTCAGGCAATCACTCTCTTGGTTTTCGCGCGCTCAGTCCGGGCGGACGCGTTTGTAGAATTTGTAGCCGGCCCCGGCGGCAAGGCCGAGACCGACCGAAACGAACGGAAGCATCGCCCCCGCAACCGCCCCCAGCGCCCCCCAGACAAGCACCGGCTTGGTCGAGGGATGGTCGAGCCCATCCGCAAGCATGCCGGCCAGTTCCTGCCGTGCGTCGTGGATGAAATCGCCCGTATCGTTGCGCTGGGGATCGGTCATGTCAGTCCTCGTAGATAGGGAACCTGTCGCAAAGCGCTTCAACGCGCGAGCGCACGTTCTGTTCTACCTGAGCGTCGCCTGCTTCGCCGCACTTGGCAAGGCCGTCGAGCACGTCCGCCACCATGTTGCCGATCTCGCGGAACTCATCCGGGCCGAAACCGCGGGTGGTGCCGGCGGGAGAGCCGACGCGGATGCCGCTGGTCTTCATCGGCGGCAGCGGGTCGAACGGGATGCCGTTCTTGTTGCAGGTGATGCCGGCCCGTTCCAGCGCCTCGTCGGCGTCCTTGCCGGTCACGCCCAGCGGCGAGAGGTCGATCAGCGCGAGGTGGGTGTCGGTGCCGCCCGAAACGATCGCGGCGCCGCGTTCCTTGAGCGTATCGGCCAGCACTTTGGCGTTTTCGATCACGCGCGCGGTGTAATCCTTGAATTCGGGGCGCAGCGCTTCACCGAAGGCAACGGCCTTGGCGGCGATCACATGCATCAGCGGGCCGCCCTGCAGGCCGGGGAACACCGCCGAGTTGATCTTCTTGGCCAGCGCCTCGTCGTTGGTGAGGATCATGCCGCCGCGCGGGCCGCGCAGCGTCTTGTGCGTGGTGGTGGTGGCGATGTGCGCGTGCGGGAAGGGCGAGGGGTGCAGCCCGGCGGCGACGAGGCCGGCGAAGTGCGCCATGTCGACCTGGAACAGCGCGCCGACGCTGTCGGCGATCTCGCGCATGCGCTTGAAATCGATCACGCGCGGATAGGCCGAACCGCCCGCGATGATCAGCTTGGGCTGGTGCTCCGTGGCCAGCGCCTGCACCTGGTCATAGTCGATCAGGTGGGTGTCGGGCGTGACGCCGTACTGCACGGCGTTGAACCACTTGCCCGACATGGCCGCACGAGCACCGTGCGTGAGGTGGCCGCCGGCATCGAGGCTCATGCCCATGACAGTGTCGCCCGGCTTCACCGTGGCGAGCAGCACCGCGCCATTGGCCTGCGCGCCCGAATGCGGCTGGACATTGGCAAAGCCGCAATCGAACAGCTGCTTGGCGCGCGCGATGGCCAGGCTTTCGACTTCATCCGAAGGTTCGCAGCCCTGATAGTAGCGCTTGCCGGGATAGCCTTCGGCGTACTTGTTGGTGAGCACAGAGCCCTGCGCTTCGAGCACGGCCTTGGAGACGATGTTCTCCGAGGCGATCAGCTCGATCTGCTTGCGCTCGCGCTTCAACTCGTGGCCGATCGCGCTGGCGACGGCGGGGTCGCTCTGGGCGATCGTGTCGGTGAAGAAGCCGGGGGAACGGATGGCGGTTTCGACTGTCATGTTCTGGGACCTCTTCGGATCAGGATGCAGGATGGGAGAGCTTTTCGACACGGCCGGCATGGCGGCCGCCGCCGAATTCGGTCGAAAGGAAAGCATCGAGGCAGGCTTTGGCCATGTCGATCCCGGTCAGGCGCGCGCCCATCGCAATGCAGTTGGCATTGTTGTGCTCGCGCGCGAGGGCGGCCGAGAGCGGCTCGGACACGAGCGCGCAGCGGCAGGCGGGATTGCGGTTGACGGCGATCGAGATGCCGATGCCCGAACCGCACAGCGCCACGCCATATTCGGCGGTGCCATCGGCGACGACCGAGGCGAGCTTGTAGCCGTAGTCGGGATAATCGACGCGGTCAGCGGTTTCGGGGCCGAGGTCGGCGACTTCGTGGCCGAGGCCGATGAGATATTCGCGCAGTTCGGCCTTGAGGCCGACGGCAGCGTGGTCGGATGCGATGGCAATGCGCATGGGAAAGGTTGCCTATCCTTCTGCGGGTGGGATTCGTTCGCGTTCCCCTTAGTCGTGACTTGGTCGCAAAGCCAGTCCCGGTGGGGCGCTATCCGTCGGCCCCGGAGGGGAAGAGGGCCGTGAGCGCGAATTTCGGGAACTTTGCCCACGCAGGCCACGGCGATTCTGCAGGAAGGCACTTGTTTTCAAAGGCTTGTGCGGCCCCCATTTTCGCACCGCAAAAGCGCGCGTTTTCAAGGTGGAATATACGGTTCCAGGAGCGGGCAGGCCAGTGCCGCGCGCAGTGCGACGGATGCAGGCGATGTAGGAAAATGGCCTGCTCCCGTGAGAACTGCATAAAACGTGGGAATTGCGTAAAACAATGCAAGCCAAATGGACGCAAGCCATGTATAGGGCCGCGCAAACGTTTGATGGACCGGCCTCCGCGTGGTGCCCATCCGCGAACATGTTTCCGTGTAATATATCCTCCCCCTGCGTGCTGCCGCTGGCGGCTCCGAGTTGATTTGCGAGTTCTATGCCCTTTTCCAAACTTCCGCCGGTCCTTGCCGAAGCCCTGTCCGAGCGCGGCTATGCCGCCCCCACGCCGGTGCAGGCCGCTGTTCTCGAAGAGCAGGCCAATGGCCGCGACCTGATCGTTTCCGCGCAGACCGGATCGGGCAAGACGGTGGCGTTCGGCCTTGCCATGGCCGGAGACCTGCTGGGTGGCGACGGGCGTATCGCGCCGGGCCTTTCTCCGCTGGCGCTGATCATCGCGCCGACGCGCGAACTGGCGCTGCAGGTAAGCCGCGAACTGATCTGGCTCTACGGCAAGTCCGGCGCGCGCATTGCCACCTGCGTGGGCGGCATGGACGCCGGGCGCGAACGGCGCACGTTAAGCCATGGCGCGCAGATCGTGGTGGGCACGCCCGGCCGCCTGCGCGATCACCTCGAACGCGGCGCGCTCGATCTGTCGGCGCTGCGTGCGGCCGTGCTCGACGAGGCGGACGAAATGCTCGACATGGGCTTTCGCGAGGATCTCGAGGAAATTCTTGACGCGACTCCGGCCGAGCGCCGCACGCTGCTGTTTTCCGCGACGATGCCCGCCCCGATTGCAGCATTGGCCAGGCGTTATCAGCGCGACGCGCTGCACATTTCGACAATGACCGAGCAGCGCGGCCACGGCGATATCACGTATCAGGCGATGGCGGTGGCACCGGCGGATGTCGAACATGCCGTGGTCAACCTGCTGCGTTTTCACGAAGCCGATACGGCCATGCTGTTCTGCGCTACGCGCGAGGCCGTCCGCAGGCTTCATGCGAGCCTTGTCGAGCGTGGTTTCGCGGCGGTCTCGCTGTCCGGCGAGCATAGCCAGAACGAGCGCAACCACGCGCTTCAGGCGCTGCGCGACCGGCGCGCGCGGGTCTGCGTGGCAACGGACGTGGCCGCGCGCGGTATCGATCTGCCCACGCTCAGCCTTGTCGTCCATGTGGAAATTCCGCGCGATGCGGAGACGCTCCAGCACCGTTCGGGCCGCACCGGCCGCGCAGGGCGCAAGGGTACGGCGGTATTGATCGTGCCCTATCCGCGCCGCCGCAGGGTGGAATCGATGCTGCGCGGTGCGCGCATCCAGGCCGAATGGACCTCGCCGCCATCGGTGGAGGACATTCGCGAGGCGGACAGCGAGCGGCTGCTGGCGACGCTGCTCGCGCCAGTCGAGTTTGTCGAACAAGATCGTGCGCTGGCCGAGCGGCTAATGGCGGAACGCAGCCCTCAGGAGATCGCCGCCGCGCTGGTCCATGCCCATCGCGCGCGCCTGCCCGAGCCCGAGGACCTGCTGGCGACCGATGCGCCTGTAGCGCCGCGGGGGCCGCGTCCGGGCTTTGAGGACACGCAGTGGTTCCGCCTTAATGTCGGGCGGCGCCAGAATGCCGATCCGCGCTGGATACTGCCACTGCTGTGCCGCCGGGGCCATGTCAGCCGCGGAGACATCGGTGCGATCCGTATCGCCACGTATGAGACCCTGTTCGAAGTGCCGCGCGCGTTGGCGGAGCGCTTCCTCGATGCCGTACGCCGTACCGCCGAGGCGGACGACGAAGTGGATATCCAGCCTTTCGATGGCAAGCCGCGCGATGAGGCGCGTCACAAGCGTCGCGACAAGGGCGGGGCGGGGCATGGTCCCAAGCCGTTTCGCAAGCATGCCGGGCGTCATGAAAGTGGACGGTCCGGATCGCAGGGGGAAGGGCGGAAAAAAGGCCCGGGGCATCACAAGAAGCCCGGCCGCAGCAAGTGAAATGAGGGCCCCGTTTCCTCTCCGGTCTCGCTCCTGAGGGGGGGCGGTGAGGGATATGCAGGTCCTCGAAAATGTTAACGTTATCGAAACAACTGGAACCTGTCGTTACCGGTACAGCCATAGACAGTATCGTCGCCCGCAACAGGCGATCAAAAAAAGCCCCGCCGGAGCGGGGCTTTTCTTCTTACTGATCGAGGAACGAGCGCATCTTGCGGCTGCGGCTCGGATGCTTGAGCTTGCGTAGCGCCTTGGCCTCGATCTGGCGGATACGTTCGCGCGTCACCGAGAACTGCTGGCCGACTTCCTCCAGCGTGTGATCGGTGTTCATGCCGATGCCGAAGCGCATGCGCAGCACACGCTCCTCGCGCGGGGTGAGCGAGGCGAGGACGCGGGTGACCGTTTCCTTGAGGTTCGACTGGATCGCCGCATCCACCGGAATGATCGCGTTCTTGTCCTCGATGAAATCGCCCAGGTGGCTGTCTTCCTCGTCGCCGATCGGCGTTTCGAGGGAGATCGGCTCCTTGGCGATCTTCATCACCTTGCGCACCTTTTCGAGCGGCATGCTCAGGCGCTCGGCCATTTCCTCCGGCGTCGGCTCGCGGCCCTGCTCGTGCAGGAACTGGCGGCTGGTGCGCACCAGTTTGTTGATCGTCTCGATCATGTGGACCGGGATGCGGATCGTGCGCGCCTGATCGGCGATCGAGCGAGTGATCGCCTGCCTGATCCACCACGTCGCGTAGGTGCTGAACTTGTAGCCGCGGCGGTATTCGAACTTGTCGACCGCCTTCATCAACCCGATGTTGCCTTCCTGAATGAGGTCGAGGAACTGCAACCCGCGGTTGGTGTATTTCTTGGCGATGGAAATCACGAGGCGCAGGTTCGCCTCGACCATTTCCTTCTTGGCGATACGCGCCTCGCGCTCGGCCTTCTGCACCATGTTGACGATGCGGCGGAATTCGGGGAGAGCCATGCCGGTGGCGGCAGCGATGTCGGCCACTTCGGCGCGGATACGCTCGACCGAATCGGCCTCGCTTGCGGCGAAGGAGGCCCACTTCTTGTCTTTCCTGGACATTTCCGGCAGCCAGGTATCGTCCAGTTCGCGGCCGACATAGGAAGCCAGAAAATCGGGGCGCTTGACCTTGTGGCGCTCGGCCAGGCGCAGCATCTGGCCGCCCAGCGTGGTCAGGCGGCGGTTGTAGGCATAGAGGTTGTCGACCAGGTATTCGATCTTGGTCGCGTGGAACTGCACCGATTCTACCTGCGCGGTCAGGTCTTCGCGCAGTTGCTGATACTGATCTTCCTTGGTGGCGGGGAAATCGATGCCCAGCGCCAGCGCTTCCAGACGCTCGTTCTGGAGCTTCTCGAACGTCTGGAACAGACTGGTGATGGCCGCGAACTTTTCAAGCGCTTCGGGCTTGAGCGCCGCTTCCATCTGGGCGAGCGAGAGAGTGTTGTCCTCCTCTTCCTCTTCTTCCTTGCGGCGCGAGGAGCCTTCCTCGCCGTCTTCGCTTTCCTCGGAGGATTCGTCTTCCTCGTCGTCGTCGTCTTCCTTGTAGGAAGGACCGGCGGTCGCCTCACTGATTTCGCCGTCGTCATCGCTTTCGGCGTCGTCGTTCAGGCTTTCGGGCGCCGGTTCCTTCGAGAGCATGGCGTCGAGATCGAGGATCTCGCGCAGTTGCATCTCGCCGTTGTTCAGCGCTTCGGACCACTGGATGATGGCGTGGAAGGTCAGTGGGCTTTCGCACAGGCCCAGGATCATCATGTCCCGGCCGGCCTCGATTCGCTTGGCGATCGCGATTTCGCCCTCACGGCTGAGCAGTTCTACCGCGCCCATCTCGCGCAGGTACATGCGCACCGGGTCGTCGGTCCGCTCGACCGTTTCCTTCTTCTTGGTCTCGACGACCATCTTGGGAGCCGATTCGTCGGTATCGACTTCCTCGACCTCGTCTTCGTCCTCGCCTTGCGCGTCTTCATCGTTCTCGACGATGTTCACGCCCATCTCATTGATGGCGGCATAGATATCCTCGATCTGATCCGAGTTCATCTGATCCTGGGGCAGGGCCTCGTTCAGTTCGTCGATCGTGATGTAGCCCTTACGCTTGGCGCGGGCGATCAGTTTCTTGATAGAAGCTTCATTGAGATCGATCAGCGGTGCATCGGTGCCATCGATATTTTCGCCGCTGGTGGTGTCGTTCTTGCTCATTCTTCCGCCGTTAAATCGTGCTGCCCCGGACCGGGATGTATTATTATACAATCCGGACTAGGACGCATGTCTGCTCGCCATTTGCCTGAGGCGACTATCAAATTCCAGCTTTCTCTTGAGCAGGCGCTGCTGCTCGGCAAAAGACTCCTCCGACAGCTCGCTTTCGAACCGCGCAGTCGCCTGTGCCAGAGCCGCCTCCAGAACCGGACGCTCGACCAAGAGATCAATGGCCTGACCCAGTTCCTCTGCCGCCTGTTCCGCATTTGCGTCGGGGGCCAGAAAGCCGAAGCGCAGCCCCGAATAGTCAGCGGGTCCGGGAACTTCCAGACCATTTTCCTGCAATATGGTGGCAAGGGTGTGGCTTTCAAGCACAGCCGTGGCATCGCTGCACTCCAGCAGTGCAAAAAAACGCGGATCAAGATCCGGGGCGCGGGCAAGTGCTTCTGCATATCGGAAAATCTGGTCCGGCCAACGAATCAGTCCGGCGAGCACGGCGGCGGACAAGGCATCGCGCGCGCCGCCCGATGCCGCCTTGCGCAGCCGTTCGAGTGATTCGGGCGAAGAGGGTTCGGGGGCAGGGCGCCCAGGCTGCCACTTGCCTCCGCGCGGCCGGGGCTGGAAAGCGGGCCTGCCGCCGCCCTGCCAGCGGCTTTCGCGTTTGGGGAAGGCAAAGACGGAATAGCGGTCCTGCAATTCGCGGCGGTAGAGGCTGGCGATGTCGGGATGCTGGATCGCATCGACATGTTCCATCAGCCGTGCCTTGAGCCCGGCCTTGTCCTCGGGCGTGCTCAGCGGATGGGCATCGCGCTCCACTTCCCACAGCACATCGATCAACGGCCTTGCTTCGCCCAGCAGCGCTTCCATGGCCTTGGGGCCCTTGGCCTTGATCAGGTCGTCGGGGTCGAGCCCTTCGGGCAGGCGCACGATGCGCAGCGAATGGGCCGGGCGCAGCAGGGGCAGGGCGCGCGTGATCGCGCGCATGGCGGCGCGCTGGCCTGCCGCATCGCCGTCGAAGCACAGGATCGGCATCTCGACATGGCGCCAGAGCATCTCGATCTGGTTCTCGGTGAGCGCGGTGCCGAGCGGGGCGACGCATTCGGCAATGCCCGCCGCCGCCAGCGCGATCACGTCCATATAGCCTTCGACCACCACCATCCGCCCGGACTGGCGTGCGGCAGGCGCGGCGCGGTGGAGGTTGTAGAGCGTGCGGCCCTTGTCGAAGAGCGGGGTATCGGGCGAATTCAGGTATTTGGGGGCGTCCGTCTTCTCCTTCGAGAGAATGCGCCCGCCGAAAGCGATCACCCGCCCGCGCGCATCCTCGATCGGCAGCATCAGGCGGCCCCGAAACCGGTCGTAGGGATCGCGGCCCTCGACTTCGATACGAAGCCCCGCCTCGATCAGCATCGGCTGCGGGAAGCGGGCGAGCGCCTCCTTCAGCGCCTGCCGCCCCTCCGGCGCGTAACCGAAACCGAAGCGCTGCACGGTATGCGCATCGAACCCGCGCGTGGCGAGATAGCGCCGCGCGGCTTCGCCCTCCGGCCCGGCCAGGTTGCGCACGAACCATTCCTGCGCGGCGGCCATCACGTCATGCAGAGAATCCCGCTTTTCCGCCGCCTTGGCCGCGTGCGGATCGGGTTCGGGCACGTCCATCCCGGCTTCGGCCGCGAGTTCCTTGACCGCGTCCATGAAGGCGAGGCCCTGATGGTCGGTCATCCAGCGGATCGCGTCGCCATGCGCCCCGCAGCCAAAGCAGTGGTAGAAGCCCTTCTCGTCGTTGACAGTGAAGCTGGGGCTCTTCTCGTTATGGAACGGGCAGCAGGCCTTGTACTCGCGGCCTGCCTTTTGCAGGCGCGTGGAGCGGCCGATCAGCGTCGAGAGCGTGATACGGGAACGCAGTTGATCGAGCCATTGCGGCGTAAGCATCAGAGATTCCGCCCGCGTGAACGCACCGGGCGCCACACGCTCCCCTCCCGCCCGAGGGAGGGGCTGGGGGAGGGCATGTCTGCCGCAGTCTGCTGGCTATCCATCACTGTGCGGCCATTCAGCGTGACGCCGATTGGGGACGGAGGCAGGCATAGAGCACGGAGTCGCGCCATTGCCCTCTGATCAGGCGATGGTGACGCATGAGGCCCTCGCGCTGCATTCCTGCTTTTTCCATGACGCGCCATGAAGCGATGTTGTCGACGTCGGCCGTGGCCCATATGCGTTCGAGCGGCAGTTCGGAGAACCCGAAGGACAAAATCCTCTCCAGCGCCTCGGTCATGTAGCCCTTGCCCCAATGGCTTTGGTGGAGCGCGTAGCCGACATCGCCTTGCTGATGATCGGGCTCGCGCACGCCAATGCGGATGGAGCCGATGACACGGGCGGTTTCCCGATCCTCGACCACGAACCGCCAGTTGCCCTGTGTGTCCGGCATGCCTTCGGCGACGCAGCGCGCCACGAAGGCTGCGGCGCTTTCGGGTGTTTGCCTGGGCAGCGGCATATAGCGGACGAACTCTTCGGAGGTGGAATAGGCCGCGACGGCTTCGGCGTCATCGGGCTCGAATGGCCGAAGCCTCAGCCGCGCGGTTTCCAGAATCATGGCCAGGGTCTAGGACAATGCGGCGGGACCGGACGCAACGGCGCTCATGCCAGGGATGCCTTCACCCAGCCGCTCGTCCTGCCCATGTCGAGCTGGGCGCCGTGGCGTTCCTTGAGCAGGCCCATGACCTTGCCCATGTCCTTCATGCCCGCAGCGCCGGTTTCGGCCTTGATCGTCTCGATCGCGGCCTTGGTTTCCGCTTCGGACATCTGCGCGGGGAGGAATTCCTCGATCACCACGAGTTCGGCCTTCTCTTCTTCGGCGCGTTCGGGGCGGCCGCCTTCTTCGTAGAGCTTGATCGATTCGCGGCGCTGCTTCACCATTTTCTGCAGCACGTCGATCACCAGGGCATCGTCGTCCGGCGTTTCGGCGGCGGTGCGCAATTCGATGTCGCGGTCCTTGAGTTTGGCGAGGATGAGGCGCACGGCGGCGAGGCGCGGCTTGTCCCCGGCTTTCATGGCGGAAATCTGTGCGGCCTTGATCGAATCGCGAATCATTGTTTTTCTGTTTTCCCGATGAGTGTGAAACGTGGCTGCGCAAAAGTTAGCAAGCCGCGCGGCAAATTGCACCCTCGCGCCTTGACGCCATGCACAACCGTGTCTAGCGGATGGGCCTTAGCACTCATCGTCAGAAACGCCTCAAACGGAGCGACCCATTATGGCCGACGCCGCATCTTCGCTTGCGCCCAAACCGGAAGGGGCGACAGGTGTCCTTGTCCTGAGCGACGGGAGCGTCCTGTGGGGGCGCGGTTTCGGCGCGGTGGGCGAAGCGGTGGGCGAAGTCTGTTTCAACACTTCGATGACCGGGTATCAGGAAGTGATGACCGATCCGTCCTATGCCGGGCAGATCGTGACGTTCACGTTTCCGCACATCGGCAATGTCGGCGTGAACGACGAAGATCTCGAATCGCAGGTCGAAGGCGCCGTGGGCTGCGTGGTGCGCGAGGACGTGACGCTGGCGTCCAACTTTCGCGCGCACGGCGAATTCGGAGACTGGCTGGCGGCCAGGGGCAAGATCGGGGTTTCGGGGATCGATACCCGCGCGCTCACCCGCCGCATTCGCCTCTCGGGAGCGCCCAATGCCGTGATCGCGCACGATCCCGAAGGCGCGTTCGACATTCCCGCGCTGCTGAAGAAGGCGCAGGAATGGCCGGGGCTGGAAGGCATGGATCTGGCCAAGGTCGTCTCCCGCAGGGACAGCGAAGAGTGGGAAGGCTCGATCTGGACGCTGGGCGAGGGCTTCGGCCATCCTTCCGACGAGGGGCGCCCGCATGTCGTCGCCATGGATTTCGGCGCCAAGGACAACATTTTCCGGAATCTGGTGGAAGCCGGGGCGCATGTGACCGTGGTGCCTGCCGAAACGCCGCTGGAAGCAGTCCTCGACCTCAAGCCCGATGGCGTGTTCCTCTCCAACGGGCCGGGGGATCCGGCGGCGACCGGCGTCTATGCCGTGCCGGTGATCCAGGGGCTGCTGGAGCGCGACGTTCCGGTCTTCGGCATTTGCCTGGGCCATCAGATGCTCGGGCTGGCCGCCGGGGCGAAAACGGCCAAGATGTTTCAGGGCCATCGCGGTGCCAACCATCCGGTCAAGCGGCTGGAAGACGGTGTGGTGGAGATCACCTCGATGAACCACGGCTTCGCGGTGGATAACGCCACGCTGCCCGACAGTGTGGAGCAAACCCACGTCTCGCTGTTCGACGGGTCCAACTGCGGCATCGCCATCAAGGGTAAGCGTGCTTTCGGCGTGCAGTACCACCCCGAGGCGAGCCCGGGCCCGCAGGACAGCTTCTACCTGTTCGAGAAGTTCGTCGGGATGCTGGCTTGAGGCTGGCCGCCGTCCTGCTTCTGGCCCCGTGCGCCCTTTTGGCGGCCTGCGACAGCAAGCCGCCGCCAAGGCCGGCATTGCTGAGCGGGGCGAAAGTGGCGGCGGTGGCGGCCAAGTGCGGGGTTTCCGCCAGGACGATCACGGTAGAGGCCGACAAGGTGAAGTTTGACCCTGCTCCCGCCATGGCCCAAGCGAAGCAGGCTTGCGTTCTGGGCGAGCTGCGCGCGCGATTGCCGCACGTCAGCATCGACTACGCGGTGAAAATCAAGGGACAGGCCGAGAGAGAGACCAAACCATGAGAGATCGTACCGACCAGATGATCGCCGATTACGTCGCGCGCCCGGCCCGCAACGCGATTATCCTTCAGGCCGAAGCCGAAGGTCCCGAATTCCGGGACAAGGCATTCGGCGAACTGGCGGCCTGAGCCACCAGCCGCGCGATTACAGACAGACCCCAGAAGTCAGGATAGCTCTTTCCCATGCCCAAGCGCACAGACATCTCCTCGATCCTTGTCATTGGTGCCGGTCCGATCATCATCGGGCAGGCCTGCGAGTTCGACTATTCGGGGACCCAGGCGATCAAGGCGCTCAAGGAAGAGGGCTACAGGGTCATTCTGGTGAACTCCAACCCGGCCACGATCATGACCGATCCGGATATGGCCGATGCGACCTATGTCGAGCCGATCGTGCCCGAAGTGGTCGCCCGCATCATCGAGAAAGAGCGCCCGGACGCGGTGCTCCCGACCATGGGCGGGCAGACCGCGCTCAACTGCGCGCTGGCGCTGTTCGAGGATGGCACGCTGGACAAGTACGGCGTCACCATGATCGGCGCCAATGCCGATGCCATCGACAAGGCCGAGAACCGGACCCGCTTCCGCGAGGCGATGGACAAGATCGGCCTCGAATCCGCGCGTTCGGGCACCGCGCACACGCTCGGTGAAGCATTCGAGGTGCTGGAGCGCACGGGGCTGCCCTCGATCATCCGCCCCAGCTTCACCATGGGCGGCACCGGCGGCGGCGTGGCTTACAACAGGGCCGAGTTCGAGAGCATCGTGCGCTCGGGCCTCGATGCTTCGCCCACCACCGAAGTGCTGATCGAGGAAAGCCTGCTCGGCTGGAAGGAATACGAGATGGAAGTCGTGCGCGACAAGCACGACAATGCCATCATCATCTGCTCGATCGAGAATGTCGATCCGATGGGCGTCCACACCGGCGATTCGATCACTGTCGCCCCGGCGCTGACGCTGACCGACAAGGAATACCAGATCATGCGCTCGGCCAGCATCGCCGTTCTGCGTGAAATCGGTGTGGAAACAGGTGGTTCGAACGTACAGTTCGCAGTCAATCCGAAGGATGGCCGCCTGATCGTCATCGAGATGAACCCGCGCGTTTCGCGTTCCTCGGCGCTGGCCTCGAAAGCCACCGGCTTCCCGATCGCGCGCGTCGCGGCCAAGCTGGCGGTGGGTTACACGCTCGACGAGATCATGAACGAGATCACCGGCGCCACCCCGGCCTCGTTCGAGCCGACCATCGATTACGTCGTCACCAAGATCCCGCGCTTCGCGTTCGAGAAGTTCAAGGGCGCCGAACCGCTGCTGACCACTGCGATGAAGTCGGTCGGCGAAGTCATGGCGATCGGCCGCAACATCAAGGAATCGATGCAGAAGGCGCTGCGCGGTCTCGAAACCGGGCTCGACGGCTTCAACCGCGTGCCCGAGCTGGAAGGCGCCGGGCGCGACACGATCACCGCCGCGCTGTCCAGGGCGACGCCGGACCGCCTGCTCCACGCCGCGCAGGCGATGCGCGAAGGCTACACAGTGGACGAGATCCACGCGATCACCCGCTACGACAAGTGGTTCCTGCGCCACATCGAAGAGATCGTCGCCGAAGAAGCGAAGATCATGAAGGATGGCCTGCCGATCGACGCGCAGGGGCTGCGCCGCCTCAAGGCCATGGGCTTTTCGGACAAGCGGCTGGCGACGCTGGCGGTGCGCTCCGTCCATGTCGCGGGCGGTCTGGGCGAAACCCAGGCCAAGCGCGCCGGGCTGCTGCACGACACGCTGCGGGCCATGGCAGGCGCGACGAGCGAGGACGAAGTGCGCGCGCTGCGCGAGAAGTTGGGTGTCCATCCGGTGTTCAAGCGCATCGATTCCTGCGCGGCCGAGTTCGAGGCGGTTACGCCCTACATGTACTCGACCTACGAGGCGCCCACTTTCGGCGAGCCCGAGAACGAGGCGATGCCGTCCGATCGCAAGAAGATCGTGATCCTGGGCGGCGGGCCGAACCGCATCGGGCAGGGCATCGAGTTCGACTATTGCTGCGTCCATGCCTGCTTCGCGCTGTCCGAGGCGGGCTATGAGACGATCATGGTCAACTGCAATCCCGAAACCGTCTCGACCGACTACGACACGTCCGACCGCCTCTATTTCGAGCCGCTGACCGGCGAGGACGTGCTGGAAATCCTGCGCGTGGAGCAGTCGAAGGGCGAACTGGTCGGCGTGATCGTGCAGTTCGGCGGTCAGACCCCGCTCAAGCTGGCGCAGGCGCTGGAGGACGCGGGCATCCCGATCCTGGGTACTTCACCCGATGCCATCGACCTCGCCGAAGACCGCGAGCGCTTTGCTGCGCTGGTGGAGAAGCTGAAGCTCAAGCAGCCCGCGAACGGCATTGCCCGCAGCCGCGACGAAGCCGTGGCCGTAGCGAACCGCATCGGTTATCCGGTGCTGACCCGGCCCAGCTACGTTCTGGGCGGGCGCGCAATGGAAATCGTCGACAGCGAACAGCAGCTCGATGACTACATCGCCACCGCCGTGCAGGTTTCGGGCGATTCCCCGGTGCTGATCGACCAGTACCTGCGCGATGCCATCGAGTGCGATGTCGATGCCCTGTGCGATGGCGAGCGGGTGGAGATTGCGGGCGTCATGCAGCATATCGAGGAAGCCGGCGTCCACTCGGGCGACAGCGCCTGCACCATCCCGCCCTACAGCCTGCCCGCGGACATCATCACCGAGATGGAAAATCAGGCCAAGGCGCTGGCCATGGGGCTGGGCGTGCGCGGACTGATGAACGTGCAGTTCGCGGTGAAGGACGGAGACGTTTACCTGATCGAGGTGAACCCGCGCGCCTCGCGCACGGTGCCGTTCGTTGCCAAGGCCATCGGCCAGCCGGTGGCCAAGATCGCCGCACGCGTGATGGCGGGGGAGAAGCTGGCCGATTTCCCGCCGTTCCGGCGCGATCTCGATTACACGGCGGTGAAGGAAGCCGTGTTCCCCTTCGCCCGCTTCCCCGGCGTCGATCCGGTGTTAAGTCCGGAAATGAAGTCCACTGGCGAAGTCATGGGAATCGACAGGGATTATCCGCGCGCTTTTGGCAAGGCCCAGCTCGGCGCCAGCATGCGCCTGCCGACCGAGGGAACGGTGTTCGTGTCGGTGAAGGATAGCGACAAGCCGCTGATCGTGCCTGCCATTCGCACGCTGATCGACAACGGCTTCCGCATCATCGCCACCTCGGGCACGCAGCGCTATCTGGCCGAGGCCGGGCTGTCGTCGGTCGAACTGGTGAACAAGGTGGCCGAAGGGCGCCCGCACATCGTCGACAAGATCGTCGACGGCGAAGTGGCGCTGGTCTTCAACACGACCGAGGGCTGGCAGAGCCTGAAGGACTCGCAATCGATCCGGGCATCGGCGCTGACGGCCAAGGTTTCGATCTTTACCACGGCGGCCACCAGCGTGGCGGCTGCCGAGGCTATCGACACGATTCGTGGCAGTCAGCTTGAAGTACGCCCGTTGCAGGATTATTATAGCTGAAATTCGATCTTGCTTCCCCACATCGCTGCAGATCGGCCCGTCTCTTCGAAGGGACGGGGCAGACGAATTGTCGCGGATGAACCGGGGAAGCGGCAGGAAGGAAGAGAGTAGAAATGGCCAGTGTCGAAAAGCTGCCGATGCTCGCGGAAGGCTATGAAAGGCTTATCGCGGAAATCAAGGCGCTGCGCGAGGAACGGCCCCGCATCGTCGATGCCATCGAGGAAGCGCGTGCCCACGGCGACCTTTCGGAAAATGCCGAATATCATGCGGCAAAGGAGCGTCAGGGCCAGGTCGAGGCCACGATTGCCGATCTGGAGGACAAGATCAGCCGCGCGCAGATCATCGATCCCGCCATGCTTTCGGGTGACAAGGTGATCTTCGGGGCGACCGTGACCCTGCTTGACGATGACGACAAGCCGGTGCGCTACCAGATCGTCGGCCCTTACGAGGCGGATGCCAAGATCGGGCGCATCAGCTACAACTCGCCGCTCGGCAAGGCGCTGATCGGGCGCAGGGTCGAAGATGAGATTGAAGTGACGGTGCCTTCGGGCGACAAGTTCTACTTGGTGCAGAGCATCGAGTTCATCTGATCCGGTTTCCGGCCCTGCGGGGCGGGGAACGGCAAAAGAAAAGGGCCGGCAGCGCTGCCGGCCCTTTTTTGCGAAATATGGGCTGCGTTTCAGCCTTCGGGCAGTTCGGGTTCGAGCAGCCGGTGCAGGTGCACGATCACGTACTTCATTTCCGCATCGTCGACAGTGCGCTGCGCTGCCGATTTCCACGCGTCCTGCGCGGCGGCGAAGTCCGGATAGATCCCGACGAGATCCATTTCGTCCAGGTTGACGAATTCAAGGCTGCGCGGGTCCTTGACCCGGCCGCCCATAACGAGATGAAGCTTTTGCATGGGAGAGGGCCGCTTTCCTGCTAGGGAGAATAGCCGCCCCTATAGGTTTAGCCAGGCCAATGAGCAAGGGCGGATCGCGGGCGCGATAATGCTTATCATATAGTGATAAGCATTATCAATTTTGAATAGCGCCAGGTGTGGATGACGTCACGTGTCAACGGCGTCAGGACCCGATCCGCTTTTTCAGATCGCTGGCATTGTGGCCGATTTCGGCAGCTTTGTCCGCCGCGGTTTCGCCCAGCTTGCCTGCCCGTCCGGCCGCGGCCCGGCCGAAGGCCGCAGCGGCGGCGAGGGCTGCGAGGCCGCACTTCTCCACCTTGCCCGCCGCTTCGTGTCCTGCTTTCCCGGCCTTGCCGCCCAGTCCGGAAACCTGATCGCGCGCATCAGCGCCAAGAGACTGCGCCTTTTCGCCCGCCTCGCGCCCGAACATCAGGGTTGCGGCGCCCGCGGCTTCGGCCACGCGCAGTGCCTTGCCGATGGCTTTCCGCCCGGCCTTGCGGGGGCGGGGCAGCAGGGCACTCAGCGCGACACCCGCGGCGAGAGCCCCGACGGCTGACAGTGCGGGATGGCGTTTGACGAAGGACACCACTTTCTCCGACGGGCGCGGCTTTTCGGCAGCGGCCGGAAGCGGCACGACGTTGCTCGCCATTGGCGAGAGGGTATCGGGCTTGGTCGGTTCAGTCTTGCTCACTGCCCAGTTCCTTCACTTTTTCCAGCACCGGTTCGAGCGCTTGCCCGGCCCAGGTGATGATCGTGGTCCTGAATATCCAAAGCAGCAAAGCGGTAATGGTTCCCCCGATCACGCCGGGATGGGCCTCCGCCACGGCGACGGCTTCGTCGAACACGTCCTGGGCCTGGTCCATGGTTTCGTCGGCAATGCGCCCGGCAACACCGCGTTCCTCCATGTCGGCCTTGAGCGCGCCGTAGTGGGTATCGAAAGCGGCGCGGGCCGCGTCGCGCGCGGCACGGTCGGCCATGACCCGGTCTGCAAGCTGGCTCATCCGCCGCTCTTCTCGTCGGAGATGACCGCCATCATGCGCTTCAGCTTTGCCCGGGCGCTCAGGGCGCTCAGCCCGGCGATCAGCAGCAGTCCCAGCGTGACAGCCGCCATCGCACCCCACAGGCCCAGCACCGGGCCAAGCGCGATGACAGTGCCCGTCACGAAGGCCACCACGGCGAAGAACACCAGCACGGCGGCCACCACCAGCAGCGCGGCAATGCCCTTGGTTTCCGCCCCGGCATAGGCGGCGCGGGATTTCTGAAAAGCGAATTCGGCCTGCGCCAGAACCTTTGCCTCATCGGCAAGCTGGCGCAGATCCCCGGCGAACGAGAGCCCCCCGGCTGCCTCGGCATCACCGCCGGCAGGGGGAGGGAGATCTTGACTGGTCGGCTGCATTGCTTCGGTCGTGGTTCCCGTGCGGTCTTACTTGCTCTTCTTGAACATGCGGCCGAACAGGAAGCCTGCGGCCACGGCCATGCCCACGGCGAGGCCCGGACTCTTGCGGACGAATTCCTTGGCGTCCTCACCCAGTTCGTCGAGCGACTTTTCGTCCAGCTTGGCAGCGGCATCCTGCATCGACTTGGACGCGGTGCGAGCATATTCGCCGTACTTGGGGCCGACCTTGTCGTCGATCAGCGCCACGTTCTCGTCGATCATCTTGGACAGGCCGACGATCGCCTGGCTGGTGCGGGCCTTGCCTTCATTGGCATACTCGCTGGCCTTGACCTTGGCGTCAGCAGCAAAGGCGCTGGCCTTTTCCCTGGCTTCGCCGGATTTGGACTTGGCCTCTCCGCTCCATTCACCGGTGGTCTGGCTGAGTTTTTCCTTGTATTCGCCTGCCAGCGCCTGCGCTCCGGCCTTGGCTTCCTCCATGGCCTTGGTGAAGTGGTTCTTGGCGTTGGGGGTGTCGTCTTCCGTGGAGTCTACGGGATCAACCATGGCGGTTTCCTTTCTTGTCTTGTCCGTCCTGGAATTGACGGAGCTACCGGGGGTAAGCTGACCTAGAGCTGACTGCCCTGTTTAAGATAGGTCGGCAGAATAACACAACTTGCGCGATATTGCTGCAACGCAACTTGTCAGGCCGGTTTCCCCCGCCTAGAGCGCCGAAAACGGTGCAAACGGGCGCCGCCAGGAGGAGACCTGTACCTATGACCGCGATCATTGACATCCACGGCCGCGAAATTCTCGACAGCCGCGGCAATCCTACCGTTGAAGTGGATGTGTTGCTTGAGGACGGCAGTTTCGGCCGTGCGGCAGTTCCCTCGGGCGCCTCGACCGGCGCGCATGAAGCCGTGGAACTGCGCGATGGCGACAAGGGCCGCTATCTCGGCAAGGGCGTGCTCAAGGCGGTCGATGCGGTCAACAACGAGATCGCCGAGGCGCTGGTGGGCCTCGATGCCGAGGACCAGCGCGATCTCGACCTGTCGATGATCGCGCTCGATGGCACCGAAAACAAGGGCCGCCTGGGCGCCAACGCCATTCTCGGCACCAGCCTTGCCGTGGCCAAGGCTGGTGCCAATGCGCGCGGGCTGCCGCTCTATTCCTACATCGGCGGCGTTTCCGCCCATGTCCTGCCGGTGCCGATGATGAACATCATCAACGGCGGCGAACATGCCGACAACCCGATCGATTTCCAGGAATTCATGATCATGCCGGTGGGCGCCGGCTCGATCGCCGAAGCCGTGCGCTGGGGCTCGGAAGTGTTCCACACGCTGAAGAAGGGCCTATCGGAAAAGGGCCTATCGACGTCGGTGGGTGACGAGGGTGGTTTCGCCCCGAACCTCGCCAGCACCCGCGCCGCGCTCGATTTCGTGATGGCCTCCATCGAAAAGGCTGGTTTCAAGGTTGGCAGCGATATCCAGATCGCGCTCGACTGCGCTTCGACCGAGTTCTTCAAGGACGGCAAGTACGAGATCAGCGGCGAGGGCCTCTCGCTCGATCCGGCGGCTTTCGCGGACTACCTGGCCGACTTGTGCGATGCCTACCCGATCGTCTCGGTCGAGGACGGCATGGCCGAGGACGATTTCGAAGGCTGGAAGGCGCTGACCGACAAGATCGGCGGCAAGGTGCAACTGGTGGGTGACGACCTTTTCGTGACCAACCCCAGGCGCCTGACGATGGGCATCGAGCAGGGCCTGGCGAACTCGCTGCTCGTCAAGGTGAACCAGATCGGCTCGCTGACCGAAACGCTCGAAGCGGTCTCGATCGCCAACCGTGCGGGTTACACCGCCGTCATGTCGCACCGTTCGGGCGAGACCGAGGATTCGACCATTGCCGACCTTGCCGTCGCCACCAACTGCGGCCAGATCAAGACCGGCTCGCTCGCGCGTTCGGACCGGCTTGCCAAGTACAACCAGCTCATCCGCATCGAGGAAGAGCTGGGCCAGGCCGCGCACTATGCCGGCGCCGGGGCGTTCGGCCGCCTGAGCCTCTGATCCAGCCCATTTTCGAATATCTTTCGCCATTCCCGCCCACGCGGGGATGGCGAAGGCTTTCCGCAATCAGTTGCCTCGCCCGGGATGACTATCTGGTCAACACTGTCGATTAGTCATTTCGCCGTTATGATCCTGGCTCTTTGCAATACGGGGCATGATCGTGGAGGCGATGACGAAGCGCCCCCACGGCAGCGATAACACGATCGATCTCCTCGGGCTTCGTACGGTATTCCTGCAAAGGGGCAGGCACGCCAGCCTTGTCCATGCGCGTGGCATCGCTCGTCCGGCTTTCCGGCAGGAACAGTCGCAAGCTCACCATGAGAGGAACTTCGCCCGAGGCAAGCGTCACCGAGCCGAAGGGCAGCGCAGCTACACCAGTGTCTGGCAGTTCGCATTTTTGCCCGGCGCCGTGGCGTATTGCGGCGCGACACCAGCTGAGGCCTTGCCCTTCTTCGGCAGAGCGGTGTCGTCGATGATCAGCCAGGCGCCATCGCCACCAACCAATTCATCCGTCTGGCTCCACAAGGTCGCTTCCAGCGGCGCGCTGCCCCACAGGCCCGCCCCGATGAAATGATGCAACCGGTCATAGGGTATCGCATCCGAGCGGGCGGCCATGGGCTGAATGCTCTTGCGATCACCGGGCCCGATCAGACCGGCGATATCGGCAGGGCACATCCGATCCGCCGCCGCATCTTGTTGCCCAGCCCTTCCAGATATCCGTGCATAGAATTCGAACACTGCGTTTCGCGTTGCCATAGGATGCAACTCCTTCTTGCAACCTGCTTCATGCCAACGGCTAAGTGCCTGTATACGCGCTTCTACCCGCTCCTTCGTCGGGTATGGGATGTTGCAGACGCGAACTCACGGCAATCCTGTTCCATAGGTTGATCGTTCCGATGGCGATGGTGAGTTGTGCGACCTCCGTCTCCGAAAAAACTGC
>JARROF010000021.1:0-21729 GCA_037384205.1 Novosphingobium sp. | reverse complement strand
AACCTTATTGACCTGATGCTGATGCAGGGGGACGACAGCCGCTTCACCAAGGTTCTGGTCAACGAGAAGGCCTATGGCGGCAATGTCTCGGGCGGGATCAACTGGCCGCTGGGTAACGACTATGATTACAACGGGCCGATGCTGTGGTCCGGCATGATTATTCACAGCCCCGATGTGAGCGACGATACGATTCTGGCCGATATCGATGCCATCGTGAAGGATCTGCGGACCAACCTCATTACTCCGGCCGAGCTGGAGCGCGCCAAGACTAAGGCGCGCTCGAAGCTTTACGACATAATCGGGGACGGCAACCGCGTGGGGCTGGTCAATCTGCTGGCCGCCTTTGCGCTGTTCGATGACGATCCGGGACGCATCAACCATCTGGAGCAGGAGATCGACAAGGTCACGCCCGAGTTGATCCGCAAGACCGCGCAGGAGTATCTGCGGCCCACCAACCGTTCGATCATCGACCTGAAGCCCGGCGTGAAATCGGCCCGGGCCACGGCCGATGCCGGCAAGTAAGGGAGGCGAGACGATGAAAATGATCCTGGCTTTCGCCGCTGCGACCGCCACTCTCGCCACGGGTATCGCTATCGTGCCTCAGGCCGTGTCGGCTCGGGAAGTGCCTCCGGTGCCCGCCGCTCCGCGCCCGTTCACGCTACCGAAGATCACGACCTACGCTTTGCCCAACGGCATGCACGTCACCCTTATTCCGTACGGCAACGTGCCCAAGGCGACGATCCTTTCCGCTGTCTACACCGGCAATATCGACGACGGCGGCAATGTCTGGCTTTCGGACATGACCGGCGCGCTGATGCAGAAGGGGGCGGGCGGGCGCAACGCTTCGCAGCTCGCCGATCTCGCGGCCGGCATGGGCGGCAGTCTGTCGCTTTCCACCGGGCTGAACATCACGACGGCGGCAATGGACGTGCTGAGCGAGGATGCTCCGCAGGCGATCTCCCTGATCGCCGACCTGCTGCAGCGGCCGGACCTCAAGGCGGGCGAATTGGAGAAAGTGCGCGCCGATCTGACGCGCAATTTGTCGGTCGCCAAATCCTCGCCCAATGCGATTGCGCGGGACGCATTTACTGCCGCGCTCTATCCCGGCCATCCCTATGGCGAGACGTTCCCGACCCAGGCACAGCTCGCGGGCTATACGCTCGATCAGGTGAAGGCCTTCCATAAGGCCAACTTCGGCGCGGCCCGCACGCATTTCTATGTGGTCGGTCACTTCGATCCGGGGGCGGTGCGCACGGCGATTGAAAAGGCATTCGGCGGCTGGAAGAAGGGCGCCGCGCCGACCTCTCTGCCCGTTCCGCCCAGTCCTGCGCCCAAAGTGGTGCTGATCGACCGGCCAGGGGCGCCGCAATCGATGGTGCTGCTCGGCCAGCGTATCGGCAAGCCCAGCATGAACGTCGATTTCAAGGCGGCGAACACTTTGCTGGGCGGCTATTTCTCTTCGCGCATCACCCGCAATATCCGCGAGGACAAGGGATACAGCTACGCGCCGAATTCCAGCGTGGCCGAACGCGTGGAAGGTGCTTTCTGGGCAGAGAGCGCGGCTGTCACGGCGGAAAGCACCGGTCCGGCCATCACTGAGATCTACAAGGAAATCCGCCGCATGCAGGATGAGCCGCCCACGGCCGCCGAAGTGCAGGGGATCAAGAACTACATGAACGGCACGTTCGTGATCGGTCTGGCCTCGCGCAAAGGCATGGCTAACTCTCTGGCGACGCTCGATCTGCTCGGGTTCGGTGCAGATTACATGAATGCCTATGTCGGCAAAGTCAGCGCCCTGACCGCCACAGATCTGCAGGATGCGGTCAAGCGGGAACTGCCGATCGACAAGATGAGCGTGGTTGTCGTCGGCCCGCTCGACAGCGTGCGCCCGCAGCTTGAGAAAGTGCCGGAGATCGCTTCGGAATTGCCGAAGTAGGAGGCGGTTTCGGCGCCGCTCGTGCCGCGACACCAGCGGTTTTGCTGATGGAAAGGCGTTACTGTGCCGCCTTTTCCGCCAGCAGAGCCGGGGTGAGCACCTGCGGAAGTTTCTCCGCTCCGCCGTCCTTCCTATACCACACATAGAGCGGTACTCCGGCGGCGCCTTGGGCAGTGAGGTAGCGGGTGATTTCCGGATCGCGCCGGGTCCAGTCGCCGCGCAGGACGGTGACCCCGGCCTTGTCGAACGCGGTCTTGGTTTCGGCGCGTTCGATGGCGACTTCCTCGTTGACCTTGCAGGTCAGGCACCAGTCGGCGGTCATGTAGACGAACACCGGCTTGCCTGAGGCGCGGGCCTTGGCCAGCGCCTGTTCGCTGAACGGCCGGGTGTCGAGGATCGATTCGATCCCGGCGGCGGGCGGGGCCGGTTGGGGCAAGGCCAGCAGCATCGCCGCGCAACCGGCGATAGCTATCCATGCCTGCGTCCTCGCACTCTGGCCCTTGCGCTGGCGCGTGCCCGCCCAGCCGAGCAGCGCGATCAGTAGCAGCAGGCCGGCCAGCGTCAGCAGCCAGAACCCGGTTCCGCCCACCTTCCACACCAGCCAGGCCAAGGCCAGCGCGGTCAGCGCCATCGGCACGGCCATCCAGTGGCGGAACCGGACCATCCACGCGCCCGGTCTGGGCAGACGCGTGCGCAGCGCGGGCACGAAGGCGACGGCAAGGAAGGGCAAGGCGATCCCCAGTCCCAGCGCCGCGAACAGCAAGAGCGCGGGCAGCACGGGCAGCAGCAGCGCCGCACCCATGGCCGAGGCCATGAAAGGGCCGGTGCAGGGCGTGGCGACGAAGGCGGCGAGCAGGCCGGTGGCGAAGGCGCCCTGAGTATAACTGCGCGGCGAACCGGTGCCGACGAAGCCGGGCACGCTGAACTCGAACAGTCCCAGCAGGTTGGCGGTGATAGCGCTGGCCAGCAGGAACAGCGCCACGACCACCAGAGGCTCCTGTAACTGGAAGGCCCAGCCGACCTGCTCCCCGCCCGCACGCAGGGCCAGCAGTACGCCGCCGAGCACCAGACAGGCCACGATCACGCCCGCCGTATAGGCCAGCCCCTCGATTCGCGCATGGGCCTCGCTTTCCCCGGCCCGGGCAAGGCTCAATGCCTTGAGGCTGAGGATGGGGAAGACGCAGGGCATCACATTGAGCAGCAGTCCGCCCGTCAGCGCGGCCAGCAGCAGCCAGGGCAGGGCAGGCAGCTCCGGCGTTTCCGCACCCGCGACCGGCACGCCGCCTGCGGGCACATCTCCGGGCTGCGCGGTGAAGGAGACGCCGTTACCCTGACCGTCCAGCTTGAGCACGCCGCTCACACTCTCCGCCCCGCGCGCGGCGAACTTCGCGCGCGGGATCGTTACCAGCAGCGTATCGCCCTTACGCGTGAAGATTTGCGGTGCGGCGTAGTCCACCACCTTGTCCTCGCGAATGAAGACATGCGGTGCGGACAAGTTCACCGAAGCAGGCAGCGGGATCGCCAGCCGCAGCGCCTTGTCCGATAGCGCCATGGCCGCCGGGGCATCGAGCGGCGCGGGCAGGCGCTGGCGCCAGGCGTCGAACCGCGCGGCGGCCCCGGGCGGCGCTGTGCCCACCGGAACTTCCACGGCCAGATCGGCGCTTTCGGGCACGCAGATCTCTTCGGTGCAGGCGAGCCACTGCGCTTTTACCCGCACTGGCAGGCGGCTGCCCGGAATGACATCGGCAGGCAGCGTGAAAGGCACGAGAACGGCATATTCGCGCTCGTAAACATGGTTCATCAGCCCCTGCACCAGCAGCGTCTGCGGCACCGGATAAGCGGGTTCTCCCACTTTTGCGCCCTTGGGCAGCGTCCAGTCGAGCTGCATGCCCAGCCCGGCGTCGCCGGGATTGGACCAATAGCCGTGCCAGCCCTTTTCCGGCGTCATGCGCAGGGCCAGCGTGGTTTCCCCGCCCGGCTTCGCGGCCGGACGCGCGATCAGTTCCGCCGCGATATGGTTGGGCGCGGCCAGCGCTAGCGGGCTCCACAGGATCAGCGCAAGAAACTGACACAGGAGTGCCATAAACGGGCGATAGCAGCGCAAATCCATCAAGCTTCCATGCGTTGGGGCTCTTGCGCTCATCGCGCGTTCTGGTCATCGACGCATCTGCCTGCATTGCGCCGACAATTCAAGGAACTCTCCCTCATGCGTCTCGCTCTTCCGATGATCGCCCTGGCCACCGCGCTGTCTTTCGCCAGCCCCGCGCTGGCGGACGAGACGCCCGCCGCGTCCCCGGCCGCAGAGGCATCTGCGCCCGCAGCACCGCCCCGGCTGATCGTGGCGATCTCGGTCGATCAGTTTTCGGCCGATCTCTTCGCGCAGTACCGAGAGCATTTCTCCAAGGGCTTCGGCCGCCTGCTGCAAGGCGCGGTGTTCCCCAGCGGCTACCAGTCGCACGCTGCGACCGAGACCTGCCCCGGCCATTCGACCCTGCTGACCGGTGTGCACCCCGCGCGTACCGGCATTATCGCCAACAACTGGTACGTCCCGGGAATCGGCCGCGCGGACAAGAAGGTCTATTGCGTCGAGGATGAAACCAATGCGAAGAGCACATCCAGGAAGCCGGTGGTCTCGCCCCGGCATCTCAAGGCGCCGACGCTGGGCGATCTGCTGAAAAAGGCGAACCCGGCCACGATCAACGCTGCAGTTTCCGCCAAGGACCGCGCCGCGGTGATGATGAGCGGGCACGATACCGATGCGGTCTACTGGTTCGACGGCAAGGGCTTCACTACATTCGCAGACCGCAAGATCACGCCTGCGGTGAAGGCGGAAAACGCTGCCGTGGCCAGGCTGGTCGATGCCGGAGACGGCGCGCTGCCGGTACCCGGTTATTGCGGACCGATGGACCATCCGGTGAAAGTGAAGGACTTCACCATCGGCACCTACCGCTTCCCGCAGAAGGCGGGCGATTACAGCGCGTTCACGCACGGGCCGCGCCTCGATACGGCGACGGGCGATCTGGCGATCCGCATGGTCGACGAACTCGGCATGGGCAAGGATGCGGTGCCGGACGTGCTCTCGGTCAGCTTCTCGCAGACGGACCGCGTCGGCCATGCGTTCGGACATGAGGGCGTGGAGATGTGCATCCAGCTCACCCAGCTCGACCAGACGCTCGGCAAGCTGTTCGACGCGCTCGATGCGCGCGGCATCGATTATGCCGTGGTGCTGAGCGCCGACCATGGCGGCATCGACGCGCCGGAGCGGCTCAACCAGCAGGGCTATCCGGGGGCGAGGCACGTCAGCGCCGCTCTGGAAGGCGATGCGCTGGCCGCAGCGGTCTCGAAGCAGACCGGCATCACTGCGCCGCAGGGCAAGCTGATCTATGGCGGCGGCAGCTCGGGCGATATCTATCTGGGCGCGGGCCTCACGCCCGAGCAGCGCAGGACCGTGACTGATGCGCTGGTGGCGCTGCTCAGGGCCAATCCCGATGTCGATGCGGTCTATACGGCGGAAGAGCTCAAGGCGGTGCCGGTACCGCGGGGCCATCCGCAGGACTGGACGATGATCCAGCGCGTGCGCGCGTCCTTCGATCCGGAGCGTTCGGGCGAAGTGCTGATGATGACCAGACGCGGCGTGGTCGGGGTCACCGATCCCGCGCCGGGCTACACCGCCACGCACGGCAGCCCGTGGGACTATGATCGCCGCGTGCCGATCGTGTTCTGGCGCAGGGGCATGGCGGGTGAGGAGCAGCCCGCACCGGTCGAAACCGTCGATATCGCTCCCACTCTCGCCGCGCTCGTGGGCCTCAGGGAACCCGCCGGCACATGGGATGGAAGATGTCTCGACATTGATGGTTCACAGGTCGATACCTGCGCTCGATGAGCGACTCGGAAACGACTGCGAAGCCTGCGGGGGAAACCCGCGATCTGATCATCCTCGGCGGCGGCCTCGTCGGCATGACGCTGGCGCTGGCGGCTGCGAAAGCAGGGATTACCTGCCATGTGATCGACCGGGCCGACCCGGCCGATCTCGTGGCCGAGGGGGCGGACGGGCGCGCTTCCGCGATCTCCACCGCAAGCTGGAATCTCTTCGCCAACATCGGGCTGGGTGAACGTCTTGCCCCGCTCGGCTGCGCGATCGATTCGATTGCCGTTACCGACGGGATGAAGCCCGGCCAGATCGATTTCGCGCCCAAGCCCGACGAAGGCTCGCTGGGCCGCATGTTCTTCAATCGCGATCTGCGCCTTGCCCTGTTCGACGCGGCGAAGGACGAGCCCGCCATTGCCTGGCATGTGAAGACCGAAGCGGTGCGCCGCGACCGGGGCGCGCACGGCGTCGAAGTGGAACTGAGCGACGGGCGCGTGCTGCGCGCCTCGCTGCTGGTTGCGGCGGAAGGGCGCCAGTCGCCCACGCGCGACGAAGTCGGCTTTTCGATGGCGAAGTGGGATTACAAGCACCGCGCGATGGTGACGGCGTTCTACCACGACAAGCCGCATCAGGGCACGGCCTGGGAAATCTTCTATCCCGCCGGGCCTTTCGCGCTGCTGCCGCTGCTGGACGATGAACAGGGCCGCCACCGCAGCGCGCTGGTGTGGACCGTGGCGGAAAAGGATGCGGCGGGCGTCATTGCCATGCCCGATGCGATGTTCCTGAACGAGGCTGCCGCGCGCATGCACGGCATCCTCGGCAAGATCGAACTCGCCGCCCCGCGCATGAGCTATCCGCTAAAATTCCACCATGCCGCTAAAGTGATCGACCAGCGCCTTGCCGTGATCGGCGATGCCGCGCACGGCATGCACCCGATTGCCGGGCAGGGCCTGAACCTGGGGTTGCGCGACGTGGGCGCGCTGGTCGAGGTTCTGACCGACGGCATGCGCCTGGGCCTCGAACCGGGCGATGCGCAACTGCTCGCCCGTTATGAGCGCTGGCGCGCGCTCGACAGCGTCGTTGCCATGTCGGTGACGGACAGTCTCACCCGCCTGTTCGGCGTGCCCGGTAAGATCCCCAGTGCCGTGCGCCGCCTCGGCATGGGCGCGGTCCAGCGCATGCCAAGACTCAAGCGATTCTTCATGAACGAGGCGCGCGGCATGTCGGGCAAGCTGCCGGAACTGCTGCAGGGGTAGCCGGGCGGACCGTCGCGAAGCGGAAAAGGCAGACTATCCGTTGCTTTGCCGTTGCCGGGATGGCTAGGGGGGCCGAGAGGGTAGGTTTACCCTGCCGGCGTTGCCGTTTCGCTTGTCGCTGGCGTGGGCGTTGCCAGCGGGCTGGGTTGGTCTACCTTATGCCCCTCGGCATCCTTCAGGCGGCTTGGTTCGAGCATGGCCGTGGTTTCCAAGAGGTCCAGCGCGTGCTGCACGTCTTCGTAGCGGTGGGCATCGGCGATCCACGTCTGCGCCTGTTCGGCGCCGGGCAGGCGTTCGACTTCGGCGATGGCATTGCTCATCCGCCGGGCGGTGAGCATCACCTTGGCCCGGTCTATGCGGGCGGAGGGAGAGACCAGTGCTGAGGAATCACGCCGGATCATGAACATTGAACTCAGCTCGGCGCGGGCGCGCTCCCACAAGCTCTTCTGGTCTTCGCGGCCGATTCCGGTGAGTTCGGGTGAAAGTGCTTCCAGGCGGGCGGAAAGTTCGTCGATCGTGACGGGATTCTGGCTGAAGGCGATGATCGTATCGACCGCGTGTGGCTGGGCGTTCATGAAGCGCAGCTTGAGCTGGTCAGCCACGTAGCTGAGCGGTTCTCCCCGGTCGATCATGCGGCGGGCGGCGAAGGCGATCAGCAGGCCTTCGGCGCGGGCGGCGTTGCCCGATGCGGCGTCCGTCTGGAAATCGAGGCGGGAGATGCGGTCTTCCAGCAGAGCCAGCCGCCCTTCGACCGAACTGATCGCGGCCATCTGCGCGGCGGAGGTCTTGGGCGGAGGTGTGCCGGCGGCGGCCTCATCCTGCGCGGCATCGGCCCCTTCGACCGGTTCGGCCAGCGCTATCGCCGTTTCCTGCGGTTCGGGAGCAGTCAGAACACCGGTCAGATAGCCGCGTGACGCAGCCCAGCCGACCAGAGCGGCCCCCAGAATAAAGGCGATCAGGGCAATGAAGACCGTGATGCTGCGCGAACGCGGGCGGCCGGAAGATGACGCGGTAGGAGCGGAATGGTCCTGCATTTATCCGTGTTCTGGCAGTTGTGATTGTGATCCCGAGCGGGCTTCTTCGCACATCTGTGCAGCCAAGGCCAGCAAAGCAGCGTCATCGGGGCGATCTGCGGTGCATAGCATGGCCCAGCCGTTTCCGGCCCTCGCGGAGACTCGGAGGCCGATCGTGGCGATCCGCACATTGCGACGGTCGATTCCGGCCCCGTTGCAAAGCTGCGCGAAATGGGCGGCGGCTTCCCCCGAATGAAGCAGAATCAGCGCAGGCGTGGAAAGACGCTCTGCCAGCTCCGCCGGCATCGGCAGAGGTTCGCTGGCATAGACTTCGCGGGTGGTGACCGTGATGCCGCCGGGAATGGTCAGATCGACCCGCTCCCGCCCCGCAAGGCGCAGCAGGCGGCGGTGTTCGGGCTGCACTTCGGAAAGCACTTGCTGCAAGCCGCCCTTGCCGGTGGCGACGACGTCCAGCCCGGCCGCGCGGGCGGCATCTGCCGTCTTTCCGCCCACGGCATAAACAGGCAGGCTCCGGTAGAGCGCCAGCGCCTCGCCGCCATGGCGCAGGGCATTGGCGCTGCCCAGCAGCAGTGCGTTCACATCCTCGCGCGGTACCGGCCGCCAGGGCAGCGGACGCACCGCGAAGAGCGGGAAGGCATGGGCATCGAGCCCCATGGCGCGCGCCTGTTTCACGGTCGCCGTCACGCCCGGTTCGGGCCGCAGGACGAGAACCGGCAGCATCATCTCAGGTGCCGGGGCCGTCGAAGTGATCGGCAATCGCGGGAACGGCGCGGGCGAGCAGGTCTGCGGCAAGGCGCGCGGGGGCCTCGCTATCGTCTGCCGCGAAGCGGGCATGGCCTTCGACATGCTCGGCCCCGTCCGGGCTGTAGAGTGCGGCGCGCATTACCAGTTCGCGGCCGTATGTGCGCGTGAGTACCGCGATCGGGCTGTGGCAATTGCCGCCCAGCCCCGCCAGCAGGGCGCGCTCGGCCATGATTTCGGCCCGGCTCTGGCCATGATCGACGGCGGACAGGAATGCGCGGGTGCGCTCGTCGTCGGCACGGCACTCGATCAGGATCGCCGCTTGACCCGGCGCGGGCAGCCAGTGTTCCTCGTCAAGCGGATGGCCCGTGCCGTGCTCGCCCAGCCGCTTGAGCCCGGCGGCGGCGAGGAAGGTTGCGTCCGCCTCGCCGGCGGCGAGCTTGGCGAGGCGAGTGGCGACATTGCCGCGGAACGTCACGGCCTTGCAGTCCGGCCGGGCGTGGAGCAATTGCGCGGCGCGGCGCGGCGCGCTGGTGCCGACGACGGCGCCTTCGGGCAGCGCGGCGATGCTTTCGGCGCCGATCAGCACATCGCGCACGTCCTCGCGCGGGAGCACGGCGGCAATCGTGAAGATGTCCGGGCGCAGCGTTTCCACGTCCTTGGCCGAGTGTACCGCGAAGTCGATCTCGCCCGCCGCCAGCCAGGCGTCCAGCTCCTTGGTCCACAGCGCCTTGCCGCCGATTTCGGACAGGGCGCGGTCCTGGATGCGATCGCCGCTGGCGGTTACGGCCACGATCTCTATATGCGCCGGATCGATTCCATGCGCCTGCGCCAGCCGGTCGCGTGCTTCCTCGGCCTGGGCCATGGCGAGCGGCGAGCGACGGGTGCCGAGGCGGAAAGTCTGGTTTGAGGTATGTGTCTGCGTTTCCATGGGCGGCTTGTGCTACCCGTCAATGTCGTTCAGGGGAAGGCAGGATGAGGATCATTCTCGGCATAGAATCGTCCTGCGACGAAACCGCAGCGGCGCTGGTGACCAGCGAGCGCACCATTCTGGCGCAGCGTATTGCCTCTCAGGACGAAGTGCATCGCCCCTATGGCGGCGTGGTGCCCGAGATCGCCGCGCGCGCCCATGCCGAGCGGCTGGCCCCGATGATCGAGGCAACGCTGGCCGATGCGGACATGACGCTGGACGACGTCGATGCGATTGCCGCCACGGCGGGGCCGGGGCTGATCGGCGGGGTCATGGTCGGTCTCGTTACCGCCAAGGCGCTGGCGATGGCGGCGAACAAGCCGCTGATCGCGGTGAACCATCTGGAAGGCCACGCGCTGTCGCCGCGCCTTGCCGATCCGGATCTGGCCTATCCCTATTTGCTGCTGCTGGTCTCGGGCGGGCATTGCCAGATTCTGCTGGTCGAAGGCGTGGGGCAATTCCGCCGTCTGGCGACGACTATCGACGATGCGCTGGGCGAGGCTTTCGACAAGTCGGCGAAAGTGCTGGGCCTTGGCTATCCCGGCGGCCCGGCGCTGGAACGGCTGGCGCGGGGGGGCGATGCCAGGAAAGTGCCGCTGCCGCGCCCGCTGGTGGGCAGCGCGGAGCCGCATTTCTCTTTCGCCGGGCTGAAGAGCGCAGTGCTGCGCGCCAAGCAAAATATGCCGCAACCGCTGCAGGGCTGTGTCGCAGGCAGCGTGGTTCCGCCCGCCTATACCGATGCCGATATCGCCGCCTCGTTCCAGCAGGCCGCGATTGCCTGCCTTACCGACCGGACGCGCCGTGCCCTGGCAGGCGTGGGGTCGGTCAATGCGCTGGTGGTCGCGGGCGGTGTTGCGGCCAATACGGCGATCCGCACCGCGCTCGAAGAGCTGGCCGCCGAGTTCGGTCTGACGTTCATTGCACCGCCATTGGCACTGTGTACGGACAATGCGGCGATGATCGCATGGGCCGGGCTCGAACGGTTCGAGCGTGGCCAGTCGGACCCGCTCGACGTAGCGGCGCGGCCGCGCTGGCCGCTCGATCCGGATGCCGAGGCCGTGCGCGGGGCGGGAGTAAAGGCATGAGCAAGGCAGGTGTGATCGGCGCGGGCGCCTGGGGCACGGCGCTGGCGCAGTCGCTGGCAGGCGACGGCAGCGACGTGCTGCTCTGGGCGCGCGAGCCTCAGCTTGCCGAACAGATCAATCGTGAACACCGTAACGGCCTCTATCTGCCGGACGCGGTGCTGGCCGGCTCTATCCGTGCGACGAGCGACCTTGCCGAACTGAGCGAATTGCCGGTGCTGCTGGCAGTCGTGCCTGCGCAGTTCCTTGCCTCGGTGATTGCAGAGCTGCCCCGGGGTGAGCGCGATCTGGTGCTGTGCGCCAAGGGGATCGAGGCAGGCACCGGGCGCCTGATGTCCGATGTCGCCGCCGATGCCGCGCCGGATGCGCATCTGGCGGTCCTGTCCGGGCCGACGTTCGCGCATGAAGTGGCCGCCGGGCTGCCCACTGCCGTCACGCTGGCCTGTTCGGGCGGTGAAGCGCAATGGAAGCGGCTGGCCCCGGTCATCGCCCGCCCGGCGCTGCGCCCCTATCATTCCGATGACGTGATCGGCGCGGAAATCGGCGGCTCGGTCAAGAACGTGCTCGCCATTGCCTGCGGCGTGGTTGACGGGCTCAAGCTCGGGCAGAATGCGCGCGCGGCGCTGATCGCGCGCGGCTATGCCGAGATGTTGCGCTTTGGTCTGGCGCGCGGCGCGCGGCCGGAGACATTGTCCGGCCTGTGCGGATTGGGTGATCTGGTGCTGACCTGCTCGTCCACCTCCAGCCGTAATTTCTCGCTTGGCCTTGCGCTGGGGCAGGGGCTCACCGCCGAGCAGGCGCTGGCGGGCAAGAACAGCGTGGCCGAAGGCGCGACGACTGCGCCGGTGCTGGCGGATCTGGCCCGGCGTGAGGGGATCCAGATGCCGATCGTCGATGCGGTCTGCCGCCTGCTGTCGGGCGATGCTCCGGCGGGGGCGGTAGTGTCCGACCTGCTCGCCCGCCCGCTGCGTGCGGAAGGGGAGTTCGCTCTTTGAGCGAGACGGTCAGCCGCGAGGACGCGGCGCTCGAAAAACGCGAGAATGACGATATTGCCGCTCTGGCCAAGGGCGGGCGGACGAACTTCTTCGGCTTCTTCCTGCGCCTTGCCGCGCGCATCCCGTTCCTGTTCATCGCGGGCCGCGCCGCGGCTTACGGCCCGGCCGCGCTAGGCCGCTTCGCTTCGGCGCTGGTAGTGATCGAACTCACTTCCATGCTGTGTACGATGGGCGAAAAGCGCGGCCTGGCGCAGCGCCTTTCGGATACCGAAGGGCAGGTCCATCCCGCAAACGTGATTGCCGACGGCACGATTCTGGCGCTGGTCACGTCCTGCTCTGCCGCGCTGTTTTTCTATCTGGTGCCGGCACCGATGTTCCCGGGCGGCACGTACAGCCAGATCGACCGGCTGATCGTAATCGCGATTCCGCCGCTGACGCTGACCGAGATCTGGCTGGCCGCGCTCGCCTATCGTCTGCGCATCAGCCCAACGGTCTGGTCGCGCGCCATCGTCGAGCCGTGGACGATTTCGATCATGGCCGGGGCGATGATCTGGGTCGCGCCGGAAAGCGGCCTGACACTCGCTTACCTCTCCTCGATCTTCGCTGCCGCACTGATGGCTTCCATCCCGTTTTTCCGAGAATATGGGCTTCCCCATGGCTGGCGGCCAAGGCCGGGGGAAATGCGCAGACTGGCTCTGCGTTCGATGCCGATTGCGCTTGCCGATGCCATCGAATGGGGCACGCGGCGCGTCGATATTCTGCTGCTGGGCTTTCTGGCCCCGCCCGCGGCCGTCGGCGTCTATTACGCCGCGCAGCAGGTGGCGAGCCTGCCGCAAAAGCTCAAGACCAGCTTCGAACCGGTCCTCGGCCCGGTCATCACGCGCAATCTCAAGAAAAAGGACTATGCGGCGATTGCCAGTCAGGTCTGCCAGGTGGGCTTCTGGATCACCGCCGCGCAGGCTGGTATCGCGCTGGCTCTGGCGATCCCGGGCGAGGGGGTCATGGGCCTGATCGGCCGCGAGTTCGTGGGCGGCACCGGCGCGCTGGCGTTCCTGCTCGCCGCAGAAGTGGTGGCCGCGACCGCCGTCGTCAGCGAGGCCGCGCTGATCTATATGGCGCGGGTGCGCAATCTGGCCGTCTCGGTGGCAACGATCGGGCTCCAGGCAATGCTGACGCTGGGCGGCATCCTGCTGATGCAGCATCTCGGCTTTAATTCGCTCTATCAGGCCGCCACTGCGTCGGCGGCACTGATGGTCGCGCTGGGGCTGGCCTCGATGGTCAAGTCGCGGATGCTGGCGCACCTGCTCGATCAGAGGATCAACAACTGGCGCTGGGCCCTGATCTGGGCCGCCGCCCCGGCAGTGGTGCTGGGCTATCTGGCGACGTCGTACCTGCCGGAATGGGCCGAACTGGCTTTCGGCATTCCCGCTATCCTGGGCTCCTACATGTGGGTGATCTGGAAAAAGGCCTTCGGCCCGGAGGATCGCAAGCTGTTCCAGAAGACCAAGCCCTCGCCCGTTCTGTAAAAAATCACCCGCACGCGCGGCCCGCTGTTTAATGCGAAGGAACAGTGTTCAGTCGCGATTAAGCGCGCGTGCGGCGTTCTCCGCCGTGGACGGCGCACGGTGGAGGGGAAATCGTGAAATTCATGCGAAGCAAGGTGTATGCTGCGGCGATGGCCATGACATCGACTGCGGCTCTTGGCCTGTTGGCGGGGTGCAGTACGGCGGACCACCCCGGGGCGGACAAAGTGGCGAGCGTTGATATCAAGGAGGAGAGGGGCCTCGGCGTGTCGCCGCCTCCCCCTCCTCCTCCTCCACTTGCAGCGGCTACGGCGTCGCCGGGCACAATCGTCACAACGGCGCGAAAGAGGACGGGAACTGCGGACTTGCAGTCCTTTGTGGCGTTCGCCCCTCCGTCCCCGGACATAATGCCCTCTCCGCCGAACCGCGAACGCTATGCGGCCAAGGAAGTCTCGCCCGTCCACATAGTGCAGTCCGAACCGGTCTCCACCTTTTCGGTCGACGTCGATACCGGCGCTTATGCCAATGTCCGCCGCTTCCTGATGCACGGCAGCCTGCCGCCGGAGAGCGCGGTGCGGACCGAGGAGATGATCAACTATTTCCGCTACGCCTATCCCCGGCCGGACAGCCGCGAGGCGCCGTTCTCGGTGACGACGGACGTGGCGGCCACGCCATGGAATCCGCAGACCCGGCTGCTGCGCGTGGGCCTGCGCGGATACGATCTGCCGCGCGATGCCCGGCCGGCGGCGAACCTTGTGTTCCTTGTCGATGTGTCCGGATCGATGCGTTCACCCGACAAGTTGCCGCTGCTCAAGACGGCGCTGTCCGGCCTTGCGGGAGCACTGGGGCCGAAGGACAAGGTCTCGATCGTCGTCTATGCGGGCGCCGCCGGGCTGGTGCTGGAGCCGACCAACGATCCGCGCAAGATCCGCGAGGCGCTGGAGCGCTTGCAGGCGGGCGGTTCCACGGCGGGCGCGGCGGGGCTCAAGCTGGCCTACGATGTCGCGCGGGACAATTTCATCAAGGGCGGCGTCAATCGCGTGCTGATCGGCACCGATGGCGATTTCAACGTCGGCGTCTCGAACCGCGACGATCTGATCGCGATGATCGAGAAACAGCGCGATTCGGGCATCACGCTCACCACGCTGGGCTTCGGGCAGGGCAATTACAACGAAGCGATGATGGAACAGATCGCCGATCACGGGAACGGCAACTATTCCTATATCGACAGCGCGCTGGAAGCGAAGAAAGTGCTGGGGGACGAGATGAGCTCTACCCTGTTCACGATCGCCAAGGACGTGAAGATCCAGGTGGAATTCAATCCCGCCGCGGTCAGCCAGTACCGTCTGCTCGGCTATGAAAACCGGGCCTTGCGCGAAGAGGATTTCGACAACGACAAGATCGATGCCGGGGATATCGGCGCGGGCCATCAGGTGACGGCGATCTACGAGATCGTGCCTGCCGGGGCGAAAGGCTGGATCGGCCCGCGCCGCTATGCGAAAGACGCGCCCAAGGCGGATGGCCGGGCGAAGGAGATGGCTTACGTCAAGCTGCGCTACAAACTGCCGGATGGCGATACGTCCAAGCTGATCGCGCGGCCGGTTGCCGCCAGTCTGCTGAAGACGGCCCGGGCGCCGTCCGGAGACTTTGCTTTCGCCAGCGCGGTCGCCGCTTTCGGGCAGACGCTGCGCGGGGACGATCTGATGAACGGCTATTCGGGCCAGCAGATCGAGGCATTGGCCGGGCCGCAGTCCGGCTACTGGCGGCAGGAATTCCTCAAGCTGGTCGATATCGCCGGATCGCTTAAGGGAGGCTGACAGGACGTCCGGAAAATTCTAGGCTCGGCGGCATGAATCCCCGCCGAGCCTCGATCGTTGCCGCAGGTGCTGCGCTGAGCCTGGCGATGGCCTTTGCCGCGGCGAATATCCGGGGCCCGGTTTTCATCGCCGGGCTGGAGGCTAAGGCCCTTGCCGCGCGTGATGCGGCGGGTGGCAAGGGTGTGAAACTGGCGTTCCGGGATCGCTACGGCTGGCTGACGCGGCATCCGGTGCTGTCCGGCGGCAAAGCGCTTGATGGTGCCACGCGCACGCGGGTGGCGGCTGCCGTGGCAAGGGTTCCGGGGATCGGCGGCATCCGCTGGGCGCGAGAAGGCGCTGTGGCGGCTCCCACGCTGCATTGCCAGGACGATGTGAAGCGTATTCTGGAGACGCGCACGATTCGTTTTGCCGAAGCCAGCGCGCGGATCGATCCGGCCAGCGAAAGGCTGCTGGACGAAGTCGCCCGCGCGCTGCGCCCGTGCGTGGGCAGCATTATCGCGGTGATCGGGCACACCGATGCCGGGGGCAATCCGAAGGCCAATCTCGCGCTGTCGATGGCGCGCGCGAATGCGGTGCGCTGGGCGCTGGTGGGCCGGGGCATTCCCGCAGACGGGTTGCGCGCTGCAGGCGTGGGGGCGAAACAGCCGGTGCCGGGGCTCGATCCGCTCGACCCGGCGAACCGCCGGATCGAATTTTCGGTGATTTCCCCCGCGCCGGTGAAGCCGACGCCGATCGATACGCCAGGGCCGGGATAAGCCCCCTATGAAAGGACGCTGCCTTGCCGCTATGGCTTGAAATGGCTGTCTCGGTGCTGCTGGCCTACGGGCTCGGCTTCGGCATCGGCTGGCTGCTGTGGAACCGGAAGGGATAACTATTGTGCTGCAAATGATCGAGGCCAACTGGCTGATCTTCATCGCCGCGCTGCTGGTGGGCATCGTCGTGGCCTATTGGTTGTTCGCTCACGGGACGAAGCCGCCCAAGCGTGAGCGCCGTCCCGACGTGCTGGACGAAGGCGCGGCCCGCGCGCAGCGCAATCAGGCGCTGATAGACGCGCCGCCCGCCGCACATATCGATCCCCCGGCGATGGCCGGGACGATGGCGGGTATCGGCGAAGTGATCGCAGTGGCCGCGCAGGAGGAAGTCGATAACCTGGCGCCCGAACCAGTGCCCGAACCACCAGTGCCCGAACCCGCGCCTGCACCTGCCCCCGAACCGGCTCCCGCCCCCGCCGCTGCACCGGAACCGGCCTCTGCCGGGGTGGTGGACGACCTGCGCAAGATCAAGGGGCTGGGTCCCAAGATGCTGACTCTGCTCACCTCGCTCGGTATTACCCGTTACGAGCAGATTGCCGCATGGCCCGAAGCCGATCTCGATGATCTCGACACCAAGCTCGGCTCTTTCGCGGGCCGCCCGCGCCGGGACAACTGGGTGGAGCAGGCAAAGCTCCTCGCTGGCGGCGATACCGGCGCTTACGAAGCGAAGTTCGGCAAGCTTTGAGCGGGTCACCGCGCCGCTGAGCAGGCCATGACGGGCATACCTTCCATGTCCGGGGCTTGCGGACGGCGCCGTTACGGCGGTCGATGCGTGCTGGGCACAGACCTTCGCGCGGCACAGCCATGACGAATTGGGCATAGGGCTGGTGACGGAAGGCGCGCCGCGCTCGTGGCGCGGACGCGGTGAGGTGGAGGCCGGACCGGGCAACCTGATCACGGTCAATCCCGGCAAAGTGCATGACGGCACGCCCATCGGCGGGGCGCGGGCGGGGAAGGCGCCGCGCGGCTGACGGCGGGCTCCTCCTGAGGACGGCTCAGCCTGCCGGCGCGTAGCTTGCCATGACGTCGCGGCGCATCGCCGCACCACTGTCCGGCCGGGAATAGAACATGTGCCCGCCCGGATATATGTGCAGCTTGACCCGGCCTTCGCGTGCGAAGTCCGGCATCTGCGCCAGGATCAGCTTCGATCCGAAAAAGGGGCAGGAGAGGTCGTCCCAGCCGTGGACGATGTTTACCTTCATCTTCGGATCGCTGGCGATGGCCTTGCGCAAATCGCTCACAGGGCTGTCGGTATCGTCGCGCTTCCAATCCTCGTTCACGGTATAGGACAGCGCATTGTAGCGGGCATCGACTTTCCAGCCGACCTGCCGGGTGATGAAATCGACCATGGCGGAGGTCGTGGGCGCGATCAGCGTGGCCAGCAGCGGGTCGGTGTACCTGGGCGTCGCGCTGGCCGGGAAGGGATCGTAGGCAGTGTAGTTCGAATCGTAGACCGAGCCGATCAGCCCCTGGTTGCGGCGGATTTCGCGCAAGTAGGTCCCGATATCGACACGTCCGTTCATGCGCCGCACCAGCGCGGGGTCGAGCCCGGTCAGCTCCGCGACTTTCGCGGAAAGCCGGTCCGTCGCCGCCTTGTCTCCCGGTCCGGCGAGGAAATCCTGCACGAACTGGGTGCGCATGTAAGTTTCGACCGGGCCCATGGTGGTCTCGTCGAGCGGCTTGTGCTCCCGTTCGAAATGGCCGGCGGCCATGGAGGGCAGGCTGATCATCCAGGGCAGCGGAGACAGCGCATCGTCCTCGCCGATGGCAGGCGGATCGAGATAAGGCGAAACCAGCGTCATGCCCGAAATACCCACGCCCATCTGGGTCTGCAGGTAATAGGCGAGGCGCGGCACGCGGTAGCCGCCATAGCTTTCGCCGGTGAGGTACTTGCGACTGGTCAGCCGATCGTTGGCGACCAGCCAGTCATAGACCACGCGGCTGAGGTAATGGATGTCGGCGTCGGCAGCGTAGAAGTCCTTCTTGGTCTTGTCCTCGTCCTCGCGTGAGCGGGAGAAGCCGGTGCCGATCGGATCGATGAAGACGAGATCGGTGAAATCGAGCCAGGAGTTGGGGTTGTCGTGCAGCACGGCAAGATCGGACGGGGCATCGCCCTGATTGCCGAACGCTACCCGCTTGGGGCCGATCGCGCCGAGGTTGAGATACACCGACGAAGCGCCGGGGCCGCCGTTGAAAGCGAACGTCACCGGGCGGGACGTTGGGGCGCCGGGCACGGTATAGGCAGTATAGACCACTTCGCCGATGACCTTGCCCTTGTCGTCCTTCACCGGCAGCGAGCCGACAGTGGCCTTGTAGCGTACTGTCTTGCCGCCGATCACGGCCGTTTGCGCGATTGATTTGGGTTCAGGGAAGGGGGGGAAATGGTCCTCGGTCTTGGCGTCGGCCTTTTCGGAGGCCTTGGCATCATCGGCCGTGTCTGCGGCGAGAATGGCTGAGCCGGAAGCAGTCAGCAGCAGGGCAGAGCAGGCCAGGGTCAGAAATCGCATGGAAATGTCGCACCTCGATTGCGTGGTGGTCTTGGGGAGAAGCGAGGCACCTTAGCGTGGCAGCGCGGCGCGGCAAGGGCCGCGCTGCCGCACGAGGGATCAGGGCAGCATCGATCCGGTTTCCACGAACCGCTGGTGCCACGACAGCGCCTCGGAAAGGATCGAGGGCGATTGCAGCCCGTAGGACTGCTTCTGCGCCCGCGCGCAGTAATCCTCCAGCATGGGACGGTAATCGGGATGCGTGCAGTTGGCGATGATGACCTGGGCGCGCTCCTTGGGGCTCAGTCCGCGCAGGTCGGCAAGGCCCTGCTCGGTGACGATCACCTGCACGTCCTGATTGATGTGATCGACGTGGCTCGCCTGCGGCACGATGGCCGAGATCGCACCGCCCTTCGCGGTGGAGGGGGTGACGAAGATCGAGATATAGGCATTGCGCGCGAAGTCGCCCGAGCCGCCGATGCCGTTCTGGATGCGCGATCCCATGATGTGGGTGGAATTGACCGCGCCGTAGATATCGGCTTCGATCAGCCCGTTCATGGCGATGCAGCCGAGGCGCCGCACCAGCTCGGGATGATTGCTGATCTCCTGCGGGCGCAGGATCATCTTGTCGCGGTAGCGGTGCATGTCGCGGTTGATCCGCTCCGCCGCCTCGGGGCTGAGCGAGAAGGCCGTGGCGCTGGCCATGCGCAGCTTGCCCGTGTCCAGAAGGTCCAGCATCCCGTCCTGAATCACTTCGGTATAGGCAGTCATCGCCTCGAAGGGGCTGTCGATCAGCCCGGTCAGCACGGCATTGGCGATATTGCCCACGCCCGACTGGATCGGCAGCAGCGAGGCGGGCAGGCGGCCCACCTTCACTTCATGGCCGAGGAACTCCAGAATGTGCCCGGCAATCGCCTTGGCCTTTTCATCGGGGGGCGAGAACGGGGCATTGCGGTCGGGCGCATCGGTCTCGACAATGGCGACGATCTTCTTCGGATCGCAGCGCAGCGTCTTCTCGCCGATCCGGTCATCGGGCTTCACCAGCGGGATCGGCATCCGGTGCGGGGGCAGCGCGGTGCCGTAGTAGATGTCGTGCACCCCCTCCAGCGCTTCGTTCTGCCAGGAATTGACTTCCAGGATCACCTTTTCGGCCCGGTCCAGCCAGGTCTTGTTGTTGCCCACCGAGGAGGAGGGGATCAGCGATCCGTCCTCGCGGATGCCGGTGATCTCGATCACGGCAGTGTCGAGCGGACCCAGGAAACCCTGCCAGGCCATCGGCGCGACCTGGCTGAGGTGCATGTCGAAATAGGCCATCTCGCCCTTGTTGATCTTCTCGCGGGCGATGGGGTCGGAATTGTAGGGCAGGCGAAAATCGATGCCGTTGGCCTTGGCCAGTGCGCCGTCCAGTTCGGGCCCGGTGGAAGCGCCGGTCCACATGCTTACCTTGAAGGGATTGCCCGCCGCGTGCTCCGCCTCGATCTGCGGGGCCAGCGCCTGCGGTACGGCCTTGGGATATCCGGACCCGGTAAAGCCGCTCATGCCCACGGCGCTTCCGTGGGTGATGAACCGGGCGGCATCGGCGGCGCTCATGATCTTCGAACGCAGCGTATGGTTACGGATACGCAAGCAACCTCTCCTTTTTCACATAAACTCACGACTCGCGTGCGGGCGCGCGAAAGAACAGTGAAAAAGGAGCGCTTTTACTTGCGTTTCCTGCAATTGGAGGGGCGGGCGAAAGCGCGTGGATCGCCATTGCAGACCGGGGCATGGTCCCCGCGCAAGGGGCATTCCATGACATGGCGCAACTTTTGCTTGCTCTCCCCGGTAAAACCCAACCGCCGATAGCCCGAGGAGAAGCCCGCAGATGACCGACATGACCGAACTGGCCAAGCGCAAGCAGCCGATCAACCTTGCCATCGTCCACGCGGATGCCGACGCGTTTCTCGATCATTTCCTGCCCTGGCTGGAGATTACCGCATTCCTTTCGGCGCTGCGGTCCGGGCAGGTGGGGATGCCGGACGACGGCTTCACTCCGGCGCTGACCGAGCAGCAGTTGGCGGGCGGGATTACCCATCAGATCGGCGACGATACGCTGGTCGCTTTCGCGATGTCGGCCTCGATGAAAGAGGATAGGGAGGCGGTTGACAAAGTCGAGGCGGGCCTGCGCGAACGCTTCGGTCCGGGCTTTCCCGGAAACGCCGGACTCTGGCACTTTCGCGGGGAAATTGCCGCGCCCGTGACGCTGGACGACCATGTCGGGCAGGCAGGCAAGAAGATGCTTTCGGGCGAACCGACCCCGCCGCCGATGCGCAATGGCGAGGCCTGGACGGTGGGCATGCGCTTCCTCGAACGCGCGCTGGGCTCCAACTTCAAGAGCGAGATTCTCTACCCGCTGGCACTGTGGACGCGCACCCGCTGGGAGGAAGTGTGCGACAAGGGCGTGGGCTTCATGGCCCATATCGAGGACAACCTGCCGGTCCTGCGCGAAGCCTTGCAGGAACCGCGCAACGATGCCGCCTTCGTCGCCAACATGCTGCTGCTCGGCGCGCCTGCGGTGGAGATGGACATGCAGGACGAAGTGCAGGGCATGCTCCGCTCGCTATCTCGCCGCTGATGGCGAAAAGCCGACAATCGGCAGGCGAGGCAGGCGACAATTGAAGGGTTTGTGACTTTTCGGGCGTTCGGGAAGGGACGATTATGCTGCCGGTTTCCGAATGGTCAGTTGCAGGCCCAAGGCGTTGAGAACGGCCATCAGCGTATCCAGCCGCGGATTGCCGTTTTCGGAAAACGCATTGTAAAGCGCCTGCCGCCCCACTCCGGATTTCCGGGCGATTTCGCTCATGCCGTTTGATCGGGCGACATCGCCAAGGGCGCTGGCGATATGCCTGGGGTCGTTCCCTTCCATGGCAGCCTCGAGATAATAGAGGATGTCCTCCTCGCTCTCGAGGTACTTGGCGGGATCAAACGGGGTCAGCTCCATTCTGGCGTTCTATCTCTGCCTTGAGCCGCTTTGCTTGCGCAATATCGGCTTTCTGCGTCCGCTTGTCGCCTCCGCACAGCAGAATGACAAGCTCCTTCCCGCGCCGGAAATAGTACACGCGATAGCCCGGCCCATAATCGATCCGCATTTCGAAAACGCCGTCCTGAACGGACTTGTGGTCTCCGAAATTGCCGTTCGATGCGCGCTTCAGACGATCGGCGATCCTTGC
>JARROF010000020.1:0-27135 GCA_037384205.1 Novosphingobium sp. | reverse complement strand
CTCGGTGCGCACGTAACTGCGGTCCTTCAGGACCTGGATCGTCGCCGCATAAGTGGACGGGCGGCCGATGCCCAGTTCCTCCAGCCGCTTGACGAGGCTGGCTTCGGAAAAGCGCGGCGGCGGCTGGGTGAAGTGCTGCTCTGCCGTCACGTCCTTCTTGGCGGGCATGTCGCCCGATTTCATGAAGGGCAGCAAGCCGCTGTCATCGTCGTCGGACTTGTTGTCCTGCCCTTCCTCGTAAACCGCGAGGAAGCCGGGGAACTTCACCACCTGACCGGTAGCACGCAGTTCGTTGCGGCCGGTTCCGTCGCGCAGGGTCACAGTGGTGCGCTCCAGCGCGGCCGAGGCCATCTGGCTGGCCATCGCGCGCTTGAAGATCAGGTCGTAGAGCTTCGCGTCGTCGCCCGAACCATAGCGGTCCTTGGCGAAATCGGTGGGGCGGATCGCCTCGTGCGCTTCCTGCGCGTTCTTGGCCTTGGTTTCGTAGTGGCGCGGCTTTTCGGGCAGGTAGTGCCCGGAATAGCGATCCGAAATCGCCACACGGCAGGCCGAGATCGCACCCGGGTCCATCTGCACGCCGTCGGTACGCATGTAAGTGATCGCGCCCGCCTCGTAGAGGTGCTGCGCCACGCGCATCGTCTGGCTGGCGGAGAAGCCCAGCTTGCGCGCGGCCTCCTGCTGCAAGGTCGAAGTGGTGAACGGCGGCTGCGGATTGCGGCGGTACGGCTTCGTCTCGACAGCCTCGACCTTGAAGGCGCCCTGCTCCACCGCCGCCTTGGCGCGCATCGCGATGCCTTCATCGCCCAGGCTCAACCGGTCGAGCTTCTGTCCGTCGAACGTCACCAGCTTGGCCGTGAAATCGGTGCCGTCATGCGCCATCTTCGCAACGACGGACCAGTATTCCTGCGGCTTGAACGCCTCGATCTCACGCTCGCGATCGACAATCAGGCGGGCAGCGCGCGGCGCTTCTTGAGCAGTTCGAGCACGTGCCACGAAATCGCCTCACCCTCGCGATCGGGGTCAGTCGCGAGGATCAGGCGGTCGGCCTCCTTCGCGTAATCGGTGATCGCGCGGACCTGCTTCTGCTTGTCCCCGTAAAGCTCCCAGTCCATCTCGAAGCCCTCGTCGGGCCGCACGGAGCCGTCCTTGGGTGGCAGGTCGCGGACGTGGCCGTAGGAGGCAAGAACCTTGTAGTCCTTGCCCAGGTATTTCTCGATGGTCTTGGCCTTGGCGGGAGATTCGACAATGACGAGCTGCATTTCAGACTTTCGCTATTCGCTGCGCGCCCTCTCACGTGCGCGTGCGTGTATGTGTACGCATAGGGTGAAAATCCAAGGGGGGGTCCGTCAAGTACCCTTGGAAGAGACTGCGGCCGTCCCGTCAAGCACCGCTGCATGGCACAAGCATGACGCAAAACGGCGAGGCTCAGGCAAAAACGCTTTCGACGGTATGGCCCTGCTCTTCCACCAGCCGGTAAACGGCCGCAACGATCAGCCAATTGAAGACAACGATACCGGCAGCCCAGAGGTTGAGAAATACACTTTGCCACAACGCCGGGTCCGCCGGCCCCATGCCGGACAGGAAAGGCATGCCCAGAAGCGCCAGCAATGCCAGCGCGAAGGCTACTGGCACGAGATAGACAAGATAGGCAAGCATGACCGTCAACCAGCAGCCACGCGTCGCTTCCCAGCTGGCCGAAAGCGATTCTCTCGACCGTTTCCCGCCCGCGACGACATAGGCAGGCGCGGCAATCCAACGGGCGGCAAGGAACAGCCCCGGCACGATCAGCAGCACAAGTCCGACGATGATACCGATCCCGGACATCAGCATCATACCGAGCATCGAGCCAAAACGCCGCTTCTCCCCGGCAGGCACATCCAGGACCTTTTCCAGAAACGCATACTGAACGAACACGCTGACAATCAGACCGGACACACTGGAAAAGTGTTCGGACAGCAGATCCAGCCCGGTATATCCCGCGCCGATCACCGCCAGCAGCAGCAGCGTAAGCGCCCGGTTTTCCCCGAAGACGCGGCCGATCTCGGCCCACAGATCGCCGAAGCTGCATTGTACCGGCATAGTTCCTCCTGTTTACGCGGGCGGGTCTTGCCACTGGGAGACGGGCTGTCAATTCAAAGCACTGTTCCTGCATGGATCTATTTCAAGGAGTTAACAGCGCGCCTCTCAGGCGAGACTGACCCGCCCCGCCGCGTGACGCACGAGCCTTCCGGCGATCTCCAGTTCCAGCAGGGCAAGCTGCACCGCCGATGCGCTCGCTCCGGACTGACGGATCAGTTCGTCAACCGAAACCGGCGCGCTGGTGAGCAATCCGGCGACGGAGACCGGGCTGTCATCCACAATGCCCTCGCCATCCTCCTCGCGTACCAGTGCCCGCCCTGGCGGCATCGGGCGGGACGGCATCGGGCGGGGCGCGCCGCCGAAGCTGCTGAGCAGTTCGGCCACGTCCTCCACCGACTGCACCAGCACCGCCCCGTCGCGAATCAACTGGTTGCAGCCGTGCGAACGCGCATCGAGCGGCGAGCCGGGAACGGCCATGACTTCGCGTCCCATCTCCCCTGCCAGCCGCGCAGTGATGAGCGAGCCCGACTTGGGCGCCGCCTCCACCACCAGCGTTCCCGCCGCCAGCCCGGCAATGATGCGGTTGCGGGTGGGGAAGTGCCGCGCCAGCGGTTCGGTGCCGGGCGGCTGTTCGGCGATCAGCAGGCCTTCCTGCGCGATGCGCTCTTGCAGAGCGGCATGCTGGGGCGGATAGGCCACGTCGATCCCGCTGGCGATCACACCGATGGTCGAACCGCCCTCTCCCGCCGCCAGCCCTGCGTCCCCCCGCACGGTCAGAACCGGCGGCGCGCCCTCGATCGCGGCGAGCAAGGGCGGATATCCCGCAGAATCGTGAAAGAGATAGCGCGCCCCGGCCTTGCGCACGGCAGCGATTTCTTCATGGATATGCTCCGCCGGCGCGGCTGAATAGGGTTTGCCCGCCCGTCCCGCCAAATCCGGCAGTGCCTCTATCGCGGCTTGCGCATCGCCGAAACGGGCGAGAAGCTGCGCATATGTTACCGGCCCGACATTAGGCGAGCGCAGCAGGCGGATACGGGCGAAAGCTTCGTCCTGAGACAGCGTCGCCCGGGTGCTCATGCCTTCTTGCCGCCCCCGACTTTCGGCTCGGTGCCTGCCCGCAGGCGCGCGATGTTCTCGCGGTGCTGGAAGAGGACCACGGCGGCAATCACCGCCAGAACCAGGGCGGCCTCCTGCTGCCCCAGCGCCAGTGCCACCAGCGGCGCCGCCACGGCCGCGCTCATCCCCGCGACCGAGGAAATGCGCACGGTCGCCAGCAGACCAAGCCACGTCACCGCATAGGCCAGCCCCACCGGCCAGGCGAGGCCGAAAGCCACCCCGGCGGTCGTGGCGACGCCCTTGCCGCCCCGAAACTTCAGCCAGACCGGAAAACAGTGCCCGATGAACGCACCCAGCGCGCCAAGCCCCGCCGCGCCCAAACCCGTCGTACCGGGCCAGAAATGCGCCGCGATGAGCACGGCAGCCAGCCCCTTCAGCAAATCCAGCAGCAGCGTCGTGGCGGCCAGCCCCTTGCGCCCGGTGCGCAGCACATTGGTGGCGCCGATGTTGCCCGATCCGATGCTGCGCAAGTCGCCCGCGCCCGCAAGCCGGGTGATGAGAAGCCCGAACGGCACCGATCCAAGCGCATAGCCCAGCGCCACAGGAAGAATCCAATCCATGGAGCGCCCTTAGCCGCTTGTCGCGCCGAGCAGAACCCGGCTTGCAGCTGCCCGCCGCAACCGGTATCGCCCCCTCCGGTCGATCCCGCCGCACCGATCCTCCTGTTCGATTCCGGCGTCGGCGGGCTCACCGTGCTTGAGGAAGTGCGCAAGCTGCTGCCCGATGCCCCGGTGATCTATGCCGCCGACACGGCCGGTCTGCCCTACGGCTCAAAAACCGAAGCACAGATCGCCGCGCGCGTGGCCGGTCTGCTGGGCCGCATGGCCGAGCGTTTTCATCCGCGCCTCGTCTGCATCGCCTGCAACACCGCCTCCACCATCGCGCTCGGCATGGTGCGCGAGGTTCTGGAAGTGCCGATCGTCGGTACCGTCCCCGCGATCAAGCCTGCCGCCGCGATGACCAGAAGCGGCGTGATCGGCCTGCTCGGCACCGAGGCAACGATCCGGCAGGCCTATGTCGACCGGCTCGAACACGAATTCGCTGCGGACAAACTGCTGCTGCGCCATGGTGCGCCTGCCCTTGTCGAGGCAGCCGAAGCCAAGCTGCGGGGCGAGCCGGTGGATTGGGCCGCCATCACCGGCGCCACCGAAGCGCTGCGCGCCATGCCGGGCGGCGAGAAGATCGACACGGTCGTGCTCGCCTGCACGCACTTCCCGCTGCTGGAGGATGAACTTTCGCGGGCTTTCGGCCCCGGCGTGGGGTTCGTCCACGGCGCACAAGGCATTGCCCGTCAGGTCGCCCGCCTGACCAGAGGGCAGGAATGGGCTCGCCAAGCCCCTGACAGGGCGCTAATCACCGGCCGAAAAGATATGCCGGAAGCTTACGGCACCATGTTGAAGCGGTACGAACTGGAGAGGGTGGAAAGGCTTTGACCCGTCGGCTGAACTACTTGTTGCTCGCCCTTTTTGTCATCGTCAGCGTTCCCTACTACTGGTTCCTGATCGACGATCCCGCTTCGAACCAGGCCCGCCTCAAACCGGTAACGATGGCCGAACTGCGCAAGCTGGCAAGCGCCCTGCCCGGTCCTCGACCGGATCGCGTGCGGGCCGAACTGCTCGGGCACTTCAGCATCATGCGCAACCGGCTCGTTGCCGGATCGGGCCTGCGCCCCATATCTGCCGCCGTCAAAACCTTTGAACTGATGGTTCCCGGTCGGAAACCCATCGTGATCGACGCAGGCATAACCGCCGCAACCGCCAAGAGCTATGATNNNTGCGCCATGCCGGCCATATCGTGTTGCTGGACGACACACCGCTGCACACAGGCAATCGCCGCAACACCAGTCATGTATCGCGCAATGCCAGACCTTTTCCCCTGGCTCCGGGTGTCGTCGTCATCCCGGCTCCCGGCATCGGCCCGAAAGCCAGACTGGTCTACGTGCGCCTTGCCGGTGGACGCGAGTTCCTGTTCGCAGCCCCGGCCGCCGCACTCCAGGATAGCCTGGACACTGTTCGTCCGCCGGCCAGGCTCGCCTCACGCAACGATGCGCCGGATTCCGCTACGGAAACGAAAGCCTGGTTGATGACGATCAATGCCTTGCACCGCACTGCGCCCGATATGACCGTCGTCCCAGCCTATGAAGGTGCGCCGATACCCGATGTCGCAGAAGAATTTTCCGATCACTCTTAACGAGACTAGCCGCTGGTCATGGGCAAGACGATCATGTAATGGCCGCCTTAAGGATATACCGGCAAGCCAGGACGGGTCAGCCGGACAAGACAATGCAGGACGAGACTTCGTGAACTACGAGCACATCTTCGACCAGGCGATCGAACGCCTTCACTCCGAAGGACGTTACCGCGTCTTCATCGATATCCTGCGCAACAAGGGGGCCTATCCCAACGCGCGCTGCTTTGCCGGCCACAACGGCCCCAAGCCGATCACTGTGTGGTGCTCGAACGACTATCTCGCCATGGGGCAGCATCCCAAGGTGATCGAAGCCATGGAAGAGGCGCTGCACGATGTCGGCGCCGGTTCCGGCGGCACCCGCAATATCGGCGGCAACACGCACTACCACATCGAGCTGGAAAGCGAGCTGGCCGACCTGCACGGCAAGGAAGGCGCACTGATCTTCACCTCGGGTTATGTCTCGAACGATGCCACGCTCTCCACCCTCGCCAAGCTGCTGCCGGGCTGCGTGATTTTCTCGGACGAGCTCAACCATGCCAGCATGATCGCGGGCATCCGCAATTCGGGCTGCGAGAAGAAGGTCTTCCGCCACAACGACCTGGAACACCTCGAACAGCTTCTGGCTGAAACCGATCCGGCGCTGCCCAAGCTGATCGCGTTCGAATCCGTCTATTCGATGGATGGCGATATCGCCCCGGTCCACGCGATCTGCGATCTGGCGGACAAGTACAACGCCCTCACCTATATCGACGAAGTCCACGCCGTCGGCATGTACGGCCCGCGCGGCGGCGGCATTACCGACCGTGACGAGGCGGCCCACCGGATCGACATCATCGAAGGCACGCTGGGCAAGGCGTTCGGCGTGATGGGCGGCTATATCGCGGCGGACCAGAAGGTCATCGACTGCATCCGCTCCTACGCGCCGGGCTTCATCTTCACCACGTCGCTTTCGCCGGTGCTGGTGGCGGGCGTGCTCGCCTCGGTGAAGCACCTCAAGAGCTCCAGCGAAGAACGTGACGGCCAGCAGCGCGCGGCCGCCATGCTCAAGCAGATGTTCCGCGATGCCGGGCTGCCGGTGATGAATTCCACCACGCATATCGTGCCGCTGATGGTGGGCGATCCGGTCAAGGCCAAGAAGATCAGCGACATCCTGCTTGCCGAATACGGCGTCTATGTGCAGCCGATCAATTTCCCGACCGTGCCGCGCGGCACCGAGCGCCTGCGCTTCACTCCGGGGCCCGCGCACACCGAAGAGATGATGCGCGAACTGACCGACGCGCTGGTCGAGATCTGGGAACGCATGGAGATGAGGCTGGCGGCCTGAACCGGCCCCGCGCTTCACGCCCTTCCTGAAACCACTTTCGCCGAGGCCACTCTGGCGGCCAGCCGTGCATTCATGCTGCGTTTCCAGCGGGCGCGCAGCACGCCGGAGCGCGTGCCGTGCCGGTCTTCCAGGAATTCGGCGTTCGTCACCCGGTCGGTGCGGAAATGGCGAAAATCCTGCCCCAGTTCGCACCACGCGGCCAGCATGCGGGTTTCGTCGAAATAGCCGATGATGACCGGCCTGATCACCCGGCTGCTCGTATCGCCGCGCTCGTCCATAGCGCATGAGCCCAGCCGCACCGCTACAAGGACCTGTTCGTCATCCCCTGAACCCTGAGGAACAGGCCGCACATGAAAAACCCGCCGGAATCGCTCCCGGCGGGTTTTTCTCTATTCATGGATGCCCTCAGCGCAGCGAAACGACGTTGTCCGAAACGCGCGGGTCCGGGCGGCCGGTGTAAAGGCTGGCCATCGGCTCGTCGGTCACGGTAACGCTTTCCGCGCCGCCGAAACCGTTGAACGCGGTCTTCATCGCCGCGCCGTAAGCGCCGAGCATACCGACTTCGATCCAGTCGCCCGCCTTGATTTCCGCCGGCAGCATGAAAGGGCCTTCCATGAAGTCGGCATCGTCGCAAGTCGGCCCGTAGAACGAGAACGGCTGCATGTCGGCCACATCGATCGCGGCGTTGTCGTTGATCTCGTCTCGCGCGATGTGCCGCACCGGGAAACGCCATGCCACATGCGCCGCATCGTAGAGCGCGCCATAGGCACCGTCGTTGATATAAAGCTCGTTGCCGCGGCGCTTTTCCACTTTGACGATCAGCGAGTTGTACTCGGCCGACAGCGCGCGGCCGGGTTCGCACCACAGTTCCGCGTTGTAGGCAACCGGCAGTGCCTCGAAGTGGCGGTGGATGATCGCAAAGTAATCTTCCAGCGGCGGCGGTTCCATACCCGGATAGCAGGAAGGGAAGCCTCCGCCGACATCGATCATGTCGATAACCACGCCCGCATCGGCGATCGCCGCACGCGCACGCTCCAGCGCCTGCACATAGGCAAACGGCGTCATCGCCTGCGAACCGACATGGAAGCATACGCCCAGCCAGTCCGCCACCTGGCGGGTGGACTGCAGCAGCGCGCCTGCATCGGCCAGATCGATACCGAACTTGGAGGCGAGGCTCAGTTCGGAATATTCGGAAGAGACGCGCAGGCGCACGCAGAGGCGCAGGTCCCTGGCCGGGTTGCCTGCGGCGTCGGTGGTGGCGGCAACGATCTTGTCGACCTCTTCCTGGGTATCCAGGCTGAAGGTGCGCACGCCGTGCTGAAAATAGGCCTCGCGGATCGCGCTCGCGGTCTTGACCGGGTGCATGAAGCACAAGGTCGCCTCAGGCAACGCAGCGCGCACCATGCGCACCTCGTTGATCGAGGCGACGTCATAGTGAGTGATGCCGTTGTCCCACAGGATCTTCACGAGATCGGGCGACGGATTCGCCTTCACGGCATAGAGCGCCTTTCCCGGAAACTTCGTGGCGAAGAAACGGGCAGCGCGCGCGGCAGCATGCGGGCGGTTGAGGATAACGGGTTCGTCAGGCGCGAGGAAGCGCGCTACAGCCGGTGCATCAGGATGATTGTGCAACTCAAGGGACCCCCAGTGGAATTGTTAGCGACAAGAGCTGCCTTGCGGTTTGGAAGTCCCCATGGGGCAGCGAGGGGGCGGATATAGGATAGCGATCGTGAATCGCAAGTGAAAATCTACGCGTTTCACAAAAATGTCACATCCGTGACGCCACGCGTCCACTCCGCCCCTCTCTGTGTGGCTTTACCTTTTATTTACAAGGCTTTGCCGTCGCGACACCGATGAGCTCCAGCCTGTGTGGGGCACGGTGAATTTCATCGGCTAAACGCGGCTTCTAGCAAATGGTTTCGCCCGATTCGCCTCGGGACGGACTGATCGGGCCTCACCTGCGACGGGCCGTTCCCGCTGCGCGCGGCGTCAGCTCAGGCGGTCGCGGAAATCCTCGTAGGAGAACTTGCGGATGCATTCGAGCGAATCGGTTTCCGAATCCCACAACCAGATCGAAGGCAGTGGCACCCCGTTGAACGTGGTGGTCTTCACCATCGAATAGTGCGCCTGATCGAGGAACGCGAAGCGCGTGCCCGGCTGGATGGGCTCGGGAAAGCGGTAGTCGCCGATCACATCGCCTGCGAGGCACGACGGGCCGCCAAGACGCACAGCACCGCCCTGCCCCTCGTCGACCTTGCCCTGTTCCTCGATGGGCCGTTCGCCCAGCATCGCGGGGCGGTAAGGCGCCTCGATCACATCGGGCATGTGGCAAGTGGCGGAAATGTCCACCACGGCCACCGGCATCCCGTTCCAGCCCACGTCGAGCACGGTGCCGACAAGGATACCCGCATCAAGCGCCACGGCCTCGCCCGGCTCGATGTAAATTTCGGCGCGGGTATCCTCCGCCATGTCCGAGAGAAATTCGACAAGCTCGTCGCGCTGGTAATCGGCGCGGGTCACGTGGTGCCCGCCGCCGATGTTGAGCCACTTGAACTGGCCGAAGTACGGTTCGAGATAGTCGAACACCTTGTCCCACGTGCGCTGGAGCGGCTCGAAATCCTGCTCGCACAAGTTGTGGAAGTGGATGCCGTCGATCATCTCGACATGTTCGTCGGCAAGCTGGTCGATCGGGAAACCGAGGCGCGAGTGCGGAGCGCTGGGATCGTACTTGGGCACTTCGCCCTCGGGGTGCATCGGATTGATACGCAGCCCGATATCGAAATCCTCGCCGCGCGCGCGGGCGGCCTCGATGATGGCCCAGCAGCGTTCGATCTGCTGCGGCGAATTGAAGATCACATGGTCCGAGAGGCGCAGGATTTCGTCGAGTTCATCGGGCTTGTAGGCGGCGCAATAGGTCGCGATCTCGCCATCGTAGAACTCGCTCGCCAGCCGCGCTTCCCACAGGCCGGACGTGCAGACGCCGTCGAGATATTCCCCGATGATCGGCGCGGTCGACCACATCGAGAACGCCTTGAGCGCGGCCAGCACCTTGGCGCCCGAGTTCTCGCCCACGTCCTGCAGGATCTGCAGGTTGCTGCGCAGCTTCGCGGCATCGACCACGAAGGCAGGGCTATCGACGCGCGACAGGTCGAAGTGGGCGAAGGCGCCCGGATCACCGGCTTTGGTTTCCATGCTTGCTACCCTAGCGGCCCCTTGAAGATAAACCACGCCCCGGCACCGACAAGGCTGAAGCCGATAATCTCGTTCAAGCCTGGCCGTTGACCGAACAACACCCAGGCAACCAGTACGAAGGCAAGCAGGGAAAAAGCTTCCTGAATCACCTTCAATTGCTCAAGCGAATAGACCCGCGCTCCGATCCGGTTGGCCGGCACGGCAAGGCAATATTCGAAGAAGGCAAGGCCCCAGCTCATCAGCACGACAAGCCAGAGCGCTTTGCCCGGCGTTTTCAAATGCCCGTACCAGGCGGTATTCATCACCAGATTGGAACCCGCAAGCAGGCCAATCGGGGCGAGGAAAGACCAGTTCATGGGATCAGAACGGCAGCGGTTCCGCCAGTTCCTCCACGGTCCACGGCAGGCCTTGCGTATTGAGCATGTCCATGAACGGATCGGGGTCCATCTGCTCCATGTTGAACACGCCCTCACCGCCCCACTTGCCGGTCAGCACCATGGCCGCGCCGATCATCGCCGGAACGCCGGTGGTGTAGCTCACCGCCTGGTTGCCGGTTTCGGCATAGGCCTCTTCATGGTCGCAAATGTTCTTGATGTAGAACGTCTTCTCGCCCGAGCCGTCGAGCGCCTCGCCGGTGGCGATGTCGCCGATGTTGGTCTTGCCCTTGGTCGTCGCACCGAGCGAGGCGGGTTCGGGCAGCACGGCTTTCAGGAACTGCAGCGGGATGATCTCCACGCCGTTGTAGATCACCGGATCAATGCGGGTCATGCCCACGTTCTGCAGCACGGTGAGGTGCTGGATATAGGCATCGCCGAAGGTCATCCAGAAACGGCCGCGCTCCAGTTCGGGCAGGAACTTCGCAAGGCTTTCCAGTTCCTCGTGGTACATCATGTACATGTTCTTGGGGCCGACGCCCTCGAAGTCGAACGAGACCTTGTTGCTCATCGCCGGGGTCTCGACGAACTGGCCGTTCTCCCAGTGGCGCGCGGGCGCGGTCACTTCGCGGATGTTGATTTCCGGATTGAAGTTGGTCGCGAAAGGCTGGCCATGGTCGCCGCCGTTGCAGTCGAGAATGTCGAGCTTGCGGATGGTCTTCAGTTTATGTTTCTTGAGCCACATCGCAAAGACGCTGGTCACGCCCGGATCGAAGCCCGAACCGAGCAGCGCCATCAGCCCCGCCTGCTTGAACCGCTCCTGATAGGCCCACTGCCAGTGGTATTCGAACTTGGCCACGTCCTTGGGCTCGTAGTTCGCAGTGTCCATGTAGTGCGTGCCGGTCGCCAGGCACGCGTCCATGATCGCGAGGTCCTGATAGGGCAGCGCCAGATTGACCACCAGCTTCGGCCCGATCTTGCGGATGAGGTCCGAGGTCGCCGCCACATCGTCGGCATCGATGGCATGAGTGCTGATCGCAACGCCGGTGCGCTGCTTCACCGAGTCGGCAATCGCCTCGCACTTGGACACCGTGCGGCTGGCGAGATGGATATCGCTGAAGATATCCGGATTCATGGCCATCTTGTGGACCGCGACCGAGCCGACGCCGCCTGCGCCGATCACCAGAACCTTGCTCACCAAACCATCTCCTTCAGGAGCCAAACACAAAGACGCGCATATAGGCCGCCTGTGTGACAACTCAACCGGGCGCAGCCGCAGGTCAAACTGTCATATTCTGACATCGCCGCGTCATCACCCGGTCATGCTGTGGAAGCAAGGGCAGGAAACTGTTCCATGCACCGGGGGGCCTTTGTCATGGCCAAGACTGTAACCAGAACCAACGGCGATACCAGCGGCACCAAGCTCATAGAGGGCGCCGTCGTTCGGCACGAAAGCCCGCGCGCCGCGCGCCTGCTGGACAAAGCCTTCGCGCTCGCTTTCAAGGGCCTCGTCTATGCGCAGATCTGGGAAGACCCGGTGGCGGACATGGAAGCGCTGCAGATCGGGCCGGACAGCCGGATCATCACCATTGCCAGCGGCGGTTGCAATGCCCTTTCCTACCTCACCGCCGGCCCCGAAGCGATCACGGTGGTCGATCTCAACACCGCGCATATCGCACTCAACAACCTGAAGCACACCGCGATCCGGCATCTTACCGACTATGCCGACCTGCGCCGCTTCATTGCCGAGGCCGATCACCCGGAAAACCTAGAGACCTACCGCAAGCGCCTCGCCCCCCATCTCGACGAGCAGACGCGCCGCTATTGGGAAGGCCGCGATCTCGTCGGCCGCCGCCGCATCAAGGCTTTCACCCGCGGTGTGTACAAGCACGGGCTGCTCGGCAATTTCATCGGCATGGCCCACAAGCTGGCCCGCCTCTACAAGATCGACCCGAGCGAAATCCTCGGCGCCGACACGCTGGAAGACCAGCGCCGCGTGTTCGACGAGCGCTTTGCCCCGATCTTCGAGCGCAAGCTGGTGCGCTGGCTGACCAACCATCCCGCCTCGCTGTTCGGCCTCGGCATTCCGCCCGCACAGTACGACGCGCTGGCGGGCAAACAGCGCATGGCCGACGTGCTGCGCGCGCGCCTCGAAAAGCTCGCCTGCCACTTCCCGGTGAACGACAACTACTTCGCCTGGCAGGCCTTCGGGCGCGGCTATGGCAAGAGCGAGCAGGCCCCGCTGCCGCCCTATCTGCAAGCGGACAACCTGCCGCTGGTGCGCGAACGGCTCGAACGGCTGGACTTGCGCCACGCCAATTTCACCCACGTCCTGCGGGACAGCGATGCCGCCTCGTTCGACCGCTACATCCTGCTCGACGCGCAGGACTGGATGACGGACGCCCAGCTTACCGAGCTGTGGGGCGAGATCACGCGCACCGCGCGCGCCGGTGCCCGCGTGCTGTTCCGCACCGCGGCCGAACCCACGCTCCTGCCCGGCCGCGTGCCCGATGCGATCCTTGGTCACTGGGATTACCGCACGGCGGAATCGCATGTGGCGACGCTGGCGGACCGCTCGTCGATCTACGGCGGCGTGCATCTCTACGTGCTGAAGGACTGAAAGCCCATGGCGATGCGGCCCCACACGCCCGATCACGCCGCCCTGATGGACAAGGTCTATCGCGGCCAGCGCCATATCTATGACCTGACGCGCAAGTATTACCTGTTCGGCCGCGACCGGCTGATCCGCGAGCTGGACGCGCAGCCCGGCGCCTCCGTACTGGAACTGGGCTGCGGCACCGGGCGCAATCTGGAGCTGATCCGCAAGGCCTGGCCCGGGGTGCAGTGTCACGGGCTCGATATCTCCTCCGAAATGCTCAAGAACGCGCGCAAGCGGCTGGGCGGCGAAGGCCGTCTGGCGCTGGGTGATGCCACCGATTTCGACACCATGGCGCTGTTCGGGCGCAAGGGGTTCAACCGGGTGGTGCTGTCCTACGCGCTCTCGATGATCCCGGACTGGCAGGGCGCCCTCACCCGCGGCGCGGCGGCACTGGCTCCGGGCGGTTCGCTGCATGTTGTGGATTTCGGCGACTGCAAGGGCCTGCCCGGCTTCCTGCGCGGTCTGCTCTATGGCTGGCTTGCCCGCTTCCACGTTGCGCCCCGGCAGGACCTGCCCGAAGTGGCCGAGCGGCTGGCTCATGCCCACGGATTGCGGCTTGAAGTCACGCGCGGCCCCTTCGGCTATTATCAGATGGTGCGCCTGACGCGCTGAGCCTATGCCATGGGCTGATGACTAAGGCCCTGATTCGCAAACCCTCTGCCGAAGGTGTGGTCCTCGCCGCGCGCAAGATCGCCAATATCCTGCCACCCACTCCCCTCCTTCCGCTGGAAGTCGAAGGGCAGACCGTCTGGTGCAAGGCCGAGTGCCTGCAACCCGTCGGCGCGTTCAAGATTCGCGGGGGATGGCACCGGCTGACAGCGCTTACGGACGAGGAACGCCAGCGCGGCGTCGTCGGCGTGTCGAGCGGCAACCACGCGCAAGGCGTCGCCTGGGCGGCCCAGCGGCTGGGCATTGCCGCCGCGATCGTCATGCCCTGCGATGCGCCGGAGGTAAAGCTGGCCAACACCCGCGCGCTCGGCGCCGAAGTCGTGCTCTATGATCGTCCCGGCGGCGAAGATCGCGACAAAGTGGCCGAGCGGGTTCGTGCCGAACGGGGCGCCACGCTGGTCCATGCCTTCGCCGATCCCTGGGTGATCGAGGGACAAGGCAGCGCCGGGATCGAGATCGCGCAGCAGATGGACGCGATGGGTCCGGGCGGCCCGGACCTGATCGTCACCCCTTGCGGCGGCGGCGGGCTGACAGCCGGCCTTGCCCTGTCCTGCCCCGATGCGGCCGTAGTGCCGGTGGAACCCGAGGGCTGGGACGACGTCCGCCGCAGCCTGGCCGATGGGGAAATCCGGCGCGTCGCCGCCGATGCCCCGGCCACGCCTTGCGATTCCCTGCAGACGCTCGAAACGCGCCCGATTAACTTCGAAGTCCTGCGCGAACGCTGCCCCTTTGGCCTTTTCGTCACCTCGGCCGAAGTGCATGCAGCGCAGCGCCTTGCCTTCGAAAAGCTGCGGCTGGTCCTCGAACCGGGCGGCGCGGCGGCGCTGGCGGCGGTTCTGGCCGGGAAAGTGGACCTCAAGCCGCGCACCGCCGTGATGCTGACCGGCGGCAATACCGATGCAGCGGCTTTCGCAAAGGTTTTAACCGGCAGCAATTGACAAGGCCGCCCGCCGGGCCGACGCTCCGGGTCTGATCTGGAGGGAAATGACAATGGTTGGAATGGCAATCCTGCAACCCGTGGTCGCGCTGGCCGCATGGACCATGGTCATGTGGTTCTGGCTCTACAGCACCCGCATCCCTGCGATGAGCGCCGCCAAGATCGACCCCGAGGAACTCGCCGAAGATCCGACCATCACGCTCGACAATCTGCTACCGCCGCAAGTCCAGTGGAAAGCGCACAATTATAACCACCTGCATGAAGCCCCTACGGTGTTTTATGCAGTGGCGGTCGTGCTCGCGATCATCGGCCAGGGCGACGGTCTGAACGCGCAGGTCGGCTGGGCCTATGTGGCTTTCCGCGTGCTGCACTCGCTGGTGCAGGCCACCGTCAACAAGATCAACGTGCGCTTCGGCCTCTTCGCGCTGTCCAGCTTCTGCCTGATGTTCCTCGTCGCCCGCGCGGCGCTGGCATTGTTCTGAGCCCCGCATGGACTTCGACGACCAGCTGCGCCGCTATTTCGGCACCGGCAACCCCGCTATGATCGCGCCCGGCGCGCTGGAAGCGGGGGTGGAAAAGATGCGCGTCGATTTCGGCATGGAAAAGGACAAGGGCCGCCGCTTCGCGCTGTGGAGCCTGATGCACCTGTTCGGCGCCGCGCCCGATCTGGACATCGCCTTCGACAACGAGGATGACAGGAACGCCGCGCGCGACTTCATGGATATGATGGACAAGGCGGGCGGGGATTAGGGAACTTTCCCGCCCGTCGGCTTCCGAAGATCAGCGGATAAAATACCCATCCACTTTCCAATGAGCCCCTTCCTTGAACAGGATAACGGTTTCGATTGCCCCCTGCTTCTTGGCGAAGTCCGTCTGGAACTTGATGATCTGGTATTCCCCCTTGGGCGCGTTCGGAAGAGCCCGGGTTTTCATGACGGTCTGCACCGCGCGGCGGGACGTGGCGCCAAGCGGGCCTCGAACTGTCTGAATGACCGAAGCCCATTGTTCAGCAGTTACCTTGGAGCGAAAAGCCATCCCCGCCTGCTCCCAGGCGTCCTTCCAGTGCTGCTCGTCCAGCAGTGTGACCCAATCCCGGGCCGACTGCACAACGGCAGCATCGGCGCTGTCGTCGAGAGATACAGCCGCAGGCGCGGATTGCGCCGCTGGCGGCGTGCTGGCGCTTCCCGTCAATGTCGATGAAAGCACAGCAGCAGCGATAATAAGAGACATGATGAGCATTCCTCCACCTAGCCAGACGAGGGGATAACCCACGCTCTGGCGCTTTTCGGGTGGCCCATGTCTTGCCTCACGGGGAGCGGCGTCTGCATCCCCTAAAACCTTGTACGCCAGAAAATGAGGGGTGGATTGTTCGGCTTCCGCCATCCGCCGCGCGGCTTCGCGGCTACTGGAGACCCCTAATTTTTTGCGGGCCTCCCGGAGGCGTTCGTTGATGGTGTGGACGGACAGCCCGAGTTCGCCAGCCATCGATTTCGCATCATGACCGCCAAGGAGCAACCGCAGCGCCTCCTTTTCCCGCTCGCTCAGCGCTTCAATACCCTCTGTCATCTTCCACCATCTCGATCGCTGTGCGGACAAGGCGTACACTTATTCCGGGAAGGTCTGCTGAATAACCCAAAAACAGGCCGACGCTTACGGCCAAAACACCCAGCTCGCGCTTGCCCAGCTTGGGCTTGCGTCCCTTGATCCGCCCAAGCCACCACTGGAAATAGATAGTACTCGCCATAATCAGGCTTGCGAGTGCGATCACGAAAGCGAGCGTCGCAAGGAACGCCATCCCTAAAGCGCCGCCACCGCCAGCACCTCGATCGCATCCTCGCGCCCATTGAACGCAAGCAGTTCCCCCTCTTCCGCCCCCATCAGCGCGCGGGCGAGCGGAGCGGAGAAAGCGACCAGTCCCGCTGCCGGATCGGCCTCGTCATCGCCGACCAGCCCCAGCACGCGCTCCTTGCCGTTCAGCAGGAACGTCACGCGCGTGCCGAAAGCCACCATGCTGCCGTCGGACTCGGGCTGGACCTCGGCGGTGACTTGCCGGGTTTGCCAGTAACGCAAGTCCCGCTTGGCCACGGTCAGCGCCGTTTCGTCGAGCGGCCCGGCCACCCGCGCTTCCAGTTCGGCGACCCTCGCGTCGATCAGCGCCTTGCCGCGCGCGGTGACGAGGTTCGGGCCGGGCGGGATCGGGAGTTCGAACCTGGGCTCCAGATGCTCGTCGTCGCCCTCGCGGCGAAAGGCGACGCTCACGGCTCCCTCACGAACAGGCTGGCCAGTTCGACATGCGTCGACCAGCGGAATTGGCCCACGGGGCGCAGTTCCACCAACCGGAAACCCTCCTCCACCAACCGCGCCGCATCGCGCGACCAGCTTGAGGGATTGCACGAGATATAGACCATGCGCGCCACGTTCGACTGCGCAATGCACTCCACCTGCTCGCGCGCACCGGCGCGGGGCGGATCGAGCACGACGGCGGCGAACTTGTTCAGTTCGTCGGGTTGCAGCGGGTTGCGGAACAAGTCGCGGTGCATGGCGAAGACCGGCAATTGCGCCCGCTCCGCTGCCGACTTGCACGCCAGATGCGCATCGCGGGCAGCCTCTGCGGCGAGGACTTTCGTATTCGGCCCGGCCAGCGCGAACGCGAATGTGCCGAGGCCGGAAAACAGGTCCGCCACCGTGGGCACGCCTTCCAGCCATTTGCGCACGGCACCGGCCAATGCCGCTTCGCCGTCCAGTGTCGCCTGCAGGAACGCGCCCGGCGGGAACGGCACCGGGATCGCACCCGGCTTCACCGTCACCGGCACCGGCTCCCACACGGTCTCGAAACCGTAGCCGCCATCCATGGTGAGGCGCGCGAGGCCATGTTCCTGCGCGAAAGCCAGCATCGCCTCGGTCGCGGCAAGGCCCTCGGCGGCAAGGCCCTTCACGCCCAGATCGACGCCCTGCTCCACCAGCGTCATTTCGATATCGGCGGCCATGCGCGGCTGCTGGTGCTTGCCCGGTTTACCCCCCTTTCGAGCTGGGCCGCCCTTCTTCGCGGGCGCCGCCTTGCCCATCATGATCAGCAGCTTGCGCAACGGTGCCAGCAGCGCCACCAGTTCGGGCGCGAGGACCGGGCATTCCTCCAGCTCCACCAGCCGGTGCGATTTCGCCTCGCGAAAGCCGATCACGATGCGCCCGCCCGAGCTTTCCGCGCGCAAGCTGGCGCGGCGGCGAGTGCCGGGCGGCGAGAGGTGCGGCGGCGCGATATGTTCAGCGCCCAGTTCCTGCGAGGCCGAGGCATTGCTCACCCGTGCCTCGACGAAGGCCTCAAGGCTTTCCTCATCGAGCTGCTGCAACTGGCACCCGCCGCAGCGTCCGAAGTGGCGGCAGGCGGGCTCGACATGGTGCGGGCCCCATTCGAGCGTGCCGTCGCCATGGAGGATATCGCCCGGCGCCGCGCCCCAGGCGAAGCGGCCCGATGCGGTAACGCCGTCGCCCTTGGATGCGATGCGCAGGATTTCTTCGGATTCGTCGGTCATGGTGCCCTTGCGCCTAGTATAACGGGCCTTGAAGTACACCTCATATTCGCCGCCCCGCGAAGGCGGGGCCCCGCCCGCTTCTCTTTCAGGCCCGGTCACCAGAAGTGGCCATCCCCGCCTTCGCGGGAATGACGACGTATATTGACGTGAACAGTGCGCTGGATCGCCCGCGAAACACGGCGGGCTTCAAGCGCGCCCGGTCAGAGACAGACCGCCAGAGCTTCCGGCACTTTTGCCGCGAGTTGCCCTGCCGTGAAAGCCGCACCGCACAGCCGCGCAGCTTCGCCATGGAGCCATACGCCCTCGCCAGCCGCCTCGAATGCGGGCACGCCCGCCGCCGCGCGGCTGGCGATCACGCCTGCCAGCACATCGCCCGTCCCGGCGGTGGAGAGCCAGGAGGACGCACGCGGCGCGCAGACGATCCGCCCGTCCGGCGCGGCGATCACCGTGTCCGGCCCCTTGGCCACGATCACCATGCCGCTCGCCCTGGCCAGAGCCAGCGCCCGTTCGGGCCGCGTGCCGGTTCCGTCGAGATCAAAGCCGCGCTCCAGCGCGATCAGTTCGCCTTCGTGCGGCGTGGCGATCGCTGGCGCCGTGCGGTCCGCCAACGCGCGGGGCGAAAGCAGCACCAGCGCATCGGCATCGGCCACCACCGTCACCGGATCGGCCAGCGCCACTGCCAGCCGTTCGCGCGCGCTGCCGTCGCGGCCAAGGCCGGGGCCGACCAGAACCGCACTGTTGCGGTCATCGGTCAACACGCTGGAAAGCGCGCCGGTTTCGACGACGATATCGGTGGGCACGCCCGAGCGGCTCTCTGTGAAGAGCTTCACATAACCAGCCCCCGCCCCTTGCGCGGCGAGGGAAGCCAGCAGCGCCGCACCGGGCATCTGCCCGCCGACGACGGCCAGCAGCCCGCGCCGGTACTTGTGCGCATCGACGGCAGGCGCAGCGATATGCGGCGCGTCCAGAGCCTGCGCGGCGCCCTCCAGCGGTGTCACGCCGATCGGCACCAGCCGCGGCATGCCCATCATGGCCGTTGCCGGCATCAGGAAATGGGCGAATTTCCAAGCGCCCAGCGCGACGGTCAGATCGTATTGCGGCAGGCCCCGGTTGAGCAGCATGCCACTGTCGGACTGGACGCCGCTGGGCAGGTCCACGGCCACCCGGTGGCGGTGATGCCTGGCCAGGCGGGTGAGCAGCGCCAGATATTCGTCCGAAAGCGGGCGGGTGAGCCCGCTGCCGAACAGGCAATCGACCAGCACGTCGCCATGAGCCCCCGCTTCGGGGCCGAGCACCTCTCCGCCAAACAGCGCGCGCGCGTTATTCGCCGCATCGGTCTTCGGTTCGGTGGCGGCAACCACTTCGACATGCCCGCCGCGTTCGCGGATGGCTTCGGCAATGACGTAACCATCGCCGCCGTTGTTGCCGGGGCCGCAGAGCACCGTGACCTTGCGATGCGCGGACATGCGCCAGACCCAGTCCGCCACGCCGCGCCCGGCGATCTGCATAAGGACATCGACGCTCGACCCTGCATCGATCAGCGCCTGTTCGGCCTCGCGCATCTGCGCAACGGTAAGGATCTGGTGGAGATGGGGAAATTCACTGTGCGGCATTTGGTTTTGCAGCATGCGCTTTCGTCGTGACGGGGAACACGTAGCGGTCCGGTCCTACCGCAACGTCCAGCTTGCCGTCCACCAGCTTTGTCTGCGCCCGGTCGGCGCCGTCCGTCACGGCAAGCCCGCTGCCATCGGTCTTGACATCGAAACGGCGAAAGGCGCCGTCCGGATGGTGGACGATCAGCGTGAGCCTGCCATCCTTTTCCGAGCGTTCGACCGCGCAGACATCGGCCAGCTTGGCCGAACCGCCTACCGCGCAGGCAATGTGCTCATCCCCCGCGGCAACCGGCGGCGGCTCGCGGCTGGAAGAGCAGGCGGCGAGGAGGAGCGGCAGCGCTGCGCCAACATGCTTCGACAAGCTCAGCATGAGCGGGTCGGGATTTAGCAGCCTTGCGTTTCCCATCTCCGCTCGTCCTGAGCCTGTCGAAGGACGGAAGCCAGCCACCACCGCCCTCACCCGCGCTTGAGTTGGGTCACGTCGCGCACCGCGCCTTTCGCGGCGCTGGTGGTCATGGCCGCATAGGCCTGCAGCGCGGCCGAAACCTTGCGCTGGCGCGGATGGACCGGAGACCAGGCCTCGGGCCCGCGCGCTTCCTGCGTGATGCGGCGGGCGGCCAGTTCCTCGTCGGAGACCATGAGGCTGATCGTGCGGTTCGGGATATCGATCTCGATCGTGTCGCCATTCTCGACAAGGCCGATCTCGCCGCCCTCGGCCGCTTCGGGCGAGGCGTGACCGATCGACAGGCCCGACGTACCTCCCGAAAAGCGCCCGTCGGTCAGCAGCGCGCATGCCTTTCCAAGCCCCTTCGATTTCAGGTAGCTGGTGGGATAGAGCATTTCCTGCATCCCCGGCCCGCCGCGCGGCCCTTCGTAGCGGATCACGACGACATCGTTCGCCTGAACCTGCCCGCCCAGAATGCCCGCCACCGCTGCGTCCTGGCTTTCATAGACACGCGCGGTACCGGTGAATTTCAGAATGGAGTCGTCGACGCCCGCCGTCTTCACGATGCAGCCGTCGCGCGCGATGTTGCCGAACAGCACGGCAAGGCCGCCGTCCTGGCTGAAGGCATGTTCCTTGCTGCGGATCACTCCGTTCTTGCGATCAAGGTCCAGTTCGTCCCAGCGGCGCGACTGGCTGAAGGCGGTTTGCGTCGGCACGCCGCCCGGCGCGGCCTTGAAGAATTCCTGCACCGAGGCGTCGTTGGTACACGTAACGTCCCAGCGGTTGAGCGCATCGGCCATGGTCTTGCTGTGAACGGTGGGCAGACCTGTGTGGAGCAGCCCGGCGCGGTCCAGTTCGCCCAGGATCGCCATGATCCCGCCCGCGCGGTGGACGTCTTCCATGTGCACGTCCGCCTTGGCCGGAGCGACCTTGGAGAGGCACGGAACCTTGCGACTGAGGCGGTCGATATCGGCCATGGTAAAGTCCAGCCCCGCCTCGTTGGCGGCGGCCAGCAAGTGCAGCACGGTGTTGGTCGAACCGCCCATGGCGATGTCGAGGCTCATCGCGTTCTCGAACGCCTCGAAACCGGCGATGGCGCGGGGCAGCACGCTCTCGTCCTCCTGCTCGTAATAGCGCTGGCACAGATCGACGGCGAGACGCCCCGCCTCGCGGAACAGGCGTTCGCGGTCGGCGTGGGTGGCCAGCATCGAGCCGTTGCCCGGCAGCGAGAGGCCCAGCGCCTCGGTAAGACAGTTCATCGAATTGGCAGTGAACATGCCCGAGCACGAGCCGCAGGTCGGACAAGCCGACCGCTCGATGCTCTTCACTTCCTCGTCGGTGTAGCTCTCATCCGCCGCAGCGACCATGGCGTCGATCAAATCGAGCGCGTGCTCCTTGCCCTTGAGCACGACCTTGCCCGCTTCCATCGGCCCGCCCGAGACGAACACCACCGGGATATTGATGCGCAGCGCGGCCATCAGCATTCCGGGCGTGATCTTGTCGCAATTGGAAATGCAGACCATGGCATCGGCGCAGTGCGCGTTGATCATGTATTCGATGCTGTCGGCAATCAGATCGCGGCTGGGCAGCGAATAGAGCATGCCGTCGTGGCCCATGGCGATACCATCATCAACCGCGATGGTGTTGAATTCCTTGGCAACGCCGCCCGCCGCCTCAATCTCTCCGGCAACAAGCTGGCCGAGGTCCTTGAGGTGAACGTGGCCCGGTACGAACTGCGTGAAGGAGTTCACCACGGCAATGATCGGCTTGCCGAAGTCGCTGTCCTTCATGCCCGTTGCGCGCCACAGACCGCGCGCACCGGCCATGTTGCGGCCGTGGGTGGAAGTGCGGGAACGATAGGCAGGCATCTGCGGAACTCCGATCATCTTGCGCCGTGGAAATAGGGGGCACTTGCAGGCGCCCCTACGCCAAACAGGCGTTTATCCGAAGCACAAAATGTCACGGAAAGCCGAATTCGTTTCCGAAAGATGCGCGGCCCCAGTGCCACCTTCCCCCGTCAGGCGAAGAATTCGCCGGTATCGCGCGGGATGTCCGACAGCCCCTGAAGTTCCGCGATCAGCACGCCATCGTAGTAAACTGCGACATCCGCCCCGGTATCGGCGAAGCTGACCAGACCCTGATCGCCGTTCCTGATCGTGATATGATCCTCACCCAGCGTGAAATCGGTGACGATATCCGAGCCTATACCCAGATATTCGGACCGGACATTGAACTGGAACGTATCGGCGCCCGCGCCTCCGGTCAGAACGTCGTTACCCTGATCGCCGTCGATCAGATCGTCCCCGGCATCGCCCGAAACGATATCGTCATCCTCTCCGCCGAGCAGCGTATCGTTGCCGCAGCCGCCGGATATCCGGTCATTGCCGCCGTTACCAAGCACGAAATCGTCGCCGTTACCGGCGTTGATCACATCATCCCCGCCATTGGCTACGATGGAATCGTCCCCCGCGCCGCCCGTCAGAACATTCGCCGCATCATCGCCAACGATCGTCTGGCCGGGTTCACCGGAACCTCCCCCGCAGCCGCAACCGTCATGCGGGCCGTGATCACCTCCGCCATACCAATCTCCATCGTGCCAGCCGCGATCAGCCCCCTGGTCAGGCCCCTGGTCAGGCCCCTGGTCAGGCCAATGCCAGCCCCAGAGGCCCCGGTCCACGCCATGCCCAGCCCAACCGTAGCCCCATGAACACCAGAAATCCGTTGTGAACTGTCCCATCACCATTCCCCGAAAAGCAAACAAAATCTCCCCTTCGGTGATGTTAACCAACTGTTGCAGAAGCAAGGCTACAGTACTTTCAATATGGTTTATTTTAGATCCGCGCACTCCCCCATTTTGGCGCTAAAAATAAATATATCGAAGGGCAGTTTCCCGAATACCAACGAACAACAGGGTATAAAAACGGCAAGAATGAACTCTACTTCTTTTGGTAATACGCCAGAACGGAGCCAACAAACCGGCCGAACTGCCCGCTGCAGGAATCTGCGCATTCAAACCCGATCCCGTTTTTGGCCCGCGCTGTGCGATCTGATAGACTGGGCTCATGCCAAGCCCCGATTCCCTTACCCTTGAACCGGAAGAACAGGAATGGCTGGATCTGGCGAGAGGCTGGATCAAGGGCCACTTCGTCCGCAATCCGGACGAGTCATACGCATCCCTCGAAGGTAAACTGGCTGTTGTCCGCGCCAATCTGACCCAGGGCTGGGTCGGCCCCGAAGACACATGGAAACTGCAATCACTGGGTATCGCCATGGGCGATGCGCTGGCGCAGGACCTCATGCTGGACTGGGTGACTGTCGAGGATGAATATGGCCGCCAGCCTGCCCTGCACTGGCCCGGAACAAGCATTCTGTGCTTCCCGGTGACGATGATCTCCCAGCGGGTTGAGGAAGGCGAAGGGATCAACATCGACACAATGTATGAAACGACACGCGAGAAGCTGAACAAAATCGCCTTCTCCGGCGATGTCGAATAGATTTTTTACGCGCCCTTGCGCCCGCCACTTCGAATTGACAGTCTTTCTCTGGCGTGGAACCCTGACCAAGGCATGTTCGTGGGAGAGACGAAATGACTGCAGCGAGGTTTTCTCCGACAGTCCGTCTCGCTATTGTCCCGCTGCTACCGGTCGCCATGCTCGCCGCATGCCAGGGCGGAAGCGAAACCGCAGCTTCCCTTAGAAAAGACGCCGACACGAAATTCTGCGAAGTCATCTCGGACTACGCATCGCCAGCCGATTGCGACGATTTCGAAAAGCAGGCCAGCCGGCAGATGCCCGGCAAGGCCGCCTTCAATGCCCCCTTCCCGCTCAAGCGCGGGGACACTTTCACGGTATGGCTGGCCGTCGCTGCCACGCCCCCCAAAGCAGATCCCCAAGCCACGCCCGGCCCAAAGGCCTCCCCTGAGGCTGACGCCGGGGAGACGGCCGTTTCAGGCGCAACAGAAGCAAGCAGTTCCAAGGGGGAATACATCGCTCCCGATCCTGCCGAAATCGTGGCCCGGATGGCTGGACGGCCCGAATTCTTCAGCGCGGTGGTGGGAGATTACGTGGCAGCGAACCTCGAAGGCGACGAGAGCTTCGAGATCGCCCCCGCCTCAAACCCTGTCCAGCGCGTAAAGCTCGCCGCCCCCTGGCCTTCCACGATCTGGAAATGGAATGTCACCGCCAAACGCGGCGGCTATCACACTATGACCCTGAGCACCGCCGTGCAGGTCAAGGATCGCAATGGGCACTTCCACGAGATCGAAAGCACGCCGCGCGCCTTCGCTTTCGATGTAACCGTCAATCCCATCGACAAGGCCCGCGATGTCCTGACCGATGCACCGGCCTGGATGAAGCTGCTGGGAGGCGTGTTCACGGCTGCAGCCGCGCTGCTGATCACGGTCAGGAAGTTTCGCGACGCCCTCTTCTCGCTGTTCCGCCGCCGGGGCGGCACGCCTCCGGATGGCGATCCGGACGCCTGAGCCTCCAGCCTCAGCCTTCCAGCACCACGGCCACTTCATTGCAGAGGCGCGCCAGTCTCTCCGCCCATTCGGCCTGCCCGGCGGCATCGGCGATAAGGTCCTGCCGCACCTCGATGTAGAGGTAGGGCCGCCCCTCGCTCTCCACGTGACGTTCGATCGCGGCGTTGTAGATCTTGCCCGAATAGGGAAGCTGATCGCCGACGATCAGGCCTTCGGCTTCCAGCAGCGGCTGCGCCGCGCGGGCGCCCCGGTCGTCCTGATCGTAGAGCAGACCGCAATGCCAGGGCCGCTTTTCGTCCGGCCTGCAGGCCAGGCACGGCGTGAAGCTGTGCAGGATCAGCGTCAGCGCGGGCGGCGTGCTTTCCAGCAGTTCGGTCAGCTTGGCGTGGAACGGGCGGTGGAAACGGGCAAGGCGCGCCTCGCGGTCGATGCCGATGTTGCCGGGAATGGCATGGCCGTCGCTCGCCTCGGGAATCGCCGCCGGATCGTGTTCGGTGCGGTTGGTATCGCAGACAAGCCGGCTGACGTTGCCCAGCAAGGCCGCCGTGCCCTGCCGCGCGGCCATGCACTCGGCAATGCCCGCCACGCCGATGTCGATGGCGATGTGCTGCTCCATCAGTCCGGGCGCGATGCCGAGATCGATGTCTTCGGGCACGCGGTTGGAGGCATGATCGGCAACGACGAGAATGCCGCCGAAAAGCGGGGTGCCGGCGAGACGATAGGCTTCAGACATGGCGGGAGACTGCATCGAACCGGTTATCGCAATTTTCCGGCCATTTGCCACCATTCCGGGTGCGAAACCGCGATTTTATCCGCCGCCGCCTGCAAATCCGCATCGGTTTCGTAAAGCGCAAAGCAAGTCGCGCCGGAACCGGACATGCGGGCAAGGAACGGACCGGTGCCGCGCAGGGCCGCCAGCACATCGGCAATCACCGGGCAGATGGCGATGGCGGGCGCTTCCAGATCGTTGCGCCCCTCCAGCGCGATGTGCCGCAAGCAGCCGGTGGGCATCGGCCCGCGATCGATCCGGTCCCAGGCCTTGAACACCGGCCCTGTGGGCACGGGCGCGCGCGGGTTCACCAGCAGCACCGGGCATCCGCCAAGGTCGTTTTCCGCCACTTCCGCCAGATCAGAGCCCGTACCGGTGCCGACACAGGGCCGCGACAGCACGCAGGCCGGCACGTCGGCGCCCAGCTGCGCCGCGCGCGCGTGCCAGTCGTCGGGCAGGCCGTGCGCCGCCTCGACCATGCGGAACACCGCCCCGGCATCGGCCGAACCACCGCCCAGCCCGGCCGCCACCGGCAGGCGTTTCTCCAGCGTCACCGCCCAGCCCGCGCCGTGCGGCAGGGCGGCGAGCGCCTTGGCCACGATGTTGCCGAAAGGGTCTTCGATCTTGCCGGCAAACTCGCCCAGCGCCGTCAGCGCATCGGCATCGGCCAGGGTGGCCGAGAGCCGGTCGCCGTCATCGACGAAGGCGAACAGCGTTTCCAGTTCGTGATAGCCGTCCTCTCGCCGCCTGCGGACATGCAGCGCGAGGTTGATCTTGGCGTAAGCGGTTTCGTTCACGCATCCTCCTCCTCCCCGTTTCCGGGGAGGATTCATTACATATTCGGATAGTTCGGGCCGCCGCCGCCCTCCGGCGTGACCCATTCGATGTTCTGGGTCGGGTCCTTGATGTCGCAGGTCTTGCAGTGGACGCAGTTCTGCGCGTTGATCTGCAGGCGCATGCCGGCGCCGTCGGGATCGACGAACTCGTAGACGCCGGCCGGGCAGTACCGCGCTTCCGGCCCGGCATAGACCGGCAGGTTGATTTCGGTCGGAACCGCCGGGTCCTTCAGCCGCAAGTGGCAGGGCTGCTCTTCCTCGTGGTTGGTGAACGAGTAGGAGACGCTCGTCAGGCGGTCGAAGCTGATCACGCCATCGGGCTTGGGATAATCGATCGGCTTGTAGAGATCGGCGCGCTGCAGGCACGAGGCATCGGTGTGATGCTTCATCGGCTTGGCAAGGCCAAAGCCGAACAGCGTGCGCAGCCACATGTCCGTGCCCGCCAGGATCGTGCCCAGTTCGCCGCCCCACTTGGCCACCATCGGCTCGGCGTTCTGCACGAGCTTCAGTTCCTTGGCGATCCAGCTTTCACGCACCGCCGCATCGTATTCCATCAGCGCGTCCTGCTCGCGGCCCGCCTTGATCGCCGCGGCAATCGATTCGGCGGCGAGCATGCCGCTCTTCATCGCGGTGTGCGTGCCCTTGATGCGCGGCACGTTGAGGAACCCGGCCGAGCAGCCCGCCAGCACGCCGCCGGGGAACGCCAGCTGCGGCACCGACTGCCAGCCGCCCTCGTTGATGGCACGGGCGCCATAGGCAACGCGCTTGCCGCCTTCGAGGATCGCCTTGATCTGCGGATGGGTCTTCCAGCGCTGGAATTCCTCGAACGGGTAGATGTAGGGGTTCTTGTAATCGAGCGCGGTCACGAAGCCGAGCGCGACCTGGTTATTGGCCTGATGATAGAGGAAGCCGCCGCCCCAGG
>JARROF010000019.1:0-22472 GCA_037384205.1 Novosphingobium sp. | reverse complement strand
TCCTCAAGCGGCCTCACCTGCACCTGCGTAGTATCGGTGAGATGGACGCCGAATGCCTCTGTCTGACCAGAGCCAAGTTCGAAAAGAGACGAACTGTCGTCCCTGTCCGCGATGTAGAACGTTGCCGTCTTGGTTTCCGTACCGATCGCAAAAGGATGCAGGATCGTACGGGTATCCCCGGCAAATACAGCTTCAAAGCGTGCCCTCGCGCCTGGTAACGGTTCAAAGCTGTGAATGATGGCATCGGGGAACAGCGCCCGCACCACGGCTCCGGCAACGCGGTGCCGTATCATCGTCGACGCAAGCCGGGGCATATGCACGATCTGCCAGGCCTTGATGAGCTTCGCCAAACTCATGATGCGCTCGTTTCCCGTATGATTTCGTCGATGCGTCCGGCCACACTCGCCATCTGATAGCGCCTCTCATAGCACGCACGCGCACGTTCGCGCATAGCGGCGCGCGCCTCCGGAGGCAGTGCCAACCACGCGCTCAGCATCCCTGCTGTCCCGTCAACCGTATCATGCGAGACAAGTCCTGCTCCGTCCTCCTCGACTTCACGCCACACATTCACTTTGTCGGAAATCAGCACAGGGGTGCCGCACGCCAAAGCTTCAGCCACGACAATGCCGAAATTCTCGCTGTGCGAAGACAGAATGAAAGCCTCGGCACAACGAAAGGCGCCCCATTTCACGGCACCGCTGATCATCCCGGTCCAGTGAATGCGATGCGCGATTCCGAGCCCGGCAGCCTGCGCTTCCAGTGCAGCTTGCCAGCCGATCTGATCGGGACCGGCCATAACAAGATCCAGATCAGGATGGGCCGCAGCAATGGCCGCAAACGCCTGAATCAGGATATCACAGCCCTTCTTGTGATGAAGGCGGCTCAGAAACAAAAGGAACCGTCTGTCCGCGAGCATGGGGAATGTACGGCGAAACGCCTGCTTCTGGCCTTCAAGGTCAGCGCCCGGGTCATCTGCGCCATAGCCGACCACGAAAGGACGAACCCGATAGGGGGTATAACATCCGTGGGCGAGACGCTGTTCTTCCCCGGTCGTGAAGAATACGCCGGCAGCATGGTTCATGACCTGCCCTTCGACGAGCGGCCACAGCAAGGTCTTGGCGAAGTGGCGTCCGGGATAGCGGCGCGCGAACCAGGGATCCAGTGAACCGTGCGGAAACACGAAATAGGGGACTTTTTGCCCAACGAGAGCAAGCCGCGCAGCGACAGTCGTGAAATTCCACAAGCCGTTTACGAAGACGGCATCAAACTGCGAAACATGTTTGCGCAGCCATGTGACGAGCCGGGGCGAGAACGAAAAGCGCTCGTGAAACTGGAGAGCGCGGCCGCCTTGCCCGGGATGGCCCAGTTTTCCCAAAGCCGTAACGCCGCTTTTCGGCAGATAGTCCGCTTCCGGCCAGTCCAGCGTGACGAACGAGACGTCATGCCCGCGTGCGCGCTGTGCATCGGCGAGCTTCAGCGCGCCTTCAATCGGACCGCCGTGTTCCGGATTGAGCGAAGCGATCAGATTCAGGAACCGCACGGAACAGGCCCGCGCTTGTTCTCCGCCACATTCTCCACAAACCAGCGATACGTGGAAGCGATGCCCTCGCGCAGCGATATGGACGGTGTCCAGCCCCGTTCGCGAATACGGTCGGCGGCCATGAGCTTGCGCGGCGTGCCGTCGGGTTTCGACAGATCGTGCTCGATCTTGCCTTCATAGCCGACGGTCTCACAGACAATCCGGGTCAGATCGATGATCGGAATGTCTTCGCCGGACCCGACATTGACATGTTCGTCGCCCGAATAGTGCTTGAGAAGGTGAACGCAGGCATCGGCGCAGTCGTCGGAGTGCAGGAACTCGCGGCGTGGCGTGCCGGTGCCCCAGACCGTGATGGCAGGGTCGTTCAGCAACTTCGCCTCGTGAACCTTGCGGATCAATGCCGGAAGCACGTGGCTGGAGGCCAGATCGAAATTGTCGCCGGGACCGTAGAGGTTGGTCGGCATGGCGGAAATGAAATCCCTGCCGTGCTGCTGGCGGTAGGCCTGACAGAGCTTGATGCCGGCAATCTTGGCAACCGCGTACCATTCGTTCGTCGGTTCGAGCGGGCCGGTCAGCAGCGCGTTCTCCATGATCGGCTGCGGCGCATGTTTGGGATAAATGCAGCTGGACCCGAGGAACAGAAGCTTGCTGACGTCGGCGCGATGCGCGGCCTCGATCACATTGGTTTCGATGACGAGGTTTTCATACAGAAAGTCGGCAGGGTATGTGGAATTGGCCAGGATACCGCCCACTTTCGCCGCCGCCAGAACCACCACGTCGGGACGCGCCTGCCCCATCCAGTCCCGCACGGCCTGCTGATCGAGCAGGTTCAACTCAGCGCGTGTACGCGTGAGGATTTCGCAGTTTTCGCGCGCCAGACGGCGCACGATGGCACTGCCGACCAATCCGCGATGGCCGGCCACGAACACCCGCTTGCCGCCAAGATCCAAAGGAGGCTGCGTCATAGCAACTGGTTTCCTTCATCGTTGCGAGGATGCGCCAGATACCAGTCCGTGGTACGATTCACTCCTTCGCGGAGCGACACCCGGGGGTCATAGCCCAGAGCCCGCATCTTCGCGATGTCGGGGCAACGCCGGGGCGTGCCGCCTTCCGCGGCAGCCGTCGGCTCGACCGTGACCGGGCAGCCCATGGCCTGCGCGATAGTATCCACCAGAGTACGGATAGAGACTTCCTCCATCGAACCGATATGGTAGACTTCCATCGTCGAACCGTTCCGCCACATCGTGAGGATGCCTTCGACGATATCGTCGACATAGCAGAACGCACGGGTCTCGCTGCCGTCGCCCTGAATCGGGATGACGTTGCTTCCCTGCGCCCGGGCGGCCTCGATCTTTTCGATCAGCTGGGGAATAACATGCTTCCAGCCCATATCCGGGCCATAGACATTGTGCGGGCGGAACACCTGCACTTTGGACAGCCGATCGCGGCAATAGTTGAACGCAATCAATTCCGAGATCAGTTTCGACCCCCCGTACGAATAGCGCGGGTTCAAAGAGTTCGGAATAATCATCGGAATGTCTTCCGGCGTCGGCACGACTTGCGGGGTCTGGTAGACTTCCGCTGAAGACGCCACGACGAGGTCGCCAACGCCGGCAGCGACGCACGCCTCGCTGACTGCAATCGCACCGCGCACACCGACATCCAGGACAAGCTGCGGCCTCTGGTAGAAATTCTCGGTGCCGTTGATCGCGGCCAGGTGGAACACCGCGTCATAACCGGCCAGCGCCTTCGTCAGGGCCTGCGTATCGCGAACGTCGATATCGGCCCGGGCAAGATCGCCCTGACAATCGTCGAGCCGGGAAGCCCGTCCGCGCAGGAAATTGTCGATGGCAAGAACGTGATGCCCGTCCCTGAGGAGGCGCCTCGTGAGATAGGCCCCGATGAAACCCGCGGCACCGGTAACTGCAACTTTCGCCATCAGAATTTGCCCGCCATGTTGCCCACCGTGATATAGCGCCCGCGCAAGACTTCGGCGGGTTGCTCAGCCAAGGTGTTCCAGTAATCGTAGATGACGCCGCCGGCCCCGAGCCCGTCCAGCAGACGGTCCACCTCGATCGCGGAAAATTCGGCGTGGTTATTGGTTATGACGACAAGATCCGCCCCCAGACAGGCTGCATAGAGATCGTCGAACACCGTGAGCTTGAACGGAAGCCCGGCCATGACATCGATCGATACGACGCTGTCGTAGACCCGGATTTCGCTAAAGGCCTGGCTCTGTTCCAGTTCCTCGATAACTTTTAACGACATGGCGCCGCGCAGATCGTCGGTCTCGGGAATGCCCTTGAAGGCAAGCCCGGCGACAACGGCTATACGGCCCCCCTCTTCCCGCCCGGGCAGGCGATCGATAACAGCCGCGATGGTTTCTTTCGGCTGCCGTTCATTCACTTTGCGGGCCGCAGCCGTGATCTCCAGATCCACCTGCTTCGGCGCCAGCGACGCGAGCAGGATATGCGGGTCCTTCTCAAGACATGGCCCCCCGACCAGCCCCGGCAAAGCGACATCGGTGCGGGAATAACCGAGTTTTCCGAAACGGATGACCTCCTGCGCATTGATGCCGATGGCATCGCAGGCCCGCGCCACCTCGTTGGCGAAAGCAAAACGGACATCGCGCGAGGTATTATCGACCAACTTGATCATCTCGGCGGTTTCCGGATCGGATACGCGCACGATGGTGTTCGTCAGGCGGCTGAAAAGCGACGCGGCCCGGTCCGCGGCGCCATCGGTCAATCCGCCGATGATCTGGGGCAGCGTGGCAAGCTCGCGCAATGCATCCCCTTCCAGAGTGCGTTCAGGGCACATCGACAGATAGTACTGGCGATTCGCACTATCGAGAACGCGCTTCACGACATCGCGCGTCGTGCCGATACGTACTGTGGAGCGCAGAATGACGGTGGCCCCGTCTTCCATATGTTCGGCAACCTGGCGGCTCGCCATCTCGATCATGTCGAGCCGCGGTTCCGTGCTCCCCGCACGCAAAGGCGTACCTACCGTGATGATGTAGTAGTTGGCCGGAGGTGCCTCTTCCGTCGTCGTCACTGCCTTGAAACGGCCGTTGGCGACGACCGAGGCCAGCGCGACGTCCAGCCCCACTTCGGAAAAGTGGGGAATGCCGCGATTGGTGAGATCGACGACATCTGCGCGCCGCTCGACTCCCAAGACCTGCACGCCCCGCCGCGCCAGAGCCACGCCAAGCGTCAGCCCGACATACCCCAGACCGATAATCACCACATTGATACGCTCGTCGGCGTTCATTCTCTGCTCCGTCAACCGGTAAGTTCAGGGAAGTGTCGGCCCCGGCAATCAGGCGTTGCGCCGGACCTGCAACTCGATCCACTCGTAGGTCTTCTCGAGACCTGCGCGCAGGCTGTTGCTCGGACGCCAGCCAAGGCGCTCTTCGATCAAATTGTTATCCGAATTTCGCCCCCGCACGCCGAGCGGGCCGGGGATATGATGCTTGTCGATGGTTTTTCCGGCGATATCCGCCACGATATCCACCAGCTGGTTGATCGTCACCATTTCATCCGACCCGATATTGACGGGCCCTTCGAAATTCGACCTGGTCAGGCGCAGGGTACCTTCAAGGCACTCATCGATATAAAGAAACGAGCGCGTTTGCAGGCCATCGCCCCAAATCTCGATCGTATCCTGATTGCGCGCTTCGGCCACTTTGCGGCAAATGGCGGCCGGCGCCTTTTCCTTGCCGCCGCACCAGGTCCCCTGCGGGCCGAAAATGTTGTGGTACCGCGCGACACGGTTCTGCATGTCGTGATTGCGGTTGTAGGCCAGAAACAGCCGCTCCGAAAACAGCTTTTCCCAGCCGTACTCGCTGTCCGGCGCGGCCGGATAGGCGCTGCCTTCGGCGCAGTTGGGATTGTCGGGGTCTTCCTGATTATAGGCAGGATACATGCACGCGGACGATGAATAGAATATCCGATTGATATTCCGCTTATGCGCGCGGTCCGCGACATTCAGATTGATCGTTGCGGAATTATGCATGATGTCGGCGTCGTTCTCGCCGGTAAAGATATAGCCGGCACCGCCCATATCGGCCGCCAGCTGATAGAGTTCATCGAAACGGCGATCGATGACCCGGTCGCAAACACTTTGGTCGCGCAAGTCCGCAATAACGAAATCGTCTGCCTCGGTGTCTGAAAAATCGGGAAACTTGAGGTCCACGCCCCGAACCCAGTACCCTTCGCGTTTCAATCGTCTGACCAGGTGGCTCCCGATGAAGCCGCCTGCACCGCATACCAAAGCAGATTTTGTCATCTTGTTTTTTCCAGCCCCTCAACAATGGATTGGAATCTCTCGCCAATCTCAACAATGGAAAAAGCGCGTTCGGCATAGGCCCGGGCGGCTACCCCCATTTCGTGCCGTGCCAGCACATCGCGCTGCAACGCAAGCGCATTCGCCGTGAGCCGTTCGGGCTCGAGTGGCGAAACGACCAGCCCCGCCCCCACTTCCCGCACCATCCGGGCCGCACGATTTTCCAACGGTATCGCACCCAGGATCGCGCGCCCCGCGCACATGTAGGTCAGCACCTTGGACGGGACGGAGAAAATCCCGGCATCGGGCTCCAGAATGACGATGAGGGCATCGGCTGCGGCCAGAGCCGAGGGCAAGTCCTCAAACGGCAGCCAGCCCGACACGCGCAGATTGGTCAGATTCTCCGCCCGGGCGTCTTCCGCGAGTTTCGTCGCAGCCGAGCCTTCCGAGAAAACCAGCACTTCGCCATCGATCACTTTGGCGATCTCAAGCAGGAGACCGGGATTATGCTTGAGCCCCAGCGTTCCGGAGTAGATCATCCGGAACGGCACAGGTGCCAGCTCTCGCCGGGCCCAGGCATTGTCACGTTCCAATTGCGGCACTTCGTCAAGCGGAGCCCAGTTCTCGATAACGCTGAGGCGTGTATCGGGAATATTCGACAGTTTCCGGACAGCCGGAACGAAATCGTCGGCAATGACGACGACATGATCGGCAGCCGCAATCATCCGCCCTTCGCGCCAGCGGTAAAAATTGCCGATCCAGCGCCCGATGAAACCGAGCTGGCAACTGAGAATACGCCGGATCGCCTCGCCATAGAGATCCTGCACCCAGAACACGAACGCCGCATTCGCCCGCCGGGTCGCACGCAGGACGCGCACCTGCGTATCTATCGGTGCATTGCTCGAAATGACGACATCGGGTTGAAAGGCGGCAATGTGATCGCCAACCTTGTCGCCGATCTCGATTTCCTGGGAACGCCGCCGCAAGAAGTTATCCTTCATGAACGGGCGGCGCGTGACGACAGTCACCGACTGGAAAGTCGGCGGGTCGGATTCAGCGCCGTGCAGACGACCTTTGGGGGTCTGAAAGCTGCTGGCACTGACATGAAGGACATCATGCCCCCTCCGCGCGAGCTCACGCGAAAGCTGAACTTGAAAGGGGTGCCCGGAATAGTCATGAACTACGATACGCATTTCCGGGCATCTGTTGCATGATTGGTATCCGTGATCCAGCCGTTAGTGCAGTCCCTGTTGACAAACCCTGGCAGCCGTCCGTGAAATGCATCGAAGTTGAGGCATTTCGAGAAAGCAAAATAGCCCGACCGAACCGGGGAGCGAAATTCCACCGACAGGACCGACCGTCCCGGCAAACGATCCGCGTTGCTGTCCAGGCGCCATTTCCTATGGGAGATCTCCGATCGCCGCGTATGATTCAGACAGCGGCGAGACACCGAGTTTTCTTGACAGGAGAATACGGTAACTCAATGGAGAGCCGATCGCCCGGGGTTCTCGGCCATCCCGCGACGGGGCATCTACCTTAGTGAGGACTTCTTCCATGAGCGATGGGCAGGACACCACGGGAGCGGGCGGAGTCTTCCGACGTTTTCGCGCCGGTGCGTCCGCACAGCTCGTCCTGCGCGCGGTGGTCATGCTTCAGACAGCAGCGCTGATACCGGTCATGCTGTCAAAGTGGGGACTGGAAGTCTACGGCGCCTGGGTCGCGATTACGGCACTGGCGTCCTACGTTGGCATGTCGAATTTCGGACTGACCAATGCGAGCGCCGTTGAAATGATGCTTGCCTCCGGCGCCGGCGAAATCGAACGCGCACGGCGCGTACTGCTGTCGACAGTCGCTTTTCTGGGTCTGCTCACAATTCCCGTCGTCTTGCTGGTAAGCGCCGCCGTTCTGTTCGCACCACTGCGCGATTGGCTCAACCTTACGCAAACCAGCACCAAAGAAGCAAACATCATGCTCATCTGCGTCGTGGCGCAAGTCTGGCAGATGACTATCCGCGGCGTCTATGCCGGCGCTATTGCCGCAACCGGACGATTTGGTGCTTCAAACATCATCCAGGCTACCGTCAGACTTCTGGAATTTCTGACTCTTGTTATCGAGATTTATTGGTTCAACGCCGGAATAGCCCTTGCCGCGGCAACGCTTGCAGTGACGGCAGCGCTGGACCTCCTGATACACATCATATGCACGGCACGCTATGTACCATGGTCACGCCCATGGTCGTTCTCGCTACATCGCAGGACACTCTCTGCCCTTATCCAGCCGTCGCTGGGAAATCTTACAATTCAGATTGGCCTCGGAATTGTCCTTGTCCAAGGACCGCGCGTGATCCTGAGCGTCTTGCTGGGCCCTGCCGCCGTCGCTCTGTTTGCAGTCCATTCAACCGCCGCCCGGCTGATTCAGCAAGTCGCATCGATCGTCATTTCGCCGCTTAACATGGAGATGTCACTCTCGATCGGTCGCGAAGATCGTAACGCGACAACCCGCCTGATCGCCACCGGAACCCAGGTCGTGACAATCATGGCCCTGGGAGCTCTATTAGCCCTTGCTGTTACAGGCCCCTGGCTTTTGCCCTGGTGGACACGCGGAACTGTGTCCTTCATGCCCGGCCTGTTTGCCGCCCTGGCCCTGATGATGCTGCTGAATTCCTTTTCATCCGTGATGTATGGCGCCGTCACTGGAACCAATCGTATTCTCATTCCCGCGCTCTTGATGCTCACTTCGGGCATTATCGGAATTGCCTTTGGTGGCCTGGCGTCCCTGCGATGGGGCGTTGCAGCGATGGGAATGGGCGCAGCACTTGGGGAATTGATGATTTTGCTCGTCTGCCTATTCTCGCTGCGCATATTTCTGAATCTGCATCCGCTGAAATTGCTCGGGCAGATTCTCGATGTGAGGACACTTGGCCAACAGGTGGAAAAGGCGTTGAGCCACTTTGCATTCTTCACGCGGACCCCACAGCAGTCGCCAGGTCGGCAACGCGAGGAAGTGATGGCCGCTCCCACCCTGTACAAGGGCCAGGCTGATCCCGCCGAGGGGGCGCGTTTACCCGATGGCTGACGATGTTCTTCTGCCGTTCGAGAAAGATCTCGCCGGTAAACATGTGCTCGTCACAGGGCATACCGGTTTTACAGGGAGCTGGCTTTGCCTCTGGCTGGCAAGGATCGGTGTACAGGTTACCGGCGTGGCATTGCCGCCCCCGACGACACCGGCCCTGTTTGACGACGCGAACGTAGCCCCCCTGCTGGCCGGACATCATCTGGCCGATATCCGCGATCCGGACGCCATGCGCCGACTGATCCGTGATACAGCGCCCGATATCGTCCTGCATCTTGCCGCCCAGCCGCTGGTACGGGAGGCCTACGCCGCCCCGGTGGAAACCTTTGCCACCAACGTCATGGGCACAGTCCACGTTCTGGAAGCGGCGCGGACAGCCGGCGTCGCCGGAACCGTCTGCGTAACGACCGACAAAGTCTATCTGAACCGCGAATGGATTCACCCCTATCGCGAAACCGACAGACTGGGGGGACACGATCCCTACAGCGCGTCCAAGGCAAGCGCCGAACTGGCGATCGCAAGCTATCGTACATCCCTGACCTCATGGAAGCAGGAGATGGTCATTGCAACGGCGCGGGGCGGCAACATCGTCGGCGGCGGCGACTGGGCCGCGAACCGGCTGGTTCCGGATCTCGCCCGTGCCGCCATCGCAGGCCGTCCGCTCACACTGCGCCATCCGAACGCCACGCGGCCATGGCAACATGTCCTGTGTCTCGTGCATGGCTATCTGATGCTGATGGCAGGCATTGCTGCCGGACGAGGCCAGATTGACGGCGACTGGAATCTGGGACCGGTCGAATGCGGCGAGCTTTCCGTCGGTGAAGTTGTAAAGCAGATGTGCCGCTCCTGGCCCGATCTTGCAGTAAACTTCGAACCATCGTCGCTTCACGAAGCTGGCCGGCTGGCTCTTGATTGCACCAAGGCGGTCCGCCAGCTCGGCTGGCAGCCGGCCTGGTCCATGGCGGAAAGTATTGATCGCACGGCGGAATGGTATGCCGCCTATCAGCGGGCGCCAGAAAACGCCGCAGCCGTCACGGTGGCCCAGATCGGCGCGTATCGAAACGCCTTGGCCGGCCGCTGACAGATAACCGGCTGGATTTTGACACAATTTCGCGGCAGACCTGCGAAACGACAGGTTAGACGGTGGAAACCGGGCTTTCACCGATCCACAGCATCACAACCGGGATGGGATTTGGCATAGCCGGACAGATGCTCGTCAACAAAGGGGAGTGACAGGCTCGTGAAGGCAGTGATTCTGGCAGGGGGACTCGGCACGCGCCTAGCCGAGGAAACGGTGACGAAACCCAAACCGATGATCGAAATCGGCGGCAAACCGTTGCTCTGGCATATCATGACGATGTATCATGCGCACGGGATCAGCGATTTCGTCGTCTGCCTCGGCTATCGCGGTGAAGTCATCAAGGACTATTTCATCAACTATCACATTCTCAACGCCAATGTGACAGTCGATCTCGCTGGCGGAACGACGGAAATCCATGAGCACAAGGCCGAGCCGTGGAGGATCACCCTGGTCGATACCGGCGCCGACACGATGACAGGCGGGCGGCTGAATCGCATTGCGCCCTATGTCTCGGACGGTACATTCTGCATGACATACGGTGACGGTGTTTCCGATGTCGATATCAGCGCTGCCATCCGCCACCACCGGTCCGAACAGCGGTTGGCAACGGTCACTGCGGTACGCCCGCCCGGGCGTTTCGGCGCCCTCAACCTTGATGCGACGGCCAGCCACGTCCAGTCCTTCACGGAAAAGCCGGAAGACGAAGTGGGTTGGATCAACGGCGGCTTTTTCGTGCTGGAGCCTGAAGCTCTGCGCTATGCGGGCGAAGGCGACAACGTGACCTGGGAGCGCGAGCCGATGGAGCGCCTGGCGGCTGACGGCCAGCTATCGGCCTATCGTCATATGGGCTTCTGGCAGCCCTGCGACACCTTGCGCGACAAGATTCGTTTGGAGGATGCGTACCGTGCGGGAGCCCCCTGGCTGGCGGCGTCCCGGACGCATTCGGAAGGCTCCCAATGATCGTTGTTTCGAATGGCTTCAATAAATTTCACATGGCGACGGCGGCCGCCCGGCTGGACAAGCCGGGTGCTCTTTCCGCGCTGTTTGCAGGCCTGTATCCTACACCCACGGTCCGCAAGCTACTACAACGCCGGGATCATGCGCCCGCCATCGGGCGGTTGCCGGCACGCGAAGAGTCGGTGCCACTGGAACGACTGCGTTCCTTGTGGCTTGGAGAGCCGCAATTATCCGGCGGATCGCATCCATGTGATTACCCAGGGCGTGGACGACAAGTTCGCCAGGGCCCTGCCACAATGCACAGGACGTAAGCCGGGCCTGCTACCCCAGCCTTCAGCATGCGCAAAGGCGCGGCCACGCTGGTCAAAGCCATGCGGCGAGAGCCGGGGGAAGCGATGGCGGCGGGAACATGCGTGATCACAACGCCCAATGCAGGGTCAGCCGCGCGCGACGGCCAGGGGGGAACACAGTGCCGCCCGGCGATTCCGACGCGCTCGTGGCGGCAATCAGACGCGTTGCCGCAGCGCCGGAGCAGACCGTTGAGGAAGGGCTGGAGAATACCCTCTATATCCGGGGAAATTTCGATCAGACACGCTACGGAGAGCGGCTGATGGCCTACTGTCAGGCCTTGCTCTCCTGACGTAGGCGGCACACATCTCCGCCGTCGATCCGACAGACGAAACGCACAAAAAAATAGTGGCAGCCAAAAGCCGCCACCATCTTTTTCCTCAAGGTCAGCCTATACTAAGACTGATGACCTCAGGGGCTGTCGGAGCTGGTCGCAGCGACAACACCGCCGATTACGCCAGCAATGCCGAGAAGACCGAGAAGCAACGCAGGGGTGAACTCGTTGGACTTCTTCGACGTAGTCGAAACCTTCACACTCGACACCTTCGAGATCGACAGCGGTGCTGCCGAATTCGCCAGCGCCGGAGTGGCGATCAGCGAAGAGACGGCGACAGCAGCCAGCAGCTTGCTCATGCGCATAAATTAGTGCTCCCTTGATTCAAGGCCCAAATCGAAGTCCCGATAGCAACGATTTCGCATTTGCACAAGAAAGTTATTGCCCGCTGTCAAAGTGTTCGCCGAAATCACCTGCTTTCTCCGACAGACTGAGCCAGGAAAGCAACTCTATCGCGTGCAGATCGCGGTGCCGCCAGCAGCGCCACTCAAGAAAGTCGAAATCTCGAGGCAGAATATCACCGTTCCCTTCAGGGTGAAGAGTTTCGCAATTTTTCGAACGGCGCTAGGTTGCCGCCCATGACATCAAGATGGTCCACCATGAACAGCCACCTTCATCCCAAAGCTGCCAAAAAACCTGCCCGGGGAAGGAAGACGATCCTTGCCCCGCATGCACTCGCGGCGATCCTTGCCATGACATGGGCGGCTTTGGCATTTCCGGCCGCAGCGGCCGATGATGCGACTTTCGAGAACGTGCGGGCCGCAGATACCGTAATTGCGCGGATCGGCTACCGCCTGGCCACGGCCAATGCGTCGCTCTGCGACCGCCTCCAACCCGGGCTCGGGCTCGTCCTGCAGACGCCTGGCCAATACGAATCCGGAGTGCGTGAGGAGGCTATACGCCATTTCCACATGGACGGGCCCATCAGTGTGGAGGCAGTGCTTCCGGACTCCCCCGCAGCGGCAGCCGGCATCAAGGCCGACGATACGATCCTGAGCATGGGGACTGTACAGTTTGCACCGGCCGATACCAGTGCCAAGGCCAGCACGCGCAGGCTGATCGCCGCCACGGCCCGGATAGCCGCCCTGCCCGCGGACGCCCCGATGGAAATTCGCGGGCGGCGCAATGGCGTGGACTATGTGCGCACCGTGAAACCGGTTCCGGCCTGCCGCACGCGGTTCGAAATGCAGATCAGCTCTGGCTTCTCGGCACAATCGGACGGTGAAATGGTGCAGGTCAGCAGCCGCTTCTTCACCGATTATCCCGAAGATCAGGCCGCCTCGGTGCTGGCGCATGAATTTGCGCACAACATCCTGCACCACCGGGAGCGCATGGAGAAAATGGGGCTCTCCTTCGGCATGCTGTCCGGCTTCGGACGCAATGTCCGCTATTTCCGCGAGACCGAATTGCAGGCCGACATCCTGTCGATCTCGCTGCTTGCCAACGCCGGCTACGATCCCGAAGCGGCGGTCCGGCTCTGGCGTGCATTCGGCCCCTCGCACGCCGGCGGTATCCTGCTCAGCCGCTCACATCCCGCATGGAAAGACCGCGTGGCGACGATGGAAAAAGCCATCGCCGATCTCGGCACCAGGCGACCGAACCACCCGGCCGTCCTGGCGACGCTCGACAAACCTCTGGACGGAGACTGGAAGGCGCTGCTGGTGAAAGCCCGCTGAAGACGCGCTGGCCTGCCGAAGAAACCGGTTCGGCTCACGATCCCGCCCACCGCTCAATCAGCGCGTTGCCGGTCTGCCAGAAGCAGCGCGCCGATCGGCCCCGCGTCGTTGCCCAGGGCAGGCAGGCGGATCATGTCTGCCAGACGAACGTCATCGATATCCGTCAAATATCCGCGAAGAATGTCGGGCAGCAGGGCTTTTGCACGGTCGAGCAGGTGCGGCTGACGGATAGTGACGCCGCCGCCGACGACAATCCGCTGGGGGGACACAGTACAGATCAGCACGGCAAGAAGCTCGGCCAGATCCCGGCCGACGGCATTCCAGGCCGGATCGGTCCTGTCCATTTGACCAGGATGTACGGGCAGACGGGCTTCGAGGGCAGGACCGCTGATCAGACCTTCGATGCAGTCGCCGTGAAACGGGCAAACACCGGCGAATGTAGCCCCACTCTCACGGCGTATGCGAATATGGCCGATTTCCGGATGGAGGAGGCCATGGACGGGGCAGCCGTCAAGCAGCACACCGGCGCCCAGCCCCGTGCCGATCGTGATATAGACGGCATTCGAACACCCCCGTGCCGCGCCGAACGCATGCTCGGCGAGCGCGGCCGCATTGACATCGGTATCGATCCCCACCGGGCAGGCGAAACGGTCACGCAGAGGTGCGAGCAGCGATGTATCGCTCCACCCCGGCTTGGGGGTTTTCAGGATCGTTCCGAAATCGGGTGCGTCAGGCGCGACCCGAACGGGACCGAAAGTCGCAATACCGATGGCCTGCAGCGGCCCTTCCTGATCCCAGGTATCAAGCTGCGCCATCATCGCCGGCAGTGTCTCCCCGGGCGTCAGGGTCGGCAGGATGTGAGTTGCCGCGATCTGCGGGCCTTCGCCCAGCACCACGATCGTTTTGGTGCCCCCCAGTTCGACGCCGGCAAGGCGTGGGGGGCGCGGGGGGCGCGGGGCTGCCGGGACGATACGCGCACTCACGCCTGCCACGCCCGGTTCCCGTCCGGCAGCATCGCGCCCCGATGGCGGAACATATCCTGCCGGTAACGGAATGGGTGGATCCGGGCGTGGCCCTTGCGCGCTTCGGGATCGCCAGCGGAGGAAAGAGCGGCAAGGCTTTCCGCCGTCCAGCGCAACGCCTCGATGCCTTCGCTTGCCCTATGGAACGTCATGACGTGCATTTTCCCCGGAGAAATGGTTTGCAGACAGGGGCAGGAGAAGCAGAGAAGAGCCACCCCCGCAATTTCAGGATCAGAATTCGTAGCGCAACGATGCGGAGACCGTTCGCCCGTTGATCGAGCGGGCCCGGATGTAATTGTCCGCGCCGCCGGTAATCGAACCTTCCTCGGCCTCGGTAATACCGACGGCGTTGAACAGGTTGTTCGCATTCAGCGAAAGCTCGACCCGATCGAGAGGACGCACAGTCACGAAAGCATTGACCTGCGCATAGGCGGGGAACACCAGTTCGTTGCTGTCCTGCGCATAGACCTTGGTCGTGCCGATTACGTTGAAGCCGGCGCGAACCGCATCGAAATCGACTGCCGGGGTGATCTGGTAGATCAGCTTGGCCTGACGGCGCGGCGTGTGGCCTTCGTTGGCGGGGGTGATCGCATCCCTGGAGATTTCGGCATCGGTATATGTCGCGCCCGCGCGCAGATCGACGATACCGGAACGGTAAGCCGCTTCCAGTTCGACACCTGTCGCCTTGTAAGTGCGATCGAGGAAACGCTGGCTGGTCGCCTCGAAGTTCTGTTCCTGCGTCTTGGCGTGAAAGCCGGTAACGAACAGGGCGAACGGACCGGAGCGATACTTCATGCCGATCTCGTACTGGTTGACGAAGTCGACCGCCTCGGCCCTGCGCACCGAACCGTCGGGCCGGACCACCCCGAACAGGAGGCGATCTGCATTGGCCCGCCCGCCACGGCTGACGCGAACGAAAGCCGCCGCATCGTTGCTGAAACGATAGTTCGCGCCGGCCGACCACGACCAGTAGCCGATCGAATAGTGGACCGGGCCGGGATTACCGTTGTCGATCAGGGAAACGCTCTGCTCTACCGGTTGAATGATACCGTCGCCGTTGACATCGAACGTGCCCTGGATCGTACCGGCATAACTGCCGCGCGCCTTCACATGGTCATAGCGCACACTGGCATCGATCGTCAGATCGCCGGTCTCAAGCGAAGCAGCCAGATAAGGCGCGCCGATGTCATACCGCACGGCATAACTGCGGGTGCAGCAATTGCCCCAGTAGGGCACGCCGTAGGCATAGAGACCGCTGCGGGTAAGCACAGTGCCCAGGGCATCGGCAACGTCGAGCAACGCCGCATTGTTCCCCTTCACTTCCATCAGGTAGGAGTTCCACGTCCAGTCCATGTCGATGGTCTGGCGTGCCCTGTAGAACCCGGCCGTGATCGCGCCGGAGCCGAAGTCCCTGGTCAGCTTCAGGTCGTTGGTGAAGCTGCCGAAATCGTCGATTTTCGTGTTGAACAGGTGCATGCGAAGAACGAGCGCGTCATCCGCCACTGTTTTTCCGGCATTCGAACCGTTCGCATAAGTCAGACCGTAAGTACCCGCTCCGGCCAGCATCGCGCCCACCGATGCGGCCGCGCTCTGCGCACTCAGGATCTCGGCAGGGAACGGCGCGAGGAAGCGGCCGTGGACGCTGGACCAGCGGAAACGCTCTTCCAGCTTCAGCCCGTCGGCCACGTCGAACACGGCTTCCAGCCCGAGCGAGGTCACGACCGGGTGCATCCCGTCGGTAATGTCGGTCGCGCGGGGTCTGTTATTGCCGTCGAGCCCGTAGTCCGTGGTGAACAACGCGGAATGCGGCGTATCGGACTTGATGTCGAGACCGGGCAGCGAGCCGAAATGCGGATCGGCATTGGAGCCCGTTACCCGCATCGGCATCGGCATATAACCGATGGCGCGATCATCCAGATGCTTGACATAGAGACGGACGTGACCGCTGTCGAAGTCCCGGGTCAGGTTGGCCTTGATCTGGTAACCGTCATTGGCAGTGTATCCGGCATGGCGGGGCCCTTCCCCCTGGCGCCAGAAGCCTCCGATGTTGAAGCGGGTGTTTTCCGCAAGGTGGCCGCCATAGTCGAAATCGAGGCGGTATTCCTCATAGTCGAGGCCGAACGTGGCCATGATCACCCCGCCCTCCTTGCTGCCGTCCCTCGAAATGAAGTTGATCACCCCGCCCGGCGCGTTCGAAGCAAGCGTCGATGCCGAGCCGCCGCGCACAGCCTCGATCGAGGAGACAGTCTGATCCGCCCGCAAGAAGATGTCGGCATTGCCGAAAGCAATATCGCCGAACTGCATGACCGGCATGCCATCTTCCTGCAGTTGCAGGAACTTGGCCCCGCCCGATGCCACCGGAAGGCCGCGCACCCCGATATTGGCATTGCCGTCGCCGCCCGTCGATTCAGAATGGACACCGGGTATCTGGCGAAAGATTTCCGCGGTCGTGCGCGGCGCGGCTTCGGCAATCACCTCTTCATCCAGCGCGCTGACCGAAATCGAGCTGTCGAGCCGATTGGCCGGACGCGCCGATGCCGTAACGATAATCTCATCGAAACCGAGCGCGTCTTCGTTTGCCGGTTCGCTCCGTACGGAATTCTTCTTGGCACCATCCTGCGCCGACACTGCAACCGAAAGGACTGCGACAGCACCGGCCGCGAAAAGCATTTGAAGCTTCATTGAACCTCTTCCCTGATTGCTTGTTTTGTGTCTGCTTGTGAATAACGCTCCTACAATCGATTGTTATATTTTTGTGCAATCGATTGATGTCTAGTTCTGACGCACCGGCACGGCCAAGATAAGAGCGGGGTACGAAACGCCGCCAGCGAGGGGAACCTGCCGTGCACTGTTCCGGAAAACCAAGGCTTTCGTTGCTTCGAATCGTCGAGATGAACATCGGCTTCTTCGGCCTCCAGTTCAGTTTCGGATTGCAGCAGGCCAACATGGGCCCGATCTACGGCTTCCTCGGCGCCGACGAAGCGACGATGCCATTGCTCTGGCTGGCGGGCCCCATGACCGGGCTGATTGTCCAGCCCGTCATCGGCGCCATGAGCGATCGCACCCGTTCGCGACTCGGCAGACGAACACCATACTTCCTGATCGGTGCGCTTGTCTGCTCCCTCTGCCTGTTCCTGATGCCCTATTCCTCGGCGGTATGGATGGCCGCATCGCTGCTGTGGCTCCTCGATGCCGGCAACAACATCACGATGGAGCCCTATCGCGCCTATGTTTCGGACCGGCTGGCACCGGATCAACGCCCGACCGGATTCCTGACGCAAAGCGCCTTTACCGGACTCGCGCAGACGCTGTCCTATCTTGCCCCGTCGCTGCTGACCGCAACGCTCGACCGTGATGTGCTGGATCCCAACGGTATTCCGGCGATCATCAGAATCGCGTTCGTGATCGGCGCGGTGCTGTCTGTCTCGACCATTGTCTGGTCGATCTGGCGCGTTCCCGAACTACCGCTGAGCCGGGAGGAACAGGCGGCACTTGACAGGAGACCGCTGACCATCGGCGCCACTTTGCGCGAAATCCGCGATGCCGTCTTCGAGATGCCGGGGCCCATGCGCCAGCTTGCCCTTGCCATGCTGTGCCAATGGTATGCGATGTTCACTTATTGGCAGTTCATTGCCTTTGCACTCGCCCGCTCGCTCTACCATACCAGCGATACGGCCTCGCAGGGGTTTCGCGCGGCGGCCCTGACGGCGCAGCAGGCAGGCGCGTTCTACAATTTCATCGCCTTCCTCGGCGCGCTGGCGCTGATGCCGATCGTGCGCACGTTCGGTGCGCGCACGGTGCACGCCATCTGCCTTTCGGCCTCAGGCATGGCCATGCTGCTCTTGCCGGGGGTGGAAACGATCTGGCTCCTGTTCCTGCTTATGACCGGCATCGGTCTGGGCTGGGCCGGCATGATGGGAAATACATACGTCATGCTGGCGGATTCGATCCCGCCGGAACGGACAGGCATCTACATGGGCATTTTCAACATGTTCATCGTCATCCCGATGCTGATCGAAACGCTGACCGTACCGCTGATATACAGGCCCCTGCTCGGCGATGACCCGCGCAATGCCCTGCTGATGGCTGGCGGCCTGATGCTTCTGGGCGCCGCGGCCACGATGTTCGTGCAGGCAGGACGGCGCGAAACGACCTGAGATTCCACGAAAACAAGCTATTGCAAAGGATTGTTGCAAAGGATTGCATCTCGTTTATACAATCGCATCCAGATGGATGCCGCGCCCCCTCTCAGAACCGGCCTGTCGCAGAGCCGCAATGTCCTGAAAGTCAGGACACTGGCGGATCTTGCCAGGCTCGCCGGGGTCTCCACGGGTACGGCATCGCGCGCCCTCTCGGAATCGCCTCTGGTCAATGCCCGAACCCGCGAGCGCATCCGGACACTGGCACGAGATCACGGTTTCCAACCCAACCGGATCGCCAGCAATCTCAGGTCGCGACGCACCGGGACGATCGGCGTGGTCATCCCGCTGCGACATGAACGGCGCCAGCACATCTCCGATCCTTTCTTCATGACCCTGCTTGGCTATCTGGCCGATGAACTGACAGAAAGCGGCTATAACCTGATGCTGAGCCGTGCCGTTCCCGATGACGCGCCCGATTGGCTGGACAGGATCGCCGGCTCGGGCATGGTCGACGGCGTGATCGTGATCGGCCAGTCCGACCAGTTCGAAACGATCGAGCGCGTGGCAAAGGACTATCCGCCGCTTGTGGTCTGGGGCAGTAGCAGGCCGGGTCAGGTGCATTGTGCGGTGGGAACCGACAACGGGACGGCCGGCCGAATGGCCGCAGAGCGCCTGCTCGCCGGAGGTTCCACCAGGCTGGCCTTCCTTGGTGAAACGACCGGTATGGAGATCGCGGACCGCTTCGCGGGCGTGCGGGATGCGGTGGAGCATACCGAAGCTTCATGCCTTCATCTGCCCTGCCCCATGTCCCTTGACCTGATGGCCGAAGAACTGGAAACACGGCTGATCGAACATGCCGGCTGGATCGACGGAATTGTAGCCGCATCAGATCTGATCGCGATGAGCGCGCTGAAAGTGCTCGATAGCCTCGGCAAGAACGTTCCCGGGGATGTTCAGATCATCGGTTTCGATGACTTGCAGTTCGCGGCACAAACCGTGCCACCACTCACGACCATTCGACAGGATATCGCCGGCAGCGCGCGGGCGATCATCACCAGACTGAAAGCGGCCATCGGCGGGAACAGCCCTGATTCGCTCATCACGAACCCGGTTCTGATCGAGCGCGAGACCACGCGATAGAACGCCGCCCCGTCGCCGCGACGATGGGAAAGAAACGACACGAATAATCCGGGACCGCTTCCGGAAACACGCCTTGCCGTCCATCCGTGCTGCCGAGGCCCGCAACAGGCCGATTTCCGCCCTCTTCGGAACTGGTTCCTGAAAAAAACAACGCTTACAAGTTCATTCAAAAACTGAATAAGCAGAAAGATCAAGCGCAATTCGGATGATCATGCCGCATCGCATTCTTGGGCGGCACATCAAATTGGCGTTGTCGAGGACCCCAGCATTTATCCTTAATAGCATGAACGGCTGATTTAAGCTGGCGCCACTTATCCTGCCATAGCGAATCCTGTCGCAACAGGGATGATATTGTGAAAACAAAAACGCTGCTTTTACTCGCCACGGCTTGTCTTCTGCCTTCGCCGGGGCTGGCTGCGGAGGGAGAGACCAATGCCTTTATACAGTACCGCCCTACCGACCGCGTCATGATCATGCTTAACGCCAACAACCTGTTTGACGTTCCTGGTCTTGTCGATGCCGACGGAGAATTCATCCCGTCGAGTGGTGTTGTGACGGCACGGGCCATTAACCCGCGCAACATCTCCACCTCGCTGCGCTTCAACTTCTGAAGCCGACCCGGCTGCGGCGCATGCGGCGCGATGGCCGGGTGACGAGGAAAACGAATACCCGATTGGATTGAAAACATGCTCAGCTCATTGAATATCCCGAAGAAGTTGGCGGTCGCATTTATTGCGATCAATCTCTCGGCGGCAGTCATGATGTTGGTCTTCGCGGTCAACATCGCCATGATCAGCCGATCGACCGAGCATACCAATTTCCACCAGGATATCCATTCCAAGGCCCTGGCGCTGGAAACGCAGATCCTGCGTCAGAACAGCCAGATGCGCGGATACCTCGTGACCGGAGACGACAATTATCTCAAGTCGTACTACGATGGTCGCGACCAGTACGACGCAACTTCGGCCGAGCTGGAGACTTTGCTCACCAATCCGGAAATGCGTGACAAACTTCTGGAATCGCGCCGGGAAACGCTCAAATGGCGCAAGGACTGGGGCGACAAGTCGATCGAACTGGTCAAGCAGGGCCACCGCCAGGAGGCGGCCGACCGCGTCCGCGATGCCGGCAAGAAGGCGCTGGTAAGCGCCGCCGTTCTGCCCTTGCGCGATCTTCGCGACTACGAACAGACCCAGCTTGAAGAGCAGTCGGCGGGCCAGGAAAGCGCCATTACCACGGCCTGGATCGCCATTGCCGTCGGCGGCCTCGTCCTGATCGGCATCGCCATAGCCCTGCAGCGCAAGCTGAGCCGCAACATTGCAATGCCCATCGGCGATCTCACCGAAACGATGGCCGCGCTCGCCGCCGGCCGCAATGACATCGCAGTGCCGGGTACCGAACGCGTGGACGAGCTGGGCAACATGGCCCGCGCCGTTCTGGTCTTCCGCGACGAAGCGATCGCAAAGATCGCCGCCGATAAGGACCGCGAGGCGGCAATGGCGGAAATCGGCCAAAAGCTGCACGATCTTTCGCAGTCGGACCTTCGCGCAAGACTCGACAACCTGCCCGAAGCCTTCTCGTCGGTCGCACGCGACTTCAACAACGCACTGGACCAGCTCTGCACGGTCATGGGCTCGGTACGCGGCAGCATCAATTCGATCTCCACCGGTTCGTCCGAAATCCGCCAGGCCACCACCGACCTGTCGAACCGGTCCGAAGAGCAGGCCGCCCGCCTGCAGTCCTCGGCCGCGGCCATGGACGAGATCACCCGCAAGATCGGCGAGAGCGCCGGAATTGTGGCTCAGGCGAACAAAGCCATGAGCGACGCACGCGGCGAAGCCGAACAGGGCGGCGAAGTCGTGCAGCGCGCCATTGCCGCCATGCACGGTATCGATCAGGCCACCAGGGAAATCGCCGAGATCATCACGGTTATCGACGGCATTGCCTTCCAGACCAACCTGCTGGCCCTTAACGCCGGCGTGGAAGCGGCGCGCGCCGGCGACGCCGGCAAGGGCTTCGCGGTCGTCGCCTCGGAAGTGCGGGCATTGGCCCAGCGTGCGGCCGATGCGGCCTCCGACGTCAAGTCGCGCATCCTCTCAGCGACGGAACACGTCACTTCGGGCGTCGAGCTCGTCAATGACACCGGCGGGTCGCTCAACCGCATCATCGAGCGCGTATCAAGCGTCAGCGAATCGATCGAGGCCATGGCTGAAGCTGCCGAGCAGCAGTCTTCCGGCCTGCTCAAGATCAACGAAGCCATCGGCGCGATGGACTCGATGACCCAGCAGAACGCCGCCATGGTCGAGGAAACCACCGCCGCCACCGAAATGCTGGCCCGCGAGGCACAGCAGCTGTTCGAGGCGTTCTCCGCCTTCAAGGTCGATGACAGCCCGTCCTATCGCAAGGCGGCACCGGCCGCATTTGCCCGGGCCATTCCAGCAGCCGCCCCCGCTCCCAAGGCGATGCCGGCCCCGCAAGTGGTGGGCAATCTGGCGGTGCAGGCGAGCGGGGACGACTGGTCTGAATTCTGATCCACCGGGATATCCTCCCTATCCGGTGAAAGGGCCGCGCAGGCATGGCTTGCGCGGCCCTTTTTCTGTTTTAGCTGCAAGGCACGCACACCCCGCAATACCTGACTCATCGCCGTTCCTATCGCGCGGAAGCAGGTTGGTCGCAGGAATCGACAGACTCTGCAGGGTCGGGGAAGACATGAATCTCCCCGTCCGGGGACAGGAGCCGCCCAAAGAGCGGTGAAGCGGGCTCACCCGTCCTGCCGCAACGGCGCCGCATTCTCCCTATGCGAGAAGCCAGCCATCTGCCACCTCCCACTGGGGGAAGATCTGGACAGTTCGTACTATCGGCCTATCGGGAAAGGG
>JARROF010000018.1:0-48025 GCA_037384205.1 Novosphingobium sp. | reverse complement strand
GCCACTCTCACCAAGGACGAACTGTCGGAGGAATTCCGACCGATCATCATGGAAGTGCTGGCCGAGCTGAAAATCACCTTCAACCGCCGCGAACAGTTCGCGCTGGAAAAGGTGCTGATCGACGAACTGCTCGGTTTCGGCCCGCTGGAGGAACTGCTCGGCGATCCGGACGTGTCGGACATCATGGTCAACGGCCCGAACCAGACCTACATCGAAAGAAAGGGCAAGCTGCAGCTTGCGCCGATCCGCTTTCGCGACGAACAACACCTGTTCCAGATCGCCCAGCGCATCGTTAATCAGGTCGGCCGCCGCGTCGACCAGACCACGCCGCTGGCCGACGCCCGCCTCAAGGACGGCAGCCGTGTCAACGTGATCGTGCCGCCGCTGTCCTTGCGCGGCACCGCGATCTCGATTCGTAAGTTCTCCGAGAAGCCGATCACCATCGACATGCTCAAGGACTTCGGTTCGATGAGCGAGAAGATGGCGACCTGCCTCAAGATCGCCGGCGCCTGCCGCATGAACGTTGTGATCTCCGGCGGTACGGGTTCGGGCAAGACGACGATGCTCAATGCCCTCTCAAAAATGATCGATCCGGGCGAGCGCGTGCTGACCATCGAGGACGCGGCCGAACTGCGCCTGCAGCAGCCGCACTGGCTGCCGCTGGAAACCCGCCCGCCGAACCTTGAGGGCCAGGGAGCGATCACGATCGGCGACCTTGTGAAGAACGCCCTGCGTATGCGCCCTGACCGCATCATCCTGGGCGAAATCCGCGGTGCCGAATGTTTCGACCTGCTGGCCGCCATGAACACAGGCCACGATGGTTCGATGTGCACGCTCCACGCCAACAGCCCGCGCGAGTGCCTGGGCCGTATGGAAAACATGATCCTGATGGGCGACATCAAGATCCCGAAGGAAGCCATCAGCCGCCAGATCGCGGAATCGGTGGACCTGATCGTTCAGGTCAAGCGCCTGCGCGACGGTTCGCGCCGCACCACCAACATCACCGAAGTGATCGGCATGGAAGGCGACGTCATCGTCACCCAGGAACTGTTCAAGTTCGAATATCTGGACGAGACCGACGACGGCAAGATCCTGGGCGAATTCCGCAGTTCGGGCCTGCGCCCTTACACGCTGGAAAAGGCCCGCCAGTTCGGCTTCGATCAGGCCTATCTGGAAGCTTGTCTCTAAACCGCTTCGGACAAAAAAAGGGCCGCATGGCGTTCAAACGCGGCGCGGCCCTTTTTTTCCGTCTTTGTCAGTCAGCCTGCTTTTCGAAGGCTGCAGTGATCGCAATCCGGGTATCGTCGCTGACGAGCGGCGCGTACTTGCTCACGCCGAACGCGGTGCGCTTGATCACGCCGGTGGCATTGAAGCCGATCGTGTAGGTCTTGTTCATGGGATTGACAGCGCCTGCCTTGAACGTAGCCTTGAGCGTCACCGGCTGCGTCACGCCGTGAAGGGTCAGATTGCCCGTAACGTCTGCGGTGCGCGCTCCGGTCTTGACCACTTTGGTCGAGGTGAAGCGCATCGTCGGAAACCTGGCGGCATCGAACCACTCCGCACCAACCAGTTCCGCGTCCAGTGTCTTGTTGGTAGTCGAAACGGTTGCCACCGGCACTGAAACGTCGAGCTTGGCCGAGGCAATATCCTTGGGGTTGAGCGAGAGGGCGCCGCTGGCGCCGGGGAACGTGCCGAAGTATTCACTGATGCCGAAATGATCGACTGTGAAACGCACCAACGTGTGCGAGCTGTCCAGCGCATAGTTACCGGCCTGAACGTCGGCAGGGCTCGTATCGGCCTGCTGCGCGAAGAGCGGCGCAGATGCGACGATGGAAACAGCGGCCAGTGCCGAGGCCAGAAAACGGTTCATACAGGATTCTCCGGGGACTAGGGAAAAGCGAAATGTCACAGGCCTGATCTCACCAAGCCCGGTTTCTGCCCAGCCGGATAAAATCGATCCACATGTTCAAGTAAGTTGTACATTCCAGCTCTGCGACCAGGAATCAGCCCCCCACCAGACTTCTGCTGCCGAGGCCAAGCAGCAGCACGGCGGCCAGCAACGACCAGAAAAAGATCGGGGTCCAGGGCATGAAACCCACGCGGTCCAGGTTGCGGCGGCGTATGCGGCGGCGATCACCGATCCATGCTACCAGCGCCACCAAGGCCGCCATGCTCCCCGCGATCATCATAAACCGTGTCGAATCACTCATACCCTGCCCTTGCCTCGCCGCGCAGGGAAGTTAAAGCGCCCCTGTGACTTCCTCCCCCCGTTCCCAGTCGCGAGAGAATCCCTTGCTCGCCATAGGTCTGCGCGTGCTGGCCATGGTGATGCTTTCGACCATGTTCATGCTGATCAAGCTTGCCGGCGATCGCGGCGTTTCAATTCCCGAACTGCTGTTCTGGCGCCAGGCGATGAGCGTACCGATGATTTTCGGCTGGCTGCTGGCGACGGGCAGTCTCAGCGTGCTGACTACACGACGCATGGGCAGCCATGCCGGGCGCGCGGCCACCGGTACGCTGGGACTGCTCTGCAATGTCTCGGCGGCCATGCTGCTGCCATTGCCGGTGCAGACCACGCTGAGTTTCACCACCCCCCTGTTCGCGGTTCTGATAACCGCTCTGGTCCTGCGCAATGCCGTGGGCGTCTGGCGCTGGACGGCTGTCGTGCTCGGCTTTGCCGGAGTGCTTGTCGTCTCCAACCCCGGTGGCACGCACATTCCGCCGCTTGGTCTGACCGTCGGCCTTGGAGCGGGTGTGGTGATCGCAACCGTCAGTTTCCAGATCCGCGATCTCGCACGCACGGAAGCCCCCATCGCCTGTGTGTTCTGGTTCGCCGTTTACGGCTCGCTTTTCGCCTCCGTATTGCTTCCGCTCTATGGCCGCTCGCACACGCTGGAAGCCTGGCTGATCCTTGTCGCCGTCGGCTTTACCGGGACTTTTGCGCAGTTCCTGATCACGGCTTCGCTGCGCTATGGGCAAGTCGCGACAGTAGTGATCATCGACTATACCGCGCTTGTCTGGGCCACGCTCTATGGCTGGCTGATCTGGGACAATCTGCCGCCGCACCACGTCTGGCTGGGCGCGCCGTTGATCATTGCCGCCGGCATCATCATCATCTGGCGCGAGCACTACCTCTCCAAAAGCATTTCGCCCACTTCCGCCTTCGATTCCGGCGCGATCGAGGAATTCATCGACGAAAGCGAAGGGAAGACAGGCGGAACCTGACTCCTTCCCAAGTGTTCCTCCCGTCAAGCCGAGCTGCATGCGCGGCTTGCAAATCACGAAGGGAACATAGTGATGATCAGGACTATCCTGTTTGCTCTTGCCGCCAGCGGTCTCGTTCTGGGCACGGCCGCGTGCAACACCGTGAAAGGTGTCGGCCGCGACATCGAGTCCGTTGGTCAGGCCGGGGACGATGCGATCAACTGACGCCTGCCCCGTTTCCAACTGCTTCCCATCGCCACAAGCTTCGATTATGCCGGTTTTCATCAACAAGGAACAACACAGCGATGTTCAGGAAATTCGTCCTTATCCTTGCCACCGGCGGTCTCGTGCTGAGTTGCGCGGCCTGCAACACGGTGCGCGGTGTCGGTCAGGATCTTGAATCAGCGGCCAACACCGTCGACAAGGCAACCTGAGCAGGTATCTCCTCGTCGGGAACCGAACGGCTCCAGATCGAGGCCAGCAGGCTTCCGATCAAGACATGCATTACAGCGGAAATCGCCGCCGGAACCGGGGCCAGTGCAGCCTGCATGGTATTCGGGAACTGATGAGCGAAAGCCGGGCTTGAGGCCAAACTGGCGCCGAGTCCGCTGTTCTGCATCCCCACCTCCACGCTGATAGTACGCGCCGATGCTTCGTGCAGGCGCAGGACGCGGCTGAGCAGATAGCCCAGCCCGAACCCGCAAGCGTGAAGCGAAAAAACGGCCAGCAGCAGCAGGCCTGCGTGCATCTCGATCAGTGGTTTCGACCTGGCGATAATGCCCGAGACGATCAGCACCACGAACAGCACCGAAATGAAGGGGGAGACCACTGTAACCTTTTGCGTCAGTTTCGGCAGGTAGCGGTTCATCAGTACCCCGGCGACAACCGGTACAAGCACGACCGAGAGCATCCCGCGAAACAGGTTCCAGCGGTCGATCTCGATGAACACGCCCGCCAGCCACCCGGTCAGCACCGGTGTCAGGGCAATGGCGACAAGCGTCGAGGCCATAGTCATAGTGACGGACAAGGCGACATTGGCCCGAGCCAGATAGCTTATCACGTTGGAGGCCGTGCCGCCCGGGCAGCACGATACGAGAATCAGCCCCACCGCCAGCCCCGGCTCCAGCCCGAAAACCCAAGCCGAGGCGAAGCCGGCCATTGGCATCACTGTAAATTGCAGCGCCACGCCTGCCAGCACTTGCCGGGGCAGCGCCAGTACGCGCCGGAAATCATCGAAGCTAAGGGTAATTCCCATGCCCAGCATGATCACACCGAGCATGACACTGATCAGCGGCTGGCCGAACGGCCGAAAGCGCCCGTCCGCCACCCACAGGAACAGATCGGGCGAAAACCAGGCGAGACCGACGCCCAGCACCGTCCACAACGCGAAGAGGCCGGTAATGCGTTCGAAAAGGCGGGTCACTCAACATCCCCGGAGCGATGCTCCGCAACCAGGCGCCGCGCGCGCAGCCACAGGACAACACGCTGCACGCAGATCACGCCTGCCGCAAAGCCCAGCATGGCATCGGTAAAAAGCAGCGCATTGGCACTCGGATGCCCTCCTGCAGACGGGCCCATGCCGGAAAACAGCACACGGCGCAGCGCGAAGATCGCCAGGATCATCAGCAGCGCCGCCATCGACTGGCGCATCATCACCCGGGCCTCCGCGCCCTCTCCTTCGATGTGAAGCCGCATCATCCGGGCGCGCTGCACACCCAGCATCGAACCTATGACAATGCCCGCTGCAAAGAGCAGCCAGCCCTTGAGCGACGGATGCATCCCATAGAGAGCGAAGCTGACCACCCCCAGAATGATCGCCGGAAAGATCCAGAGCGTGGCCACCCGCAGCGGCCGCGCCCGGTTCAGGGAGCGGAAGCGCAAGAGCATCACCAGCGCGAAAATGGCAAACGGCAAGTAAGCCAGCCAATGGCCCGGTTGAGTTCCCATGCGCTCCGCCTTCCCGAATTTACGGCACTATGCTTCCTGGTGCATCATGCCATTGACCTTACTGACAATACCCATTCGCCCCGAGCGAAGTCGAGGGGATAGTGCAAGCGCAGCCGAGAGCCTCCAGGGTGCCAGCCTCGGCTTCGCTCGATCAACGTCCCTCGACTATGCTCGGGAACGGGCAATGCTGGTCCCGTTCAGGCGCCGCTACTCCTTCCAGACCAGCACCGGCTTGCGCGCGGCCTGTGTTTCATCGAGCCGGCGGCGCGGCGCGAAGTGCGGCGCGGAGTGCAGGCTCTGGTCGCCGGCCTTCGCCCGCTCGGCCAGAGCGCGCAGACTACCGATGAAACGATCGAGCCCGGCCTTGCTTTCGGTCTCGGTCGGCTCGACCAGCATCGCGCCCTTCACCACCAGCGGGAAATAGACCGTCATCGGGTGGAAACCCTCGTCGATCAGCCCCTTGGCGATATCGAGCGTGGAGAAGCCATCGGCCAGCCCCGCTTCGCTGAACAGCGCCTCGTGCATGCACGGGCCGCTCTTGGCGAACGGTGCGGGCAGCACGTCCTCACAGGTGCGCAGCACATAGTTGGCATTGAGCACTGCATCTTCGGCCACCTGGCGCAGGCCATCGGCGCCGTGACTGAGGATGTAGGCCAGCGCGCGGGTGAACATGCCCATCTGGCCGTGGAATGCGACCATGCGGCCGAACGACTGGCTGTGCCCCTCGCCCCGGTTCTCTTCCTCGACGAGGTGGACCTCGCCATCGGCGCCGCGCGTCACGAAGGGCAGCGGCGCGAACGGCGCCAGTGCTTCGGAGAGCACCACCGGCCCGGCGCCCGGCCCGCCACCGCCGTGCGGGGTGGAGAAGGTCTTGTGCAGGTTGATGTGCATGGCATCAACGCCGAGATCGCCCGGACGCACCTTGCCGACGATGGCGTTGAAGTTGGCACCGTCGCAATAGACATAGCCACCCGCCGCATGGACGGCATCGGCAATCGTCTTCAGTTCGGATTCGAACAGGCCGCAAGTGTTGGGGTTGGTGATCATCACCCCGGCGACGTTCGGCCCCAGCTTGTCCTTGAGTGCGGCCACATCGACGCGGCCATCGGGCGTTGCCGGAATCGACTGCACCTTGAAGCCCGCGAAAGCCGCGGTCGCCGGATTGGTGCCGTGGGCGCTTTCGGGCACCAGCACCACGTCGCGGGTCTCGCCGCGCGCATCGAGCGCGGCGCGGATGCACAGAAGGCCGCACAACTCGCCGTGCGCGCCGGCCTTGGGGCTCATCGCCACCGAGGCCATGCCGGTGAGCGTGACCAGCCAGTCGGCCAGTTGCTCGATCACTTCGAGCGCGCCCTGCACCGTCGTCTGCGGCTGCATCGGGTGCACGTCGGCAAAGCCCGGCAGGCGTGCCATGCTCTCGTTGAGGCGCGGGTTGTGCTTCATCGTGCACGAGCCGAGCGGGAACGGCCCGAGGTCGATAGCGTAGTTCTGCCGCGAAAGGCGCGTGTAGTGGCGCACCGCTTCGGGTTCGGTCAGGCCCGGCAGGTCCGGCGCGGACTTGCGCAGGAACTTCGACAGACCACTGGCAGGCGCGCGGTCCGTTTCCTCGAAATCGACGCCGCACTTGTCCTTGGCGCCAAGTTCGAAAATCAGCGCCTCTTCCAGCATCAGGCCATAGTCGCCGCTGGCCGTCTGCGGCACCGCGCCTTCGCCGGCTTCATCCCCAGTATCCCCCATCGTGGGCTTCCAGCCCCCTGCATTCACCGCGTTCATGCCGGTACTCCCACCAGAAGGGCTTCCAATTCGGTTGCGAAGGCCTCGATATCCTCAAGGCTCGTGGTCTCGGTCGCCGCAACCAGCAGCGCCTTGTCCAGACCGTCACTGGCCGGGAACAGGCGGCTGAGCGAAACCCCGCCCAGAATTTCGCGCGCGGCCAGTTCGCGCACGACGTCGCGCGCATCGCGCGGCAGGACCAGCGTCGCCTCATTGAAATAAGCATCGTTGAGCAGTTCGACGCCCGGAATGCGGGTCAGCCGCTCGACCATGGCCTGCGCCCGCGCGTGGTTGACGGCAGCGAGCTGCGCCAGCCCTTCCCCGCCCAGCAGGGTCAGGTGAATGCTGAAGGCCAGCGCGCAAAGCCCTGAATTGGTGCAGATGTTGCTGGTCGCCTTCTCTCGGCGGATATGCTGTTCACGGGTGGAGAGCGTGAGCACGAAACCGCGCTTGCCCTCGGCATCCACGGTTTGCCCGCACAGGCGCCCCGGCATCTGCCGCACGAACTTCTCGCGGCAGCCGAGCAGGCCAAGGTAAGGCCCGCCGAACTGCAGGCCGACGCCCAGCGACTGCCCCTCTCCCACGACGATATCCGCACCCAGCGCGCCGGGCGCCTCGATCAGGCCCAGCGCCACTGGCTCGGTAACGACCGCGATCAGCAGCGCGCCCTTGGCATGGGCTGCCCCGGCAATCGCGGCCAGATCGGGGATGCGGCCCAGCACATCGGGATACTGCACGACCACGCACGAGGTCGCCTCGTCGATCGCATCGATCACCGCGGCATCGTCAGGCTCGGCCGACAGTTCGGTCCACAGCGAGACGATCTCGTCACCGGTGAACTTCGCCATCGTGCGCACCACTTCGCCGTAGTGCGGGTGCAGCCCGCCCGAGAGCACCGCCTTGCCCTTGCGCGTCACGCGCGCGGCCATCAGGATCGCTTCCCAGCACGCGGTCGAACCGTCGTACATCGAGGCATTGGCGACATCGGTGCCCAGCAGCCGCGCAACCTGCGTCTGGAACTCGAAGAGCACCTGCAGCGTCCCCTGCGCGATTTCCGGCTGATAAGGCGTATAGGCCGTCAGGAACTCGCCGCGCTGGATCAGGTGATTGACGGAGGCGGGCACATCGTGGCGATAAGCCCCTGCCCCCAGGAAGAACGGCGCCGAGCCGGCGGAGATATTCTTCGCCGCCAGCCTGGACATGTGCCGTTCCACCGCCATTTCGCTGGCATGCATCGGCAGGCCCTCGATCGGGCCAGACAGCCGTGCTTCTTCGGGCACGTCGATGAAGAGATCATCAACGCTGGCGGCACCGATCGTGCCGAGCATGTCGGCGCGGTCGGCGGGAGTCAGGGGCAGATAGCGCAAGTGGCGTTACTCCGTAAAAATCAGAGACTTTCGACGTAGGTCTTGTAAGCGGCCTCATCCATCAGGCTGCCCAGCTCGGACGCGTCGGACAGCGTCATGCGATAGAGCCAGCCGCCCACTTCGGCGTCGGTGTTCACCAGCTCCGGCTCGTCGGCGAGCGTCTCGTTCACTTCGGTGATCGTGCCCGAAGCGGGCGTGTAGATGTCCGAAGCGGCCTTCACGGAATCGACGACCGAGACGGAATCGCCCTTGGCAACGGTGGCGCCGGTTTCGGGCAGGTCGACGAACGTGATGTCGCCCAGTTGGCCCTGCGCATAGTCGGTAATGCCGACAGTACCGAGGTCGCCTTCGACTTCGATCCACTCATGGTCTTCGGTAAAATAGCGGGTCATGGGTGCTGCTCCTCAGCGGTGATAGCGGTGGGGGACAAAAGGCATCGGCGCGGCCTTCGCGGGAAGGCGCTTGCCACGCATCTCGATCTCAAGGGCCGTGCCGTCGGCACAATGCGCGGCATCGACATAGGCCATGGCGACGGGGTTCTGCAGCGAGGGCGAGAAACCGCCCGATGTCACCACGCCCACTTCCTGATCGCCGACGAAGACTTTCGCCCCCTCCCGCGCGGCCATGCGGCCTTCCAGCGTCAGGCCGATACGCTTGCGGGCCGGTCCATCGGCCAGCACGCCTTGAATGCGCGCGGCGCCGGGGAAGCCGCCTTCGCTGCGGCGTCGCTTGTTGATTCCGAACACCAGACCGGCACTGACGGGATCGGCCTCCGGCGTCATGTCATGGCCATAGAGCGGCAGGCCCGCCTCAAGGCGCAGACTGTCACGCGCGCCAAGACCGATCGGTTTCACTTCCGGCTCGCCGCACAGCAGCTCTGCCACGGCGGCGGCGCTTTCGCCGGGGATCGAAATCTCGAAACCGTCCTCGCCGGTATAGCCCGAACGGCTGATCCAGGCGTCAACGCCGCCCAGCTTGAAGCCAGCGCCCTTCATGAACGTCAGAGCGGAAAGCGGCGTTTCGCCTTCCACATGGCGTTCCAGCGCGGTAAAAGCTTCCGGCCCCTGCAGGGCCAGCAACGCGGTTTCATCAAGGTGGTTGAGAGTGACTTCGTCCGGCAGCAGTTCGCGCAGGGTGCCGATATCGTCCCACTTGGTCGCGCCATTGACGACGAGGTAGAACCCGGTGTTCCAGCGCGTCACCATCAGGTCGTCCAGAATACCGCCGTTCTCGTCCAGCAGCAGCGAATAGCGCACCGAACCGGTCTTCAGCGTGGAGAGATCGATGGGAAGCGCGGCTTCCAGCGCGGTCTCGATGCCTTCACCGGTCAGATAGATCTGCCCCATGTGGCTGACATCGAACAGCCCGGCATGTTCGCGCGTCCAGAGGTGCTCGGCCATGATCCCTTCGTACTGAACGGGCATCATGTAGCCGGCGAATTCGACCATGCGGCCGCCCTTTTCCCGATGCCAGGCATCGAGCGGCAGGAGCATGGGCGCAAGGTCTTCGGTCTGGTTGTCGTCGTTGACTGGGTATTCGCTCAAAACAGAACTCCGCGACAGGGCATGGCACACCATTCGGTGCCCCCTCTGTCACGGAAACCTGAGAGCTTCCCTCGCCGTGTCCGCAACAGGACAGGCGAAGTTACACCGTCGGCGGCCCGGCCCGAAAGCCAAGGCACTTTCCAGAGTTTCGCTATAGGCCCTGCGCGGTCCTTTTGCCTGAGAGATTCCGGGGCGGTTGCTCCTTCGGCGCCTCTTTGACCGGTTGCCCGAATCAGCGAGGTCTCTCCCGCGCGTGCCAGCGATGGACAAGCCTTGCTGGAGCCGCGCGGACGTGTCAACGCTCCATCCTTTTCCTTCGTCAGCGCCAGCACCGCGCGGGCCAGCCTGCGCGCGGTAATGGAACGGTAACGGCGGTACTTGCCATGCAGCACCGTCCAGTCCGCCAGCGGGGCCAGAACCTGCGCCCATGCCTCCAGCGGGCGCCGTTCCTCCCGGCGCCCGCGCAGCAGGCCGGGCCGAAGAATATCGAGCCGGCGAAAACCAAGCCTCGACAGCGCCTGTTCCATTTCTCCCTTCACCGAAAGGTAGAAATTGCGACTGGCCCGGGCCGCTCCCACAGAAGAGACGACGATCATGTGCTCGATCCCGGCGGCCCGCGCCGCCTCTGCGCAGAACCGCACGAGATCGTGATCGACAGCGCGAAAAGCGTCCTCGCTGCCCGCCGCCCTGATCGTGGTCCCGAGCGCGCAGACCATCACGTCCGCCTGCGCCGCTGCGATAAGCTGCGGCCAGTCGATAGGCTCTCCCACCAGCATTTCCATGCGCGCGCCCGGCGGCATCGACGCCTCTCGCCGCACGACCGCGATCAGGCGCACATCGTCGCGCCCCACAGCCTCGGTCATCAGCGCACGGCCGACCAGCCCCGTCGCCCCGACGAGGCAAATTCTAACACCCCCCGGCGCCATGCTATCTACCGCCCTCAAACATTGCTGAGACCTTCCGGCGTGCGGCCATAGATCTGCTCATGGCAAGTGATAGCGAAACGGTCGGTCATCCCCGCGATATAGTCGGCGATATGACGGCTTCGCTCCGGTTCGTAACGGGGCATCGTGTCGATCCAGCTCTCATCCATCAGCACCGGTTCCTGCGAATAGGCCGAATAGAGTTCGGCCAGCACGGCCCGGGCACGGCGCGCGGTTTCCAGCTGTTCGGGGTGGTAATAGAGCTTATCGTACATGAAGCGCTTGAAAGCGCGCTCACCCTCGGCAAGTTCAGGCGAGAAGGCGACCAGCGGACGCCCTGCCGCGCGCACGTCTTTCACACTGCCCACACCCACGAGGTTCGCCTGCGTCTGCGCCACCAGATCATTGACCATCACGCCGATCTGGCTGCGGATCAGCTCGGCCAGCTGCCGTTCGATCGGGACCCCCGGATAGCGGCGTTCCACTTCTGCCCACTGACTCGCCACGAAAGGATGAGCCAACAGTTCATCGAGATCGAGGAAACCGGCGCGCAGGCCATCGTCAATATCGTGGTTGTCATAGGCGATATCGTCGGAAAGCGCGGCCACCTGCGCCTCCAGCGAGGCGTGAGTGCCCAGTTCCAGCCCATAGGCTCCGTCGAGTTCGGACAATGCCCAGTTGGGTTCGAGGACAGGTCCGTTGTGTTTGGCCAGACCTTCGAGCGTTTCCCAGGTCAGGTTAAGCCCGTCATGCTCACAATAGGGGCTGTCGAGCCGCATCAGCGTGCGCAGGGTATGTGCGTTGTGATCGAAGCCGCCCGCCTTGTGCAGCGCCGCGTCGAGCGCGTCTTCCCCGGCATGGCCGAAGGGCGGATGGCCGATATCGTGCGCCAGCGCCAGCGCTTCGGTCAGGTCCTCGTCAAGCCCGAGAATGCGCGCGATCACGCGCGCGATCTGCGCCACTTCCAGGCTGTGCGTGAGCCGCACCCGGTAATGATCGCCGTCGGGCGCGACAAAGACCTGCGTCTTGTAGCGCAAGCGGCGGAACGCGATCGAATGAATGATCCTGTCGCGGTCACGCTGATAGACGCTGCGTGGCCCGCGGGCGACGGCGTTCTCCAGAGCAAATTCACGCCCGCGCGAACGGGCCGGGTCGGATGCGTAGGGCGCCAGGGTCAAAGCTGTACCTTTCCCGCGTTCGGCGTTGTGTGACCAGAGTCCCCCTAGCGGGCGAAACCGGTGGAGCACAAGACCACGGACGACGAGGCAACAATCGCGATGTCCGGATCGTCCATCCGCCCGGCCGCCTGCCGCAGCCCGCGCAGCATACGGGCCTCACGGGCGAGAGCGTCCAGTTTGAGCAGTTGCGGCGTGCTCAACCGGCGCGACATGCGCTCCGCAATACACTGCGCGACCTGTTCGCGTACTCCCGCCTCCACCATGGCCCCGCGCAGCCGGTACTCGGCATAAGCGGGCACGGCCAGGCGCCAGCCCAGCAACAGAATGCCTGCCAGAACGGCAAGCCCGGCCAACCATTTCATAGTTGCACCGCTCTCAGTCGGTGAGGGACTTGTTGATCTCTTCGACCATCTTCTTGGCGTCCGCGAGGAGCATCATCGTCTGGTCCATGTAGAACACGTCGTTATCGACACCGGCGTAGCCCTGCCCGCCCATCGAACGCTTGATGAAGAAGATGGTCTTGGCCTTGTCCACATCGAACACCGGCATGCCGTAGATGGGCGAGGCCTTGTCCGTGCGTGCGGCCGGGTTCACCACGTCGTTGGCGCCGATGATAAAGGCAACGTCAGCCTGCGCGAATTCGCTGTTGATGTCTTCCAGTTCGAAGACTTCGTCGTAAGGCACGCTGGCTTCGGCGAGCAGCACGTTCATGTGCCCCGGCATACGCCCCGCGACCGGGTGGATTGCGAACTTCACATTGACGCCATGCTCCTTGAGCAGGTCGGTCATCTCGCGCAGCGCGTGCTGCGCCTGCGCCACGGCCATGCCGTAGCCGGGGATGATGATGACGTTCTCTGCTTCCTTCATCAGGAACGCCGCGTCCTCTGCCGAACCGCGCTTCCACGGGCGTTGTTCCTTCGCCTCGCCCCCGCCCGCGCCGCCTGCATCGGCGCCGAAGCCGCCCGCGATCACCGAGATGAAGCTGCGGTTCATCGCCTTGCACATGATGTAGCTGAGGATCGCGCCCGACGAACCGACCAGCGCGCCGGTAATGATCATCGCCGTATTGTGCAGCGTGAAGCCCATCGCGGCAGCCGCCCAACCCGAGTAGCTGTTCAGCATCGATACCACGACCGGCATGTCCGCCCCGCCAATCGGGATGATCAGCAGGAAACCGATGGCGAAGCTGAGCGCCACGATCGCCCAGAACAGCGGGCTCTCCCCCGGCCCGGCATGCGTGGCCACGGTAAACATCGCCGTCAGCGCGAGGATCAGCACCAGTGTGCCGAGATTGATCACATGCCGCGCGGGCAGCAGGATCGGGGAGCCCGACATGTTGCCATTGAGCTTGGCGAAAGCGATGACGGAACCCGAGAAGGTGATGGCGCCGATGGCCGCGCCCAGCGCCATCTCGACGCGGCTGACGTTGAGGATATTGCCGTCCGCCCCCAGAATGCCGAACGCATCCGGATTGAGGAACGCCGCGACCGCGACCAGCACGGCCGCCAAGCCCACCAGCGAGTGGAACGCAGCGACAAGCTGCGGCATAGCCGTCATCTGGATGCGCCGGGCGGTCACAAAACCGATGCCGCCGCCGATCGCGATAGCCCCCATGATCTCAGGCAAGCTGGCGATCTCGTGGGTAATCAGGGTCGTGACCACGGCAATCGCCATGCCGAACATGCCATAGCGGTTGCCCGCCCGGCTGGTCGCCGGAGACGACAGCCCGCGCAACGCCAGAATGAAACACACGCCCGCGACGAGGTAGGCAACGGCGACCCAGGGGTTCACAGCATGGGCTTCCATCACTTGCCCCCCTTCGCGCCGGGCTTGTCCTTCTTCTTGTACATCGCCAGCATCCGCTCGGTGACGGCAAAGCCGCCGAAGATGTTCACGCTCGCCAGCACCACCGCGCCGAGGCCCAGCCACTTGGCCAGCGGCGAACCGGCCGCCGCACTGGCGATCAGCGCGCCCACCACGATCACCGAGGAAATCGCATTGGTCACCGCCATCAGCGGCGTATGCAGCGCCGGGGTCACCGACCAGACGACGTAATAGCCCACGAAGCAGGCCATCACGAAGATCGAGAGTATCGAAACAAAGTCCACTCTAGCTGTCCTCCCCGACACGGGGAGGGGGACCGTCCGCAGGACGATGGAGAGGTCTCCCGGCCCGCGCGACGATCGCGACGGCGGTGCCTTCGACATCTGCCAGCACGCGTCTGGCCGAACCCCTCAAAACCCTAAACCCGTTTTCCTCAATGAAACTAACGTGTTCCTCGTCACGCGCAGGACAATTGCCCATATCGTGGGCGATGCCGTCGACTTCCACGACGAGCCTGGCGCTCAGGCAGCCGAAACCGGCGATGTACGGACCAATCGGATGTTGTCGCCGGAATTTGAAACCGCCCGGCCTTCGACGAAGCATCTGCCAGAGTGCGAACTCTGGCCTGGTCATCGCTTTGCGCAGTTCGCGGGCCCGCATGACCGCCGGGCGTGGTGTAAAACGGGAATCCCCTCCACCGCGCTTCGCGCGGCCCCCCTCCCCATACCGGGGAGGATTCAAGGAGCTTCCCATCACCCCAGCAGCCTCGCATTTACGACCCTGCCACCTTGCGTCAGCCGCACGGCATCACCGATTTCCTCGTCCAGAACCGGCTTGCCCTGTTCCTTGTCCCAGAACGCCGAGAGGAAGTTGAACAGGTTGCGCGCGTAGAGCGCCGAGGCATCGGCGGGGAGATGCGCCGGGGTGTTGGAAAAGCCCATGATCTTCACGCCGTGCTTTTCGACCACCTGATCGTCCACCGAGCCTTCGACATTGCCGCCTTGCGCCACCGCCAGGTCGAAAATCACGCTACCGGGCTTCATCGTCGCGATCTGCGCGTCCGAGATCAAGCGCGGGGCCGCGCGGCCCGGAATCAACGCGGTGGTCACGACGATATCCTGCTTGGCGATGTGGCTGGAAACCAGTTCGGCCTGCGCCTTCTGGTATTCCTCGCTCATTTCCGTAGCATAGCCGCCCGAACCCTCGCCCTCGATCCCGGCGACGTTCTCGACGAAGATCGGCTTGGCGCCCAGTGAGAGGATCTGTTCCTTGGTGGCCGAACGCACGTCCGTCGCGGAGACTTGCGCGCCCAGACGGCGCGCGGTGGCAATAGCCTGCAGACCCGCGACGCCCACGCCCATCACGAAGCACTTGGCCGCGCTCACCGTACCCGCCGCCGTCATCATCATCGGGAAGGCGCGGCCATAAGTATCGGCCGCCGCGAGCACGGCCTTGTATCCGGCGAGGTTGGACTGGCTGGAGAGTACGTCCATCGATTGCGCGCGGGTGATGCGCGGCATGAATTCCATCGCCAGCGCTTCCAGTCCTGCCGCAGCATAGGCCTCCACGCGCTCACGCTGCCCAAAGGGATCGAGCATGGCCACGACCCAGGCGCCCGGCTTTACGCCGCCCAGCCGTGCAGGATCAGGGCCCTGCACGCCGAAAACGATGTCCGCTCCGACCAGCAAGGCCTCCGCCGTGCCGACATCGGCTCCGGCGCTTCGGTAGTCCTCGTCCGCTATGCTGGCGTTCAGACCGGCGCCGCTCTCGACCGAGACCGATGCCCCCAGCGCGGTCAGCTTTTTCACCGTTTCCGGTGTAGCTGCGACTCGCGTCTCTCCCGGCGCGCGCTCCTTGAGGACCGCGATCCGTTGACCCTGCGGCTCCGTCAAGTCACGCCACTCCGCTCAGGAGGTAATCAAGCCGATGACGATCGCAACGATCACCACGACAATGCCGGTCCCCCAGGTCGCCGCCTTGATGAAGGCATTGTAGGTTTCCTGTGCGACCTTGATGTCGTTGCCCGATGCCATGAACCGTATTCCCCTTCTGGATTCCCTTGCACGCCTTTCGCTGTAGCCGGGGCCGCGGCTGTGCTCAAGTGCGAAGCAGTCGCTACAGCCCGTGACACATGACGATGAACCAAGTTTCACGCTTAATCCCGTCTTTACTCAATCTGGCCTATGCCGAACACCGAAACCCGAGGAGGCGGAAGAAGCGGCAATATAATGGCGGATCTGGATCAACGCCTTCTCATGCTCATCGACGACGAGCCGGCCCAAAGCCGGCTCATTTCCGCGCTGGCCTCGCGGGAAGGCTGGCGCACGCTGATCGTGCGCGATGCCGAAACCGCGATTGCCACGCTCGGCACACGCCAGGGCATGCAGCTTTCCGCGATCATCCTCGATCAGTGGGTGCCGGGCGAGGATGCCTGCGCCTTGATCGCCGAGCTGAAATCGCGCCGTCCAGCCCTGCCGATCCTGATGCTTACCACCAGCACTTCGCCGCTGCTTGCGGTCGAGGCCATGCGCGCCGGGGCGACCGACTACCTCGTGAAACCCGTGGCTCCCGATCGGCTGATGCATGCCCTGCGCGCGGCCACAACGCGCGAGACGCCGCGCGACGAACTTGCCCCGCTGACCGAGAAGATGCCGTCCAACCCCGATTTCGAGTCGATGATCGGCGCCTCTTCGAACTTTCGCAAGGCACTGGCCGTAGCGGCAAAGGCAGCGCGCGGACACACCCCCGTGCTGATCGAGGGCGAAAGCGGCGCGGGTAAGGAAATGCTGATCCGGGCGATGCACGCGGCAAGCCCGCGTGCGAAATTGCCGCTGCGAATCGTCAACATCGGCGGCTTGCCTGCCAATTCGATCGAATCGGTACTGTTCGGCCACGAGAAAGGCGCCTTCCCCGGTGCTTTCGACCGCCAGATCGGCTCGCTGCAGCATTCCGATGGCGCCACGCTCGCGCTCGACGAGATCGACCGCCTGCCGCTTTCGGTACAGGAACGCCTGCTCGAGTCGGTCACCAAGGGCGATGTCCGTCCGATCGGCGCGCCCTATTCGTTCCGTATCGATGTGCGCCTGATCGCTGCGAGCAACATGCCGCTGCGCGACCTCGTGGCGGGCGGGCACTTCCTGCCGGAACTCTACGATTCGCTTTCCGCCACCAAAGTGCTTCTCCCGCCCCTGCGCGAGCGTACCGGCGACATCCCCGCCCTCACCCGCTTCTTCCTTGCCCGCATCGGCGAACAACCGGGCCTGCGTGAACTGGGCATCACCGACGGCGCGCTGTCGCTGCTGGCCGCCTATGACTGGCCAGGCAACGTGCGCCAGCTTCAGGCCGTGCTGTTCCGCGCCGCGGTGTTCTGCGACGGCGATGCGCTCACCTCGGAAGACTTTCCACAGCTTCTCAACATTCTGGGCACAGGTCCATCCACAGTGGCCGGCAACCCGATGCAGGAAAGCTCCGGCGTCATGCTCTACACGCCCGACGGCAACTTGCGCCCGCTGGAAGAGATCGAGGCGGACGTCATCCGCCTTGCCATCGGCCTCTATCGCGGCCGCATGACCGAAGTGGCCCGGCGTCTCGGCATCGGCCGCTCGACGCTCTACCGCAAGTTGTCCGAACTCGGGATCGACAACGCCGCCTGAGCCGTCCACTCTTTCCCGAAGGGAGAGAGCAAAGACGAGCCGGACTTATCGCTCAGAGCCCCAACTGCCCGAAATCCGTCAGCGCCGCATCGCGCAGGCCGCGCCAGACGCGGGCTGCCTGCACGGTTTCGGGCACGTCGTGCACGCGCAGGATATGCGCGCCCGCCTCCATCGCCCTGACCGCCAGCATGATCGAGCCGCCGAGACGCTGGTGCGCCTGTGCCTCGTTCGAAAGCGCACCGATCATGCGCTTGCGGCTTGCTCCCACCAGCAACGGCTGGCCGAGCGCATGGAACAACGGCAGCGCGTTCATCAGCGCGAGATTCTCGGCCAGCGTTTTCCCGAAACCGATGCCCGGATCGAGCACGATCTTCTCGCGCGCGATGCCCGCCGCCATAGCCTCGTCGCGCCGCTGCGCCAGCCAGTCGAACACATCGAGCACGACATCGGCATAAGTGCCGTTCGAATGGAGATCGTCCACCTTGCCCGGCGCGTGCATCAGCACCACCGGCGCGCCGCTCGCGGCGGCCAGTTCCTGACTGCGCGGATCGTAGCGCAAGGCGGAGACGTCATTGACGATGTGCCCGCCCGCATTCAGGCTTGCTTCCATCACTGCCGGGCGGCGCGTGTCGATGCTGATCGCCGCGCCCATCGCCGCCAGCCGTTCCACCATAGGCACGACGCGCTTGATCTCGTCCCCCTCCCAGACGGCCCCCGCGCCGGGACGGGTGGATTCCCCGCCCACATCGATGATCGCCGCGCCCGCTTCCAGCATGGCGGCGGCGTGATCCCCGGCGATCTGCGGATCGTCGAGGAACTGGCCGCCATCGGAAAAGCTGTCCGGCGTCATATTGAGAATGCCCATGATCTGCGGCTGCTCCAGCCGGATCGTGCGGGCACCGCATTGCAGAGGCGCAGGAACCCTGCCCAGATTGGCCCATTGTTCCTCAGCCTGCACCGCCAGGTCTGCCGACAGCCCTTCCAGAGCGACCGGCATTTCCCCCGCTGCATAGCGACCGCGCGAGACGATCTTGCCCTCCTCACGCACGATCACGGCAAAGCGGCTGGCCCAGACCATGGTGCCGCCGAGGCGGACCGCCTCCCCCTCCTCGCTTTGCGGACTTTCGGCGAGGGCAATGGGGCGGATATAGAGGGATCGGATCATGGGTCTCTTTCCGTTCTCGCGGAGGACACTGCAAGGCCCTTAGGTCGGTTCGGAAAAAGGCGCAAAGGCGCGAAGACGATTTTCCGAGGGGCAGCACCCCTTGTTGCCCGCATGCGGCGGCCGCGTGGTCGCGTCCCTATCCGGCGCCCCCCGACGCCGGATACCATCTTCGCGCCTTTGCACACTCCCCCAACATGGCTCCGGGGCGTTTCAGCCCCTTGCGAGCGCCCCTGTCAGGGTTCGGTTGCGAGCAGGTAGAGCTGGCGAATATCATCGAGGGGCTTCACCTTGCCCTCATGCTCCAGATGCCAGAACGTCCAGCCATTGCAGGACGGCGCGCCCTGCAGCTTGGCGCCGACGCCGTGGATCGATCCGTTCTCGGTGCCCGCCTCCAGCGAACCGTCAGCGCGCACGGTGGCCACGAAGCGACGCTTCTTGTCCATCAGCTGCGTACCCGGCGCGATCCAGCCGGTTTCGATCAGAGTGCCAAAGGCGACCTTGGGCGCGGTCCGCCTGGACTGCATGGTCTTGAGCGCGGACTCGTCCAGCTCCAGCGCCATCTCGATGCGTTCCATCGCCGCTTCGCGGTAATCACCCTCGCGCTCGCAACCGATCCAGTCGCGGCCAAGACGCTTGGCAACCGCGCCGGTGGTGCCGGTGCCGAAGAACGGGTCAAGCACGACATCGCCCTTGTTGGTGGTCGCCAGCAGCACCCGGTAGAGCAGCGCTTCGGGCTTCTGCGTCGGGTGGACCTTGTGGCCGCCCTTCTTCAGGCGTTCCTGCCCGGCGCAGATCGGCAGCACCCAGTCCGAGCGCATCTGCAGTTCGTCATTGAGCGTCTTCATCGCGCGGTAGTTGAAAGTGTACTTCGACTTCTCGCCCATCGAGGCCCAGATCAGCGTCTCATGCGCGTTGGTGAAGCGCGTGCCCTTGAAATTGGGCATCGGGTTCGCCTTGCGCCAGACGATGTCGTTGAGGATCCAGAACCCCATGTCCTGCATGATCGCGCCAAGGCGGAAGATGTTGTGGTACGATCCGATCACCCAGATCGAGCCTTCCGGCTTCAGCACGCGGCGCGCCTCGCACAGCCAGTCGCGGGTAAACTGGTCGTAGGCGGCGAAGCTGGAGAACTTGTCCCAATCGTCGGTCACGGCATCGACATGGCTGCCGTCCGGCCGCGACAGATCGCCGCCGAGCTGGAGGTTATAGGGCGGATCGGCGAAGACCATATCCACCGAGGCATCGGGAATCTGGCGCATCGCCTCGATGCAGTCGCCCGGAATGATCTGCCCGATCGGCAGCAGTTCCTTTGGCGCGGGAGCCGGCGCACGCGCGCGAATCCGTTCCTTGACGAGTACCTGACCCATGAATGCTCCGCTGAAGAAGGTATTTCGAATATCTGTGGATTGGCACCATGGTGAGTCTTTGCGGACTCCACGTCAAGTCGCGACTCGTCAGAAATCCTGCGAGTCGCGAGAACGTGCCAGCGGAACAAAACGAATCCGCCACAAGATATCGAGTCAGGCACGTATCTTTCAACTCAATATCTGGTGGCTGTATCCTGTGAGACTCAGCGGAAAAATTTATCCCGACGCCGCGAAGCGAAAGGCCGGTCACGTACTCCCCGAGGCTACCCAAGGCATCATGCCGAAAGCCCAAATCACTCCGCTCGTCCTGAGCTCGTCGAAGAATGCTGATCCCAGCGCTGCGCCAACGTTCCCTTCGGCTGGCTGCTTGCAACAGCCGCTCAGGACAGGCTCAGGATGAGCGGGCCTGATTCAGATCTCGGATACTTCGCCCTAAAGCGGCATTTCCAGTTGCGCGACGGGCGCGAAGCTGCGCCGGTGATGCGGTGTCGGCCCGTGCTCGCGCAGCGCGGCAAGGTGTTCCGCCGTGCCATAGCCCGCATTGCGCTCCCATCCATAATGCGGATGCGCTTCGGCCAGCTCGCGCATCAGCCGGTCGCGATGTTCCTTGGCAATGATCGAGGCCGCCGAGATGCACGGCTCCACGGCATCACCGCCCACGATCGCCCGCGCCTTCCAGCGCCAGTCCGCCGTGCGGCCATGCGGCGTGAGATTGCCGTCCACCAGCACTTCGCCCGGCTCCCCGCCCAATTGCTCGCACAGTGAAAGCACCGCGCGGGTCATGGCCAGCATTGTTGCCCCGAAGATGTTGATCCGGTCGATCTCCTCGACATCGACCGCGCCCACAGCCCAGGCGCAGCGGCGCTTGATCGCGCCTTCCAGATCGGCCCGCCGCGCCTTGGAGAGTTTCTTGGAATCGTCCAGCCCCGCCGGGCGGGGCTTGCACAGCACTACCGCTCCGGCCACAACCGGCCCTGCAAGTGGCCCGCGCCCGGCTTCATCGACACCGATGACGAAACCCGGACCGAACGGGCCACCGGGCCGGATTTCCAGTGTTGAGGCAGACATGAACGCGCGCACCTTCCTTCCCGCCATATCGACTCTCGGCCTGTTCGCCGCAAGCTGCGGCCAGGCCGCAACCGGGGAAAAGCCTGCGGGACATTCCGCGCCGTTCCGCGTGGAAAGCGTGGCCGGTTTCGACGAACCCTGGGCCATGGCCTTCGACAAGGCCACCGGCATTGCGCTTGTGACCGAAAAGAAGGGCCACTTGCGGATGCTGCTGCCAGACGGGCGCAATGTCCTCGTGCCCGGCACGCCGGATGTCGATTACGGCGGGCAGGGCGGCTTCGGCGATGTGATCTTCGCCCCGCAACCGGAGCGCAAAGCCGCAAAAAGCCTCGACGGACGCGTGGTCTACCTGAGTTGGGCGGAGGCAGGCCGGAGCAACACACGCGGCGCGGCCGTTGGACGCGGCACGCTCGCCTGCAAGAGCGAGGCGGGCTGCCGCCTCGACGGCCTCAAGGTCATCTGGCGCCAACAGCCGAAAGTGACCGGGCGCGGCCACTATTCGCATCGCCTCGCCTTCTCGCCGAACGGGCAGTATCTCTTCATCAGTTCGGGCGAGCGGCAAAAGCAGCAACCCGCGCAGGATCTCTCCAACAATCTGGGCACTATCGTCCGCCTGCTGCCGGACGGGACGCCCGCGCCAGGCAATCCGTTCGCAGGCAAGCCTGCCCCCACCAGCCAGATCTGGTCCTACGGCCACCGCAATGTGCTGGGCCTTGCCTTCGATCCCGAAGGGCGCCTGTGGGATCTGGAGCACGGGCCCGCAGGCGGCGACGAGCTCAATCTGGTCAAGCCGGGGCAGAACTATGGCTGGCCGCTGGTGTCCGATGGCGATCACTACAACGGCACGCCGATCCCGCGCCATTCCACCCGGCCTGACCTCGCCGCCCCGGCGATCAGCTGGAACCCGGTGATCGCGCCGGGCGATTTCATCTTCTACACCGGCAGCCGGTTCCCGGACTGGAAGGGGCAGGCGCTGATCGCCTCATTTGCCCTGCCCGGCATCGTGCGCGTGCGCATCGATGGCCAGAAAGCCATCGAGGAAGCACGCTATCGGTTGCGCCATGTCGCAAACCGCCACCATCATCCCGCTCGACAATGTCGATCCCGCCCTGATCGAGCAGCTGCTCGACTGCGCATTCGAGCCCGAGCGACGCCAGCGCACCGCCTACAAGGTGCGCGAGGGGGTGGACTGGCTGCCCGCGCTGAGCTTCGCCGCGCTCGACGGGGACGAGATGCTGGTGGGATCGATCCAGTGCTGGCCGATCGCGCTGGGCGATCCGGAAGGCCGCGCCCATCCGATGATCATGGTCGGCCCGGTCGCGGTCATGCCCGACCGCCAGGGCGAAGGCTATGGGCAGGCGCTGGTTTCGGCATGCCTGTCCTGCATCGATTCCCGCGCGCCGCTGCCGCAGGTGATGATCGGCGATCCTGAGTACTACGGCCGTTTCTGGGGCTTCACCAATGCCCATACCGGCGGCTGGACCCTGCCCGGCCCGTTCGATCAGGCCCGCCTGCTGGTGCGCTGCGAGAACCCGGCGGTACTGCCCGAAAAAGGCACGCTCGGCCCCTGGGTGGGATAACGCCCCGCTGGACCTTGGCGCGGGGCACCCTATCTGGCATCGCGAAACGATGCCTTACGAACCACCCCCGGAACTGGCCGCGCTCTCGCTGGCCGAAGCCGCCGCACTGGTGGCGGCGCGCAAGCTGCCACCGGTTTCGCAATGGTCGCCCGAGGCTGAGGGCGACAGCGAGATGCGCATCGCCGCGGACGGGCGCTGGTTCCATCAGGGCGGCGAGATCAAGCGCCCGGCCATGGTGCGCGCTTTCGCCTCGCTGCTGGTCCGCGATGCGCAGGGTCAGCACTGGTTGGTCACGCCCACGCAGAAGCTTTCCATCGCAGTGGATGATGCGGCCTTCGTTGCCATCGATGTGAAGCAGGACGGCGACGCTCTCGTGTTCAAGCTCAATACCGACGATCTGGTGATTGCCGGGCCCGATCACCCCATCCGGGTCGATGGCGATCCTGATACACCCGCTATCTACGTGAGCGTGCGCCACGCCGCCGAAGCGCGGCTCAACCGCAGCACTTACGCACAGCTCGCCGAAATCGCGCTGGAAAGCGATGACCTGTCGGTAAGCAGCCAGGGAATGCGCTTCGCGCTGCAACCGGCATGATGACGCTCTACGACCGGGTCGCCCGGCGCTTCGAGGCCGGGCATGCCAAGGCGCCGCCTGCCTTGTGGATCGATCCGCGCACGCGCGAGATGCAGAGTTTCAAACCCGCCGCCGTGCTGATCGCCATGACCGAGCGCGAACGGCCCGGCATGCTGCTGCTCCACCGCCCCTCCACCATGCGCGCCCATCCCGGGCAGATCGCTTTTCCCGGCGGCCGTATCGATCCGGGCGAAAACCCCGTGCAGGCCGCGCTGCGCGAAGCCAACGAGGAACTCGGTATCGATCCCGCGCAAGTGCGCATCGTCGGCACCAGCGACCGTTACCGCACCGGCAGCGGCTATGAGATCACCCCGGTCATCGGCGTGGTTCCGCCCGATCTGCCGATCCATCCCAACCCCGCCGAAGTGGCGCAATGGTTCGAAGCGCCGGTCGATTTCGTGCTCGATCCCGCCAATCAGGCAACGCGCACGATCGAATACGAAGACCGCCTTCACGACTTCGTGGAGATCATCTGGCCGGACGGCCGGCAGGACCATGTAATCTGGGGCGTGACCGGCGCGATCCTCTACAACCTTTCTCACCGACTGGACTGGAATGACTGAGCGGTTCGACGCCCCCTGGATGCACCGCGAAGACATCGCCGCCCTGAACGCCGCCTTGGGCGAAGGGCAGGCCCGCTTTGTCGGCGGCGCCGTGCGCGACACTCTGCTGGGCCAGCCGGTCAAGGACATCGACATGGCCACGCTGCTGCGGCCCGAGGAAGTCATCGCCCGCCTCGATGCCGCCGGTATCCGCAATGTCCCCACCGGCATCGACCATGGCACCGTCACCGCCGTGCTGCCCGGCGGCCCGGTGGAGATCACCACCTTGCGCCATGACGTCAGCACCGACGGCCGCCGCGCCACCGTCGCTTTCGCCAGCGACTGGAAAGAGGACGCGGCGCGGCGCGATTTCACCATCAACGCGCTCTATGCCGATCCCGCGACCGGCGAGATCTTCGATTACTTCGGCGGCCTGGGCGATCTCGAAAAGCGCAGCGTGCGCTTCATCGGCAATGCCCGCCAGCGCATCCGCGAGGATCACTTGCGCATCCTGCGCTACTTCCGGTTTCAGGCGAGGTTCGGGGCCGGGCCCGCCAGCGAAGAAGCGGAAAGCGCCTGCTCGGACCTCGCCGCCACGCTCAAGGGGCTTTCCCGCGAACGGGTGGGCATGGAAACCATGAACCTGCTCGGCCTGCCCGATCCGGCGCCGACGGTGCAGCGCATGGCCGAGCTGGGCGTGCTCACCGTGATCCTGCCAGAAGCCGATCCTCAGGCCCTTGCCGCGCTGATCGCTCACGAAAAGGCCCAAGGCGCCGGGCCCGATCCCTTGCGCCGCCTCGCCGCGCTGCTGCCCGCGCAAGTGCCGCTGGCGGAGCAAGTGGCCTCCCGCTTCCGCCTGTCCGGCGCGCAGAAGAAACGGCTGGCCGCCGCCGCCGCCCGAGAGGAACAGCCCGGCGATCCCCGTGCCCTCGCCTACCGTCTCGGCCGCGACGGCGCGCTGGACCGGTTGCTGATCGCGGGCACAGATATCTCATCGCTCGAAAACTGGGACATTCCCGCCTTCCCGCTCAAGGGCGGCCAGATCGTCGCACGCGGCGTGGGGGCAGGCCCGGAAGTTGCCCGCATCCTGCGGCAAGTGGAAGACCGCTGGATTGCCGAGGGCTTTCCCGATGAAAGCCGCATCGAGGCCCTGCTCGATGCGGAACTGACAGGCCCCGCCGCATGAATCTGGGCGATCTGGGCAGCTTCCTCTACGACCAGCCGCTGCTGGCGCTCACCATTGCCGCGATCCTGCTCGCCGTGCTGGCGGGAATGCTGTCCGCGAACCGCCCCCAGCTCGGCCACGGCCTGCGCAACGCTGCCTATCTCGGCCTTGCCGCGGCAGCCCTGCTGACCGTGGCCCAACTCGCCAGCCACAACACCCGCTCCGAAGCCGCCTTCTGGCTCGACCGCACGCGCCCCGCCACAGTGGAAGGCAACCAGACCGTGGTTTCACAGCGCGTTGACGGGCATTTCTGGGTGGAAGCCCGGCTCAACGGCGTTCCGGTGGAATTCCTGATCGACACCGGCGCCACTTACACCGGCGTATCGCGATCCACCGCCGCCCGCGCCGGCCTGCAACCCGACGAAAGCAATGAAGGCATAGTGCTCGACACCGCCAACGGCCCGATCGTAGCGCGCAAGGCGACGGCCAACTCGCTGCGCTTCGGCGGGATCGAGGCGAATGGCCTTACTGTCGCCATCGCGCCGAACACGCAAAGCGAGGTCAACGTGATCGGCATGAACCTGCTCTCGCAGCTCAAGAGCTGGCGGGTGGAGGATAACAAGTTGATCCTTGTGCCGCAGGGTTCGTAGCCGGTGGAGGAAGTTTACCGCATGCGCCTTCCCCCTTGATGGGGGAGGCTCAGAACTTGTTGTCGCGCGGGAAGCCGTTGGGCGGCAGGCGTCCGGCCGCGCCGCGGGCGACCTTCCACATGACCATGTCCTTTTCGGTACGGGTGCGGCCGGTATCGCCGCCCATGGTCCAGGACAGGCCGTCTTCCAGCTTGAGCGTGGTCACGTCCGACATGCCGCCGTCGCGGTAACGCTGCAGGGCTACGCCCTGCCCCTTGGCCATGACCGGCAGTTCCTCGAGACTGAAGATCACCAGCTTGCGGTTCTCGCCCACCACGGCGACGTGATCGTGTTCGGGCGGAATCTCGCGCACGATCGTCAGCTTCACGCCGGGCTTGGTGGACATCACCGCCTTGCCCTTGCGCGTCTCGGCCATGATCTCGTCGGTCTCGACCGCGAAGCCCCGGCCCGCGCTGGAGGCCAGCAGCAGTTGCGCCTTGGGCTTGTACGGCATGGCCGCAACGATGTGCGCATCGGCATCGATATCGACCATCGTGCGGATCGGCTCGCCAAAGCCGCGCGCACCGGGCAACTTGTCCGCCCCCAGCGTGTAGAAGCGGCCATTGTCCACCGCGATCAGGATCTTGTCGGTAGTCTGCGCGTGGAAAGCGAAAGCCGGGCCATCGCCTTCCTTGAACTTGAAATCGCCGTCGAGGGCCACATGCCCCTTGGCCGCGCGGATCCAGCCCTTGGCCGAGAGGATCACCGTCACCGGCTCCTTCTCGATCATCGCGTCCATCGAGAATTCGACCGTTGGCTGCGCCTGCGCGATGGTGGTTCGGCGGCGGCCGAGTTCGGTAGTCTCGGCATAGTCCTTGCGCAGCGCCGTCAGATCGCGCTTGAGCCGGGTGCGCTGGCGGGCCGGGCTGTCAAGCAGCTTCTGCAGCTCGTCCTGCTCCTTCAGCAAGTCCTCGCGCTCCTGCCGCAGCTCCATTTCCTCCAGCTTGCGCAAGCTGCGCAGGCGCATGTTGAGGATCGCCTCGGCCTGCCGGTCGGTGAGGTTGAACTCGGCCATCATCACCGGCTTGGGCTCATCCTCGGTCCGGATGATCTCGATAATCCGGTCGAGATTGAGGTAGGCGACGATATAGCCTTCGACGAGTTCCAGCCGCGCGGCGATCTTGTCCAGCCGGTGGCGCGTGCGGCGCAGCAGGATATCGATCTGGCTGTAGACCCATTCCTGCAGCAGCAGCTTCAGCCCCAGCACGCCCGGCGTGCGGTGCGCATCGAGCACGTTGAGATTGAGGCTGAAACGGCTTTCCAGATCGGTCAACCGGTAAAGGCTTTCCTTCAGCAGTTCCGGATCGACATTGCGACTCTTGGGCACGAACACGATGCGGATCTGCTCGTCGCTCTCGTCACGCACGTCTTCGAGGATCGGCAGCTTCTTGTCGGCGATGAGCTGGGCGATCTGCTCGATCAGCTTGCCCTTGGCGAGCATGTAGGGGATTTCCGATACGACAAGCTGCCACTGGCCGCCGCCGAGCTTTTCAATCCCGGTCTCTTCCCAGTGGCCCGCCCCGTCCTTACCGACGGAAAAACGCCCGCGCATCCGGAAGGCGCCCTTGCCGGTCTCGTAAGCGCGGCTGATCGCCTCGGGGCTGTCGACCACAAGGCCGCCGGTGGCGAAGTCCGGCCCCCTGAACACGTCCATCAACTGGGCGTGTTCGGCATGGGGATTGTCGATCAGCAGCAGCGTGGCATCGATGATCTCGGCCGCGTTGTGGCTGGGGATCGATGTCGCCATGCCCACCGCGATGCCGGTGGCGCCGTTCGCCAGCAGGTTCGGGAACAGGCCGGGAAAGATTTCCGGCTCCTGCTCTTCCCCATTATACGTGGGAATGAAATCGACCGTGCCTTCGTCCAGCCCGGCCATGAGCTGGATCGCCGTCTTGGTCAGCCGCGCCTCGGTGTAGCGGTAGGCGGCGGCGTTATCGCCATCGATATTGCCGAAGTTGCCCTGCCCCTGCACCAGCGGATAGCGCAGCGAGAAATCCTGCGCGAGGCGCACCATCGCATCGTAGACCGAAGCATCGCCATGCGGGTGATACTTGCCGATCACATCGCCGACGACGCGGGCGCTCTTTTTGTAGGCGCTCGCCGGATCGAGCTTCAACTGGCGCATCGCCCACAGGAGGCGGCGGTGCACGGGCTTGAGGCCATCTCTCAGGTCTGGCAGCGAACGCGCTGTAATCGTGGACAGGGCATAGACGAGATAGCGCTCCGACAAGGCCGCGTCGAAAGGCGCATCTACGATAGCGTCGAAAGGATCGGATTCGTCGTCGGTCGGGCTCACCATGGCCGAACAGCCCTAACACCCCGGCCACTCGGACCAAAGCCCGAACACGGCTGTTTTCCATAGCTTAGACAAAAGCTAGGCTCGCAAGCGAATCGAGGTGGGGGATTTCATGCGCAAGCCGCTATTGCTGCTGACATTTTCAAGCCTGTCTCTGGCAGGCTGCGGACAGGCTCCCGAGCCCAGCTCGGTCGATCAACTGACCAGCACGGACGTCAAGGAAGAAGCTGCGAGCCCTGCCGGTGGGAAGGAAGCGAGCCCGATTGCTGTCAGCGCCGCTTCCGGCCCAAAAATCGCCTATGTCTATGACTACGGCTTCCGCCTTGCCCCAGACCGCATCCCAGAGGTTGCGCGCAAGCAGGCGGACCTGTGCGAGAAGCAGGGGCCGCAAGTCTGCCGCATCCTGGAAATGCGGCAAGACGGCGGAGAAGGCCATTACGCTTCCGGCTCGCTCTCGCTGGCCGTGGCGGCGCCGCGCGCACGTGCCTTTGGTGCCCAGCTCGTCCAGATCGCCGGGAAGGCTGACGGGAAGCAGATTTCCAGTTCGATCTCCGGCGAGGACCTGTCGAAGAAGATGGTCGACACCGAAGCCCGCCTGCGCGCCCGCACGCTGTTGCGCGACCGGCTGATGGACGTACTGGCCACTCGCAAGGGCAAGGTTTCCGAACTCGTTGAAGCGGAGCGCAGCGTCGCGCAAGTCAACGAGGAGATCGACGAAGCCCGAAGCTGGCTGACGGAAATGCAGGGACGGGTCAATTTCAGCCGCGTCAATCTGACCTATCAATCCGGCGCGCCCAGCAGCGGCGGTTTCATGGCGCCGGTAAGGGCAGCGGTCGGCAACCTCGGTTCGATCCTCGGCGCGATCGTTGCTTTCCTGATCATGGCCGCGGCGGTTCTGATTCCGCTGGGTCTGGTCGGCTGGGGGATCAAGATAGTGATCTGCTGGATACGATCGATGAACAGCCCGCCTGCCAACAGCCCGTCTGCCGAAGACTGACCGCGCCCTCAGCCGATCTGCATATCGTGCGAGACGCCCGGGATGCGCACTTCGATCCCGTCGAGCGCTTCGGTCAGTTCGATCTGGCACGAAAGGCGGCTGGTGCGCGCGACCCCGGCGGCCAGATCGAGCATGTCCTCTTCCTCCATCGAGGCAGGAGGCAGCTTGTCGAACCAGTCGGGCGAAACGATCACGTGGCAGGTGGAACAGGCCATCTGCCCCTCGCAAGTGCCTTCCAGAGGCATACCCGCCCCCTGGCCCACCTCCAGCAGGCGACTGCCCGGTTCAGCCCGCGCCGCCACCTTGTTCCCGTCTGCCGTTACAAAAAGCACGTTCAGCAATTCAGACTCCCTGCGCCGCCGCAGCGGCATCTATTCTAGCGCAGGCATCCTCAAGGTCCCCGGGGGCAGTATATCGCCCGAATCCCAGACGGATAGAGGTTTTGGCCTCCTTGTCCGAAAGTCCCAGCGCGCGCAGCACATGACTGGGCCGTCCCGATCCGCTGGCACAGGCCGAACCGGCCGAAAAAGCGATATCACGCAAATCGGACATCAGGCGGGCGACATCGAGCCCTTCCAGGCGCAGATTGAGATTGCCGTGCCAGCGCCGCGTGGCCGAACCGTTAAGCGTCCAGCGCGAAAGGATCGCCCGGGCGCGCCGCCACAAGTCCTCCGCCAGAGCGGCATCGGCCTCCATGCGCGCTTTCGCAAGTGCCGCCGCCGCGCCAAACCCGCTGCACAGCGCGGGGCTCAGCGTGCCGGACCGCAGCCCCTGCTCCTGCCCGCCGCCGTGGATCAGCGGGGCGATCTCCAGCCCGTCGCGCAGCCACAGCGCGCCGATGCCCTTGGGGCCATAGAGCTTGTGCGCGGAAACGGCGATCATGTCGGCATTGCCGGGCGGGGCAAGTTTGCCCGCGCCCTGAACCGCATCGCACAGGAACAACGCGCCGGCCGCGTGGGCGCGTTCGGCCCATTCCTCGACCGGCTGGACCGTCCCGATCTCATTGTTCACCTGCATCACGGCGACAAGCCCCGTGGCCTGCGTGATGGCCGTGTCCAGATGGACCAGCCCTTCTCCATCGGCCGGGATCACCTGCATCGCCGGATCGAGCACGCGCGCCGTATCCAGCACGGCGGCATGTTCGATGGCGGACACGGCGAAATGCCGAGCGCCGCTTCCGGCCATCGCCAGATTGATCGCCTCGGTCGCGCCGGAAGTGAAGATTACCCGCCCGCCCGGCGGCAGCAGCGCGGCGACCTGTTCGCGCGCCACTTCCACTGCTGCTGCGGCAGCACGCCCCGGGCGGTGCGGGCTGTGCGGATTGGCAAACCCCATGGTCTCCGGCCCGCCCAACCAGGGCAGCATCGCCTCGCGCGATTCGGGGGCAAGCGGTGCGGTCGCCTGATAGTCGAGGTAGATCATGCCTTCACTCCGGCGCCCGCAATCTCTTTCCATGCGGCGGCAAAGCGATCGATCTGCGCTTCGGTGGTCTCCCGGCCGATCGATACGCGGATCACTTCGGCAGGGTGCGGATAGTTCATCGCCTGCAGCACATGGCTGGTCTTGAGCGAGCCGGAGGAACAGGCGCTGCCCGCCGATACGGCAATGCCCATAGCATCGAAGCGGATCAACTGCACATTGGCGGGCTTTCTGGGCATGCGGTAGCTGCTGATCACCGGCAGGCGTTCCGCCCCGGCCGCGACAACTTCCCCGCCTGCCCCGGTGATCGCCTGTTCCAGCAGCACGCGCAGGCGGGCCGCTTCGGTCAGCCAGTCCCGCCCCGCCTCCAGTGCGGCCGCCATCGCCAGAGCGCCCGGCAGGTTCTCGGTACCCGGCCTATAGCCACGCTCCTGCCCGCCAGTGGGGTGAAGCAGGTTCCAGTCGCGCACCAGCAAAGCGCCGATACCAATCGGGCCGCCAAACTTGTGCGCGGAAACCGCGATCAGGTCCGCATCCGGCAAGGCGCATTTTCCCGCGCCTTGTGCGCAATCAGCCAGCAGCACCCCCCCGGCGGACCGCACCGCTTCGGCAATGGATACCAGATCCTGCACCACGCCGGTCTCGCTGTTGACCTGCTGTACCGCGACGAGCCCGGCATGGGCCGCATTGCCCGAGGCCACCCTGCCGCCCATGTCCACGTCCAGACGCACCGCATCGCCCGCGAGCCGCAGCACGGAATCGTGCTCCACGCCCGACACGGCGGCGAGCGGCATTTTCGAGCGCCCAATGGCAAGCGCCAGCGCCTCGCTCGCGCCGGACGTGAAGACCACTTCCCCTTCCCATCCCACCGCGGCCTTCACCCGCGCGCGAGCCTCTTCCAGCGCGGCGCGCGCGGCGCGGCCGGGGGCGTGCGGGCTGGAAGGATTCGCCCAGATATCGGTGCCCTGCAGCCAGGCTTCGCGCGCGGCGGGCAGCAAGGGGGTGGTCGCCGCGTGGTCGAGATAGGTCCGTTCAGATCGCATGACACGGCCACATAGCTTGTAAAGTTGTGTTCAACACAAAGATTTCTATATAGCGTTTCTTCCCTTTTCCACTCCCGCACCGCGTAAGCGAGCCACTTCGCAGCCGCGTTGCGGGAGTTTCAACAGGTCAGGCCAGAAAAACACATGCCCGCAGTCATTTTCCCCGGTCCCGAAGGCCGCCTCGAAGGCCGGTTCCAGCCCGCTCCGCGTCCGCGTGCACCGGTTGCGATGATTCTCCACCCGCACCCGCAGGCGGGCGGGACGATGAACGACCGCACCACCCAGCACCTGTACAAGACTTTCGTCAATCGCGGCTTCGCCACCCTGCGTTTCAACTTTCGCGGCGTCGGCCGCAGCCAGGGCAGCTTCGACAACGGCATCGGCGAACTGTCGGACGCGGCCGCCGCGCTCGACTGGGTGCAGTCGATCCATCCCGAAGCGCAGACCACCTGGATCGCCGGCTATTCGTTCGGCGCGCTGATCGGCATGCAGCTACTGATGCGCCGCCCGGAAATCCGTGGCTTCATCTCGATCGCGCCGCCCGCGAACATGTATGACTTCAGCTTCCTGGCGCCCTGCCCCGCCTCGGGCATCATCATTCAGGGCACCGCCGATACGGTGGTAACGCCGAACGCCGTGCAGAAGCTGGTCGACAAACTGCGCACGCAGAAGCACATCACTATCCACCATGACGAGATCCCGCGCGCCAACCACTTCTTCGAGCACGAAACCGAAGAGATGATGCGCTCGGTCGACAACTATCTCGACATGCGCCTCGCGCCGGACTGCCCGATCAAGTAAGCCGCAGCGCAATCGCCACAGAGGAACAGGCGCCGGGGATCACTCCGGCGCCTGTTCTTTTTTGACCTCCCCGGAAAGCGATTTCCCGTCCGGCGCAGGCAGCGTCAGGATCGCGATGTTGATCCCCATCACCGCGGCCAGCACCAGCATCAGCACTGCCTGCTTGCGATACCCTTCGCGGCGGAACAGGACCGCGGCCCCCAGTACAAGGGCCACCGAAGTCAGTACGAGCAGGGAAAGCGCGATATCCATGCCGCGCTGGTAGCGCAGACCGGCACACGGCGCGAGCCGGTTTGACATGGCCCCGGCCTCCGGTCATCACCTGCCCATGCAGAACGCCCTCCGGAACAACACCTTCCCCCCGCGCCGCCAGTCCCGGCGCGATACTCTCCGCCTGCTGGCCACCGGAACCGCCGGAATTGCGCTCGGCGGGCTGGTCCGCCCGTTCGCGGCCAGCGCCAGTGCGGGCGCAGCAACCGCCAATGCCACCGGCGCGGCCATGCTGGACGCGATCGCCTGGCGCCTGCTGGAGCGCCAGCCAGACCGCGCCACCGGCCTCGGCGTCGATACCGGCGATCATGCCGCCATGCGTTACCGGCTGAACGACAGCTCCCAGGCTGGCGCCGACGCCCTGGCCTCCACCCTGCGGGAGGATCTTGCGAAGGTAAAAGCCGTCGACACCTCTGCCTTCGATCACTCGACCCGCACCAGTTTCGAGGTTGTGAAAAGCGCGTATTCGACAGCGCTCGATGGTTTCGCGCAGCCTTATGGCGATGTCGCCGTCGGCGGCTGGCGCAATGCCCCTTATGTGGTCATCCAGAATGTCGGCGCTTATCTCGACACGCCGCGTTTCCTCGATTCCGAGCATCCGGTGCACGATGCCGAGGATGCCGATGCCTATATCGCCCGCCTTGGCCAGATGGACGAGCAACTCGACGGCGAGCTTGAGCGGATGCAGAGCGCCGCCGGACAGGGCCTGATCCCGCCCGACTTCCTGCTGGACCGCGCCATCGCGCAGATGACCAGTTCCATCGCCGATGCCCGCGACAACGGCGGCGGTCTGGTCAAGTCGCTGGTGAAACGCACGAGCGACATTCCCGGCACTTGGGAAAAGGACGCGCAGGCTGTCGTGGCCGAAGAGATCGTGCCCGCGCTCGACCGCCAGCTTGCCGAACTGCAGCGCCAGCGCGGCCTGGCCACCGGCGATCCGGGCATGCGCGAACGGCCGCATGGCAGCGCGTTCTACGACTGGGCGCTGCGGGCCAGCACCACCACGCGCGTCCCCGCCGACGAGATCCACCGGCTCGGGCAGGAACAGCTCGCCGAACTGCACGGCCGCATGGATCCGATCCTTCAGGGCCTCGGCTATACCAAGGGAACGGTAGGGGAGCGCATGACCGCGCTGGGCAAGGACCCCCGCTTCATGTTCCCCGAAGGCGATCCCGGTCGCAAGGAGATCCTCTCCTTCATCCGGCACCGTATCGACTGGATCCGCGCGCAGATGCCCCGCGCCTTCCGCACGCTGGTGCCCGGCAATGTCCAGGTTCGCCGCCTGCCGCTGTCCGAGGAACCCGGCGCGCCGACCGCTTATGGCGGCGCCGGTTCGAAGGACGGCAAGATCCCCGGCAAGATGTGGATCAACTTGCGCACCACCGACCTGCACCGCAAGTACGACCTGCCCACGCTGGTCCATCACGAGGCGATCCCCGGCCACGTCTGGCAGGGCGAATATGCCAACCGCCTGCCGCTGCTGCGCTCGATACTGGCGTTCAATGCCTATTCGGAAGGCTGGGCGCTCTACGGCGAGCAGCTTGCCGATGAACTGGGCGCCTACGACGACGATCCCGTCGGCCGCCTTGGCTACCTGCAGTCCATCGCCTTCCGCGCCTGCCGCATGGTCGTGGATACGGGCCTGCATTCGAGGGGCTGGACCCGCGAACAGGCGGTGCGCTTCTTCATGGAAAAGAACGGCAACAAGCGCGAGGAAGTGACGAACGAAGTCGACCGCTACTGCTCATGGCCGGGTCAGGCCTGCGGCTACAAGATGGGCCACAACCAGATCAACCGCCAGCGCCAGCGTGCGATTGCCGAACTGGGCTCCGCTTACGATCTGCGTGATTTCGATCAGGCCGTTGTCGACGGCGGCAATGTCCCTCTGGACGTGCTTGAGAGCAATATCACAGCTTACATCGAAAGCATGAAAAAGCGGCGAACTGCCTGAGCGTTGGCCCTCGCGACGCTCCAGGCGCTCTCCGGCTTACCATCGGATGCTGCCTTCGAGTCGCGACAGACGCCGCTACGAAGGCATGCTTCCGGGCCGGAGGAAACCGAACATGTGAACGACGTAATCGGCCTTGCCGAGATCGACCCCTTCGGCGCGCAGAATCGCATATGCGGTCATGAGGTGGAAGTAGAACTGGGGGATCGCCCAGTCTCTTGCATACTGTTCCGCCGTGAGATCGAAAATCATGCCGTTGGGCAGTTCATGCGCTATCGGCGTTTCGGACGGAAGGTCGGCCGTGTCGACACCGACCGTTTCAACAAGAGTGATCGTATCGGCTATGCGCGCCCGCGCCTCGGCCATGGTGCCCGGGTGTTCCGACGCATTTCGTCCCTCGTCGACAAGCGCCTCGACCGAAGGCGGGAATGGTTCTGCGCGCAGCCTGTACAGGCCCTCCTGCGCCTGCACACAGGCGAACCGGATTTGCGTGGACAAGGGGAACATGTCGGGTGCCAGCCGTGCAGAAAGCAAGGCCTCGGCTCGATCGCCCGGCATTTGCGCTTCCGCCTTGTCGAGCCAGCCGGACAAGGCCCTGAGCATCTGCTGGTACGTCGGGAACAGCAAATTGGTCAGGGCCATTTCTTGCCTTTCGTCATTGTGCCATTTCCGATCGGACGACCGCTAGCGGGGCACCCGACCGGAATTCGCGCATCGCCATTTGCCGGAACGATCAACTCTTGCCGAAGAAGCCCTTGGCCATACCCGCAAGATCGTCAATGGCGCTGCCGTCGCCGTCACGATCGAACAGGGCCGAAATCTGCGAGGGATCGGAAGCGATCTGGCTGGCGATTTCGCTCAGCGAGCCTTCGCCGCCGATCGCGGCGATGATCTTCCGGATCAGTTCCAGATCGAGCCCGGTCTTCTGCGCGGCCAGTTCCGCCGTATCGCCCGGCTGCTGATGTGCCGCACCCAGCGCCGCGATCGCCTTTTCGGCCATGGCCGGATCGATGCCGAGCTGGCTGGCAAGGTTGCCCACATCGGCATGTTCGCTGACCTGGCTGAGGATGCCGTCGAAAAGTCCCATGACCGGTTCTCCTTATTGTTGGGCCGTAACCATGCACGCGTTTCGTGACAAAACAAAGGGCCCCGGAACCAAAGTTCCGAAGGCCCCCTGGATTGTTTGCGCTGTCCGGCGATCAGGCCGAAACCGCCGCCTTGGGCGCAGCCTGACGCACGCCTTCGTCCACATGCGCTTCGAACTGTTCGAAGTTCTCGATGAAGGCATTGACCAGCGTCTGCGCGGTCCTGTCGTACTCGACCGGATCGGCCCAGGCACCGCGCGGATCGAGCAGCTTGGCGTCGACACCGGGCACGGCCACCGGAACCTCGAATCCGAAGTTCGGATCTTCCTTGAACTCCGCCTCGTTGAGGCTGCCGTCGAGCGCGGCGTTGAGCAGCGCGCGGGTGGCCTTGATCGGCATGCGCTTGATGCCTTCCATCGTCGCTTTGCCGCCCGACCAGCCGGTGTTGACCAGCCAGCACTTCACGCCGCCCTTGGCAATGCGCTCCTTGAGCAGGTTGCCGTAGACCGTGGGATGGCGCGGCATGAACGGCGCGCCGAAGCAGGTGGAGAAGGTCGCTTCCGGCTCGGTCACGCCGATCTCGGTGCCCGCCACGCGCGCGGTATAGCCCGAGAGGAAGTGATACATCGCCTGATCCGGGGTGAGCCGCGCGATCGGCGGCAGAACGCCGTAGGCATCGGCCGTCAGGAAGATGATGTTGTGCGGCACCGGCCCCAGGTTGTGCTTCGAGCAGTTCGGGATGAAGTCAATCGGATACGATCCGCGGCTGTTCTCGGCCAGCGTGTTGTCGTCGAGATCGATCTTGCGGGTTTCCGGATCGATCACGACGTTTTCGAGGATCGTGCCGAAGCGGCGCGTTGTCGCGTAGATCTCGGGCTCAGCCTCTTCCGAAAGGCGGATGACCTTAGCGTAGCAGCCGCCCTCGAAGTTGAACACGGCGGTGTCCGACCAGCCATGCTCGTCGTCCCCGATGAGCGTGCGCGAAGCATCGGCCGAAAGCGTGGTCTTGCCGGTGCCCGACAGGCCGAAGAACACGGCGGTATCGCCATCCGGGCCGATATTGGCCGAACAGTGCATCGGCATCACGCCCTTGGGCGGCAGCAGGTAGTTGAGAATACCGAAGACCGACTTCTTCATTTCGCCGGCATAAGCGGTACCGCCGATGAGGATCAGCTTTTCGGTGAGATTGACCGCGACGATCGTCTCGCTGCGGCAGCCGTGGCGCAGCGGATCGGCGCGGAAGCTGGGAAGATCGATAATGGTATATTCGGGTTCGAAACTGGCGAGTACTTCTTCTTCCGGGCGCACCAGCAGCGTACGCACGAACAGGTTGTGCCAGGCAAGTTCGTTGATCACGCGAACCTTCACGCGATGCTCGGGCTGCGAGCCGCCGAACAGGTCGGAAACGTAGAGCTTGTCCTGCTTGGCCACGGCGGCCAGGAAATCTTCCTTCAGCGCCGCGAAGTGTTCCGGCGTCATCGCGACGTTGGTCTTGCCCCACCACACCGAATCTTCGGTTTCGGCGTCCTTGACGATAAACTTGTCCTTGGCCGAACGCCCGGTATGTTTGCCGGTGGCGACGACAAAAGGACCGTCAGCCGAGAGCATACCCTCTCCGTTGACGACAGCCTGCTCAACCAGCGGCGCGGTGCCGAGGTTCGCAAAGATCTGCGCCGATGTGTTTATACCTTGTTTTTCGAGCGGGTAGCTAAGGGAAGCGGTCAATGTCATCTCCTCCAAAAGATTGCACGCCAAAGGCCGCCTTGGCGGGCATATCTAAAATTCTTGTACAAGAATCGGCTCGCGCATAGTCGACACCCCCTTTTCCGTCAAATTGACACCAATTGAAACCTTACGCTGCCCTGATTTGAAACAATTGATCCCGCCTTAGCGATGATTGTCAGTCATGATCGCAGACGCTAGGCACTTATCTTTGATGCGTAAAGGAAAACACCGCTAGCATTATGGCCGATGCCCAGACGCCCCCCGCATCCCCGGCCGAGGCCGGTGCCCCGGCGGCTCCGCGCCAGCAAACGATTGCGCTGGTCGACGATGACCGCAATATCCTGACTACCGTCTCTATCGGATTGCAGGCCGAAGGGTTCGTCACGCGCGTCTATACGGACGGCGAAACGGCCCTGAAGGCCCTGCTCGAAAATCCGCCGGACCTTGCCATCTGCGACATCAAGATGCCGCGTATGGACGGGCTGCATCTGCTCAAGGCCCTGCGCGAAAAATCAAGCCTTCCCCTGATCTTCCTGACCTCCAAGGACGAGGAGCCCGACGAAGCCCTGGGTCTGGCGATGGGGGCGGACGACTACATCACCAAGCCGTTCAGCCAGAGACTGCTGGTTGCGCGCATCCGGGCGATCCTGCGCCGCAGCGAACTCGCCCGCGTGGCACCGGAAGAGGCCGGACAGGGCAACATCCCCGAACCGGTTGTGCGCGGCCGACTTCGGCTAGACCCCGCTCGTCATCAGGTCACCTGGGACGATAAACCGGTATCACTGACCGTCACCGAGTTCCTGATCCTGGAAGCCATGGCTCTTCGCCCCGGCGTGGTGAAGAGCCGCAACCAGCTGATGGATGCGGCCTATAGCGAGGACGTCTACGTCGACGACCGCACAATCGACAGCCATATCAAGCGCCTGCGCCGCAAGTTCCGCGCCGCCGATCCCGAATTCAGCGCAATCGACACGCTCTATGGCGCCGGCTACGCTTTCGCCGATGGCTAAGACTGCCAAGACCGCCGGAGAAAACAGGCCCCCCTCCGGACTGGCGGCCCGGCTCGGCCTGCCCTGGCGCATCTCACTCACCGTTCGCATCCTCGCGGTCAATATCATCGCGCTGGCGCTGCTGGCCGGCAGCCTTTTCTATATCGACAGCTACCGGCGCGAGCTGCTCGCCGAGCGGTATCGCCTAGCCAAATCCGAAGCCGACATCACCGCCGCCGCGCTGGAAGGGGAAACCGGGCAGCGTCAGCAGCGCCTGATCACCCGGATCGGGTCGGAGCAGGATCTGCGGCTGCGTCTGTTCGCTCCGAACGGCAAGCTGGTCGCGGACAGTTTCAAACTGGGGCCGCCGTCCTACCGGCTGATCGATCCCGCCGCCGAGCCCTGGTATCAGGACGCAGCCCGCGTGCTGGACCGGGGCATGGACTTCCTCCTTGGCGCGCCGGAAGTACCCGCTTACCATGATCCCGCCGATAACAATGCAAGAGCCTGGCCCGAAATTGCTGCGGCGCTGGCCCGCATGCAGACATCCGTCAGCCACAAGGCCGCGCCCGACCAGACGCCGGTGATCATCGCCGCGACCCCGGTCGGCCCCGACGGAGCAGCCCTGCTCGTCACCCGCAATGCCCGCGACATTACCGAGAACGTGCGCATGGCCCGACAGACGCTAGCCATCATCGTCGGCGGCGCGCTGGGCGTTTCAATCCTGCTTTCGCTGTTCCTCGCCCGCACCATCGTCGAGCCCCTGCGCAAGCTGGTGCGCGCCACGGTCCGCGTGCGTCTCGGCCGCGACCGCAGCGTCGTCATCCCGCGCCTGCCCGACCGGCGCGACGAAATCGGCCTTCTGGCCCGCGCGGTCTCGGACATGAGCGGCGCTCTTCGCCAGCGGATCGACGCGGTCGAAAGCTTTGCCGCCGATGTCGCGCACGAACTCAAGAACCCGCTCACTTCGCTGCGCAGCGCGCTGGAAAGTCTCGACAGAGTTGAAGTCCCTGAGCTGCGCCGCCAGCTCATCGGCGTTGCCAAGGACGACGTCCGGCGGATCGATTTCCTCGTCACCGAAATTGCGGACGCGAGCCGGATCGACGCCCAGCTCAGCCGCACGACCTTCGAACCGGTCGACATGCTGCGGCTGGTCAAAGCGCTGGTCAGCGAACGCGGGCAGCGCGGAGTCAACGGCACGTGCCCGATTTCCATCGTGCATGAAGGCGAGGGCAATCTGATCGTGCCGGGAGATGCCGCCCGCCTCGAACGCGTACTGCAGAACCTGCTCGACAATGCTGTCTCGTTCTCGCCCGAAGGCAGTGCGATCGACGTGACCTTGGCGGGTATCGATGACCGGGTAAAAATCACCGTCTCCGATCATGGACCCGGCATTCCCGAACCCTCGCGCGAGCGCATCTTCGAGCGCTTCCACTCGCTGCGCCCCGATAGTGAGGAGTTCGGAAAGCATTCCGGGCTCGGTCTGGCCATCGCGCGCACCATTGTTGAAGCGCATTTCGGCAAGCTGGCGGCGACCGGCCGGATCGACGGCACGCCCGGCGCCCGGTTCGTCCTGTCCCTGCCTGCATGGCACGGCGAATGACCGAAGCCGCCCCTCCCGTCGTCCGGCAGGCCGGCTGCATCGCGATCGGAGGCCGTGGCATCCTGATCGAGGGCTCACCGGGAACCGGAAAGTCCTCTCTGGCCCTCGCTCTGATCGATCGCGGTGCCGAACTGGTCGGCGACGACGGCGTACTCATGGCTGCTGAACAAGGCCGTCTGATCGCCCGGCCGCATCCGCGCACGCGCGGCCTTATGGAAGTGCGCAATCTCGGCCTCCTGCTCTTTCCCTGCCGCGACAGTGTGCCCGTTGCGCTCGTAATCCGGCTCGATCCGGACGCGCCGCGCTATGTCGAAACGGCCGACACGATCAAAATCGGCGGCGTACCGTTGCCTCTGATCCGCATCTGGCCTTCGGATCATCCTCCGGCCATCAAGGCCGAGCTCGCATTGCGCCACCACGGTTTGCAATTCTGAAATCGCCCCCCTTTTCTTTCGTCGCTGCGCGGCGCAAACAGGCAGGCATGACCAACGATTCAGGGGCCCCGGACGAAAAACCGGACAAGCAACGCGTGCTGCTCGTTACCGGCATGCTGGGCGCGGGCAAAACCACGGTGCTGCGCGTCCTCGAAGACCTGGGCTGGGAAATCGTCGACAACTTCCCGATCCGCCTTCTCGACGGACTCATTGAAAGCGCTCAGGAATCGCGCACCCCGCTCGCCATTGGCTTCGATTCCCGCACCCGCGGCTTCGATCCCGAACGGATCATCGCCCAGGTCAAAGCGCTGGAGGGCCGGGAGGATATTGAGCTGAGCACCTTGTTCCTCGATTGCTCCAGCGCCGAACTGGAGCGCCGCTACAACGAAACCCGCCGCCGCCACGCACTGGCCTCCGACGCGCCGGTTTCCTCCGGCATTCGCGCCGAACGCGAAGTGCTGGCACCGCTGCGGCGCTGGGCGGAAATGCTGATCGATACCAGCGAATACAGCTCCAACGATCTGCAGCGTGTGATTCGCGAAAGATTCGCGTCGACCGCGAACGAGGAGATGACGGTGACGGTCTCCAGCTTCGGGTTCTCGCGCGGGATGCCGCCCGTGGCCGATCTGGTTTTCGACATGCGTTTTCTCGACAATCCGCACTGGGATCCCGAACTCCGCCCACAGACCGGACAGGACACGGCGGTCGGTGACTATATCCGCAAGGATCCGGCCTTCGACGAGGCGTTTACACGGATTCGCGACCTCCTGCTGCTCCTGCTTCCGCGCTATCAGGCGCAGGGCAAGGCCTATGTCCATGTTGCCTTCGGATGTACCGGCGGGAGACACCGTTCGGTTTTCACCGCCGAGCAAATCGCAGCGGCCTTGCACCAGGCAGGATTTTCGCCCACATTGCTGCACCGCAACCTGGGCTCGCGAGCAGCCGATCTTCTGGAAGGGGGTCCGCGGCGTGAAAGATGAAAGCAAATCCCAGGTGCGTTTGCAGGAAATTCGGAGCGCTCTTCCAGCATGATCGGTATGATCCTGGTTACCCACGGCAACCTCGCCGAGGAATTCGTCCACGCCATGGAGCACGTCGTCGGCGACCAGGCCGATGTCGAGACCGTGTGCATCGGCCCGAATGATGACATGGAACGCCGCCGCAGCGAGATTGCCGAGGCCATCACCAAAGTCGACAGCGGATCTGGAGTCATCATCCTGACCGACCTGTTCGGTGGCACCCCCTCCAATCTGGCAATTTCGCTGATGGAGGCAGGCAAAGTGGAAGTGATCGCGGGCATCAATCTGCCCATGCTGATCCGGCTCGCCAAGGCGCGCGAATGCATGCCGGTGCGCGAAGCCATCAATGCCGCACGCGATGCCGGACGCAATTACATAACAATAGCAAGCGAATACCTGGGACAGGATGCATGATCGATTGCCGTGAAGCGGTGCTGATCGTCAACAAGCGCGGCTTGCACGCGCGGGCCAGCGCCAAATTTGTAAATCATGTAGCCGAACTGCCTGCAGACGTTTCCGTGACAGTATCCAAGGACGGAACATCCGCAGCCGGAAATTCCATCCTCGGCCTGATGATGCTCGGTGCCGCCAAGGGGGACACGATCGAGATCGCCTGTAGCGGCGATGGCGCGGAAGGTGCGCTTGCCGCACTGGCGACCCTGGTCAGGGACGGTTTCGGCGAAGAGTGACGACTTGGCAATGCGCCGTACCATAACCGGTTTCTCCAATCCGCTGGTGAAGTTTCTGCGTTCGCTGCGGGAAAAGAAGCACCGCAAGCGCGAAAAGCGATTTTTGGCCGAAGGGCTGCGGCTGCTCACCGACGCCCGCGAATGCGGCAAGGTGCCCGAAATCCTGGTCATGGCCACGGGCCGCGAACCGCATCCCCTGCTCGATGCACTGGAACAGGCGGTGGACAAGGCGGGCGGCGAAGTGGTCGAAATGGACGTCGACATCCTCGCCAAGGTCACCGGCAAGGACAATCCGCAGACCGTAGCCGGTGTCTTCGCGGAATTCGACACCAGCCTCTCCTCGATCGACCGCACGGCATCGCCGATCTGGCTGGTGGCGCAGGCGCTGCGCGATCCGGGCAATCTCGGCACCATGCTGCGTACCGGCGATGCAGTGCGCGCGGGCGGGCTGATCCTGCTCGACGATTGCGCCGATCCCTTTTCGGTCGAGGCCGTGCGGGCGAGCATGGGCGCGGTCTTCACGCAGCGGATCGCGACGGCCCGCTGGGAGGAATTCCTGCCCTGGCTGCGCTCGGGCGCGGGCCAGCTTGTCGCCGCCTCGCTGCGCGATCCCACCGATTACCGCGCGGCACCCTATGCCGCACCGTGCTTCCTGATGGTGGGCAACGAATCCCAGGGGCTTCCCGCCGCTTACGAAGAAACCTGCGATCTCAGAGTCACGATCCCGATGCTGGGGCGTGCGGACAGCCTCAATGCCGCCGTGGCCGGAGCCGTTCTCGCCTATGAAGCGCTCGCACATCTGCACAAACGATGACGGCGTTATTCACCCAACTCTAATATATTGCATGGCACTATCGGGAGGCTATGCGGCGACTCGCTCTCCTCCTTCTCCTCCCGGCCTTTGCAGCCGGATGCTCCGACAGAGGCGATCGCTCGCATCTGGCGCAGACGAGCTGGCGCTTCGAGCGGATCGATGGACAGCAGCCTGAGACAGCAGATGCCGAAATGACGTTCCAGAACGGCAAGATCGGTGTGCAAGTGGGGTGCAATCGTCTCGGCGGCCCCTGGCGGGTCGACCGCAACCGCCTTGTCGCCGGTCCGCTTGACCAGACCGAAATGGACTGCATCGAATCCGACTGGAAGCAGGAACGGGCTGTAGGCGCTCTGCTGGTCGCTACACCGCGGCTCAACCTTGATGGTGACCGGATGACCTTGCAATCGAGCGGCCATACCGCCGAACTGGTGCGGGTTGAGGACACCAAGCCCCACGGCAACGGCGGATAAGGCTCTCGCCTATTCGGCCGCCTCGGCCTCCGCCTCAGCGCCATCGTCCTCAGGCCCAGGCAACGCATCCGCTCCGTACCGCGGCGTGGATTCGACCGCGGGAACATCCTCGATCTCGCGCTTGCCGATCTCGATGTGCTTGTCCTTCAGGCGTCGGCCGGAACTGAGCACGTTGCGCTCGAAGCTGCCGACGAATTTGTTGTAATTGTTCACTGCCGATTCCAGCCCCGCGCCCACGCGCTTCATGTGCTCGGCGGCCATCGCCAGCCGGTCGTACAATTCACCGCCCATCCGGCCGATCTCGCGCGCCTCGCGGGCAAGCCCGTCCTGACGCCAGACTTGCGCCACGGTACGGGCAATGGCGACAAGGTTGGTGGGCGTCGCCAGCAGCACGCGGTTGCGGAAGGCGAAGTCCCACAGTTCCGGGTCCTGCTCCAGCGCGGCGGCCACGAAGTGCTCGCCCGGCACGAACATCACCACATAGTCCGGCGCATCCTCGAACTGGCTCTGGTAGCTCTTGGCCCCGAGCGTCTGCACATGGTTGCGCATCGAGGCGACATGCTGGCGCAGCGCGGCTTCGCGGGCCGCATCATCCTGCGCCTCGAACGCTTCCTGATACGCGTTGAGCGAGACCTTGGCATCGATCACCAGCTTCTTCTGGCCAGGGATGCTCACCACGGCATCGGGGCGCAGCCGCCCGTCCTCGGTATCGATCGAATGTTCGGTGACGAAGTCGGTATGCTCGCTCAGCCCGCACTGCTCCAGCACGTTGCGAAGCTGCTGCTCGCCCCAGCGCCCGCGCGCCTTGGGCGCATTGCGCAACGAATTGCCGAGCCGCGCGGCTTCCTCGCGCACTTTTTCCTGCCCTTCGCGCATCGACTGGATCAGGCCGGTGAGCTGGCCGAAAGAATCGACACGCTTGGCCTCCAGCGCCGTTACCTGTTCCTCATAGCTCTTGAGCCGCTCGCCGACCGGCTGGAGCAGGCGGGTAATGCGTTCGGCATTTGCCTTCTCGCTCTCCTCGAACCGCGCGCCCGCGCGGCGCAGGAAGGCCTCCTGCGCGCCTTCGAGCACTTTGGCCCCGGCATTCTCGAATTCCTTGCGCAGCGCCTCCTGCGCTTCGATCAGCAACCGCTTCTGCTCCTCGAAATTGGCCGATTTCTCGCGCAGCGTGGCAAGCTCTGAGGCCAGTTCGCGCTGTTCGCGCCGCAAGGTATCGACAAGCTGGGCATGTTCGCCGCGCGTACGATCGAGCACTTGCGTCAGGTCGCTGCGCAGCGTTTCGGTCGCCTGCGCCGAGGCCGCGCGCAACCGCGCTTCGCTCTCGCGCGATTCGGCCTGCCGGCGCCACAGCTCCGCCGGACGTGAGCCGAAGAACCAGCCCAGGATCAGGCCGATGACAAGCGCGAGAATGGCAGAAACAGCAATTTCCATTCCGGCAGCCTAGCCGGAACGTTTCAGGAACACCAGCCCCTTATGCGGGTTATCCCCGGCTTACGCCGCCGTCTTGCGCAGCTTGTCCAGCTTCTTGAGCGCCATCTGGCGCTTCAGGCGCGAGAGGTGATCGATGAACAGGATGCCTTCGAGGTGATCCATCTCGTGCTGGAGACAAGTGGCCAGCAGGCCTTCTATTTCCTCTTCGAACTGGTTGCCCTCAACATCGTGCCAGCGCGCGCGGATGCGGGCGGGGCGTTCGACGTCGGCATAGATCTCGGGCACCGAAAGGCAGCCTTCCTGATAGACCGAAAGGTCTTCGGAAGGATCGAGGATCTCGGGATTGATGAAGACCCGCGGTTCCTTCAGCGTGGGCTGGTGCGTGTGGTGATGCCCGCCGTGCGCGGTGCAGACTTCGGGCTCGGCATCCGGGTCTTCCGGCTGGAGATCGATCACCAGCACGCGTAGCGGTACGCCCACCTGAATGGCGGCAAGGCCGATGCCCGGCGCTTCGTACATCGTCTCGAACATGTCCTCGACAAGCGTCTTCAATTCCGCGTCGAACGTTTCGACGGGCGCGGAGATCTGCTTGAGGCGCGGATCGGGAACTTCAAGGATTTCGCGGATAGCCATAGCGCCCAGATAAGCATAGCGCCCGGCCCGTGCAAGCGCATCTCGCACGAAAGCGCGGCGATTCGCGTCCGGAGCGTCAGCAAGACTGTGGGATTCAAGACCTTGCGGCGTCCTTACCGTGACGAATGCCAATTCATTGCAACAATCAAGCCATACCGCAAACCTGCAACACCACTTCCGGGCGGGAAGCGTTGCATGGGACACTTGGGGAACTGACAACTCGATGATTGCAGCGACAGGGCGACTGATCGCCCGGATTCCACGTCGTTCGGCGTGGCGAGGCGGCGTGGTGCGGCTAAGCCGTCAGCCCTCGCTGTACTTGCCGGCCGGTTATTTCGCGCTGGCCCTGCTGGTGCGGCTGGTCATGATCGGCAAGCCGGCATTCCAGAGCGACGAGCAGTTCTACCTGCTGGTCGGACAACGGATGGCCGCGGGCGCCCTGCCCTATGTCGATCTGTGGGACCGCAAGCCCTACGGCCTGTTCCTGATCTACCGCAGCGTGTTTCTGCTGCCCTCCGATCCGGTGCTGACATATCAGGCGTTTGGCATCGTCTTTTCGGTGGCGACAGCGCTGGCGATTGCCCGCACCGCGCGGATGATCGCGCCCGAACGCGGGGCGCAGCTTGCGGGGCTGGCCTATCTGCTCTACCAGCCGGTTTTCAACGTCGCGCTTGGCCAATCGCCGGTGTTCTACAACCTGCCGGTGGTGCTGGCCGCGCTGATCGTCGTGCGGGCGAGCCTGCGGGAGCGGGACGCAGATCTGATGCGCGTCGGATGCGCGGCCATGGCGCTGACCGGGCTGGCGCTCCAGATCAAGTACACGGCGGTGTTCGAAGGCGCAGGCTTTGGCCTGATGCTGCTGGCCCGCGCGCACGGAGACGGCTGGAAACCGGCGCGGCTGGCAGGCGCCGGCGCGCTGTGGGTGGCCGTGGCGCTCGCCCCGACGGCCGCCATTCTCACCGGCTATGTGCTGGCAGGCCACGGCGAGGCTTTCGTGCAAGCGAACTTCCTCTCGATCTTCGGCCGCCGCACGGACTGGGCGGACGCGCTGGCGCAACTGTCCAAGGAAGCCCTGGCGATGACGCCCTTTGCGCTCGCCATCCTGCTCGCGCCCCGGCGGCTTGATCTGGGGAGCGGCACGGCTCCGGCAGCCCTGCGCCCGCTGCGGATCTGGGCACTGTTCGCGATCGGCGGTTTTCTGGCCGTGCCGCCGTGGTTCGATCATTATCTGGGGCCCGTGCTGGTGCCGCTTTCGATCCTGGCCGCGCCGGCGCTCGGATGGACGAGGCGTGGCGGGCGCTGGTATGGCCGGTTGCTGCTGGGCTTCGGCGCCCTTGGCGCTGCAGTGGCTCCGGCGTTTCAGGTCCACGAGCGCGGATCGGCGGCCGAGTTCCGCCACGCCACCGCGCTGATCGCCCGCGAACTGCACGGCCGCTGCCTCTACGTCTTCGAGGGCGACAGCGCGCTTTACCGTACCACCCGGGCCTGCATCCCCACCCGCTTCGCCTATCCCTCGCATCTCGATGCGATGAAGGAAGGCCGGGCGCTGGGAGTCGATCCGGTCATGGAAGTACGCCGCCTGATGGCCTCAAGGCCGGGCGTGGTGGTCATGGCCCGGCACGGCACGTCGAACCTGCCCAACCTCCGGACCCGCGCCCTGATGCACCGCATCCTGGCGCGGGACTACCGCCGCTACCGCGAAGTCACGCTAGGTACGCGCCGGTTCGAACTCTACCGGCTGCGCAACTGACCCTCAGCGCGCCCTGGCGATCGTGAAGCCGTGCTGGCGCGCGGCGTCCTTGGTCGATTCCTCTGTGCGGTTCAATGCCTTGGCGATTTCCTTCAGCCCCTTGCCCTTCCCGGCAAGGGCCTGGAGTTTCTGCAGTTCCTGCGGCTTCCAGGGCTGCTTGTGCTTGGCAGTGGCGTTGCTCATTCGCCTGCCTCCCAGGGCACGTCATCCCCCTGATCAGGCGAGGCCTTGGCGGCAACCTTCTTGGGCGCCGCTTTGTTGGCGGGCGCCTTTTTCGCGCCAGTCTTCGCGCCTGCCTTCTCGGGGGCTTTCCTGGCCGGGGCCTTCTTCTTCGGCGCGGCCTTCTTCTTGCCCTTGGCCGGGCCCTTGGCGACCTTGGCATCGATCAGGGCAATCGCCTGCTCGGCGGTGAGGTCTTCAGGCTTCTGGTCGCGCGGGAGGGTGGCGTTGGTGGTGCCGTCGGTCACATAGGGGCCGTAGCGCCCGGCCATGACCTTCATCTCGCCTTCGCTGGTAGGGTGGTTGCCCAGCACCTTGATCGGCTCCGCCTTGGCCCGCCCGCCGCCGCGGTTAGCGGCATCGGCGAGCAGCGACACGGCCGCGTTCATGCCGGTATCGAAGACTTCTGCGGTCGAGCGCAGCTTCGCATACTTGCCGTCATGCGCCAGATAAGGGCCGTAGCGTCCGATGCTGGCGGTGATGTCCTTGCCGCTTTCGGGGTGCGGGCCCACCGTGCGCGGCAAGCTCAGCAGCTTGAGCGCCCAGTCCAGCGTCAGTTCCTCGATATCCTTGGGGATCGAGGAGCGCTTGGCTTCCTTGCCCTCACCGAGCTGGATGTAGGGGCCGAAGCGGCCGACGCGGCGCGTGATCTCCAGCCCCGTCTCCGGGTCCTTGCCCAGTTCCTGATCGTCCGCCTGCTCGCCATTGCTGCCCGACTGCGCGAACTTGCGGGTAAACTTGCACTCGGGATAGTTCGAACAGGC
>JARROF010000017.1:0-23016 GCA_037384205.1 Novosphingobium sp. | reverse complement strand
CGCACGATGGACTGTGGACAGGATAGGCATAAATGGAACATAATGGGAACATTAAAGCGATTCGAAATATGGTCCTCTATGCGCCGGAGCCTTGCCTCTAACCCTTTTTCCCTATCCCCTGTGCCGTCCGGGGAGGGCTTTTCGTGGCCTGCACCGGGGCATCTGCACGAACTCCATGCCGATGGGGAAGCGTTGGCCCCGGCCATGGCGTTTATACTGGCGGCATTGGGCCGGGAGAGTGCCGGGCCGCTGCTGCTCGCCCGCTGCCCGCGCCGCTCGGCTTTGCCCTTGCAGATCTATGGCGAAGGGCTGGCCGGGCTGGGGATCGATCCCGCCCGGCTGCTCATCGTCGAGGCGCAGGATGAACCGGCCTTGCTGCAGGCGGGGCTCGATGCCGCGCGCTGTGGGGGGCTGGCGGCAGTGGTGCTGGAAACCTGGGGCAACCTGCCGCGCTATGACCTGACCGCCAGCCGCCGTCTGGTGCTGGCCGCCGAGAAGTCCGGCGTGGCGGTCATGGTCCTGCGCGGCAAGGCCGTGCCGCGCGCCAGCGCTGCGCATAGCCGCTGGATCGTGCGCCCGGCACCCTCCGTGCCGCTGCCCGGCGGTGCGCCGGGCATGCCTGCCTGCGAAGTGGAACTGGAGCGGCGGCGCGGGGGGCCTTCGGGGATGCGCTGGCGGTTGGAGTGGGACGCGAACAAGGGAGGATTCCATGCCAGCCGCATCGATGCCGCGTCGCTATCTGGCGCTGTGGTTCCCGTGGTTCCCGTGCGAGCGGGTCCGCAAGGTTTCGGGGCAGGACTGGTCCGGGCCTTTGGCCCTGGCGGCGCGAACGGGCAACGCCTTGCGGCTGGCGGCAGTGGACGCACAGGCGAGCGGTCTGGGCCTGAGCGTGGGGATGACCCTCGCCGATGCCAGGGCCCGCTGCCCCGGCCTGGAGAGCTTGCCGCATGACGGGGAGGCCGATGCCCGCGAACTGGAGCGGCTGACCGGGCGGATGCTGCGCTTCACGCCCATGGCGGCGCCGGACCCGCCCGACGGGATCATGCTCGACATCACCGCCTGCGCGCATCTGTTCGGCGGCGAGGCGGCACTGGCGCACGCGGTGATGACGGAAGCCGGCTACACCGCCCGCCATGCCTTCGCCGCCCACGCCGCTGCCGCGCGCGCGCTGGCGCGATACACCCCCTTCCTTTCAGGGGAGAGGCCAAGCATCCGCGCCTTGCCCATCGCCGCGCTGGAACTGCCGGAAGACGCGCAGTCGGGCATGCGCCGGGCGGGGCTCGCCACTTTGGGCGATCTGGCGGCGCGGCCGATGGCATCGCTGGCCGCGCGTTTCGGCGAGGAAACGGTAGCCAGACTGCGCGCGGTGCTGGGCGAGCAGGACGGCCCCATGGTTTCCCAGCGCCCCGCCGCTCCGCTGCGCGCCGTTGCCCGCTTTGCCGAGCCCGTTGCCCGCACTGACTATGTGCTGGAAGTGATCGAGGACCTCCTTGCCGATCTTTCCCGCCAGATGGAAGCGCGCCATCTGGGCGGGCGGCGCTTTACTGTCCGGCTGGAGCGCACCGATGGCGCGCGGCGGCGCCTCACCGTAGAGACCAGCTTGCCCAGCCGCGATCCGGCGCGCCTCGCGCGGCTGTTCCGCGAACGGATCGAAGCTCTGGCCGATCCGCTCGATCCCGGCTTCGGTTTCGATGCCATCGCCCTTGCCGCCGGCCGCACCGAGCCGCTGCACCCCGCCCAGCCCGAAATCGGCGGCAAGGCGGCCGAGGCGGAGAGCATCGCCGTGCTGATCGACCGGTTGACGACGCGGTTCGGCGAACACGGAGTCCTGCGCCCGGTCCCCTGCGACACGCATATTCCGGAGGCGGCGCAGCAGTTCCGCCCCGCCATGCACGCCGCCCCGGCACGCTGGCCCGATGCGGGCGGCGGGCTGCCCCGGCCCTTGTTCCTGTTCGATCCCCCGCAGCCGGTCATGGCCCTGGCCGGTGTGCCCGACGGCCCGCCGCAGCGCCTGCGCTGGCGCGGGCAAGTACATGAAGTGGTCCGCGCCGAGGGGCCCGAACGGATCGCCTCCGAATGGTGGCACCGGTCGCAGGGCCATGTGCCGGGCGAGGCCGGGCTTACCCGCGATTATTACCGCATCGAGGACGAGCAGGGCGCGCGTTACTGGGTGTTCCGCCACGGCCTCTACGAGGAAACCGGAGAGCCGCGCTGGTACATGCACGGCCTCTTCGCATGAGCATGATCGAGCCTGTCGCGGCCACGGCCTACAGTTTCCTGCGCGGCGCTTCGCACCCCGGCGAGATGGTGGCGCGCGCCCATGCGCTGGGCATGGCAGGCATCGGCATTGCCGATCGCAACACCGTTGCGGGCGTGGTGCGCGCGCATGTCGCGTGGAAAGCGCCCGGCGTGCGCGAGGGTGGCTTTCGCCTGCTCACCGGCGCGCGGCTGGTCTTTGCCGACGAAACGCCCGATATCGTGGCCTATCCCGTGGATCGCGCCGGATGGGGGCGTCTCACGCGGCTGTTGACGCTGGGCAACCGGCGCGTGGAAAAGGGCGATTGCCTGCTGCGCCTGCCCGATTTGCCGGACCATGCCGAAGGACTGGCGCTGATCGCCATGGATGGCGCGCCGGACCTGCTGGGCAGGCTGAAGGAGGCCGCGTCGCACCTGTGGCTGGCCGCCACGATGCCGCGTGGCGGGCGCGATGCGCGCGAACTGGCGCGGCGCATCGCGATCTCTGCTGAAACCAACGTGCCGCTGCTGGCCACCAACGATGCGCTCTATGCCGCGCCGGAGTGCCGCCCACTCCACGATGTGATGACTTGCATCCGCGAGGGCACCCATGTGCAGGCCGCCGGGCGCAAACTCGCCGCCAATGCCGAACGCTACCTGAAGCCCCCCACCGAGATGGCGCGCCTCTTCGCACGTTGCCCGGAAGCGCTGGCGGCAGGCGCCGACCTGCTGGACGCCATCCGCTTCACGCTCGAAGACTTGCGCTATGAGTACCCGCACGAGCCGGTTCCGCCCGGCCACACTCCGCAGGGCTGGCTGGAACATCTGGTGGAACGCAATGCGCGGGCGCATTTTCCCGACGGCCTGCCGGAGGCCTACCGCCGCACGCTGGCCGAGGAATTCCGCCTGATCCGCGATCGGCAATATGCGCCCTATTTCCTCACCGTGCATGATGTCGTGGCCTATGCGCGCTCGCTCGATCCGCCGATCCTGTGTCAGGGGCGCGGCAGCGCGGCCAATTCGCTGGTGTGCTATTTCCTCGGCATCACCCCGATCGATCCGGTCGAGCAGCAATTGCTGTTCACCCGCTTCCTCTCCGAAGCGCGCGACGAGCCGCCCGATATCGATGTCGATTTCGAGCATGAGCGGCGCGAGGAAGTGATCCAGTACATCTACAAGCGCTATGGCCGCGACCGTGCCGGGATCGCCGCCACTGTGATCCACTACCGCCAGCGCAGCGCCATCCGCGAAGTGGGCAAGGCGCTGGGGATGACGGACGATGTGACGGCCAGCCTCTCGGGCACGATCTGGGGCAGTTATGGCGGCGGCGAATTGCCCGAAGCGCGCATGGCCGAGGCGGGGCTCGATGCCGCCAATCCGGAACTGGCCCGGCTGCGCGATCTGGTGGGCGGGTTGCTGGAATTTCCCCGGCACCTCTCGCAGCATGTCGGCGGCTTCGTGCTCACCGAAGGGCGGCTCGATGAACTGGTGCCGATCCATAATGCCGCGATGCCGGACCGCACCTTCATCGAATGGGACAAGGACGATATCGACGCGCTCGGCCTGATGAAAGTGGACGTGCTGGCGCTCGGCATGCTCACCTGCATCCGCAAGAGCTTTGACCTGATGCGCGAACATGGCTTGGGCGACCTCGTGCTGGCCACTGTCCCGCGAGAGGATGCGGCGACTTACCGGATGCTCCAGAAGGCAGACAGTATGGGCACGTTTCAGGTGGAAAGCCGCGCGCAGATGTCGATGCTGCCGCGCCTGAAGCCGAAGGAGCTGTACGATCTGGTGATCCAGGTGGCGATCGTGCGGCCCGGGCCCATTCAGGGGGGCATGGTCCACCCCTATCTGCGCCGCCGCAATGGCGAGGAGCCGGCGGAATTCCCCGGCCCGCCAGGCAACGATAACGAACTGCGCGCGGTGCTGGGCAAGACGCTGGGTGTGCCGCTGTTTCAGGAACAGGCGATGAAGCTCGCCATTGTCGCGGCGGGCTTCACTCCGCCCGAAGCCGATGGCCTGCGCCGCGCCATGGCGACGTTCCGCCGCAACGGCACCATGCATTACTATCAGGACAAGCTGGTGGAGGGCATGGTCGCGCGCGGCTATCAGCGCGATTTCGCCGAGCGCTGCTTCGAACAGATCAAAGGGTTCGGCGATTATGGCTTTCCCGAAAGCCATGCGCAGGCCTTTGCCTGGCTGGCCTATGTCTCAAGCTGGCTGAAATGCCACTATCCGGCGGTGTTCGCCTGCGCCCTGCTCAACAGCCAGCCGATGGGTTTCTATGCCCCTTCGCAGCTGGTGCAGGATGCCCGCGCGCACGGCGTGGACGTGCGCCCGATCGACGCCGGGGCCAGCCGCTGGGACAGCACGCTGGAAGGGGAACGCGTGCTGCGTCTGGGCCTGCGCCAGATCGGCGGCTTCCGGGAGGACTGGGCGGAGGCGCTGTACAAGGCGCGCGGCGAGAGGGCCTTCACCGATATTCAGGATCTGGCGAACCGCACCGGCCTGCCATCGCGGGCGATGACGCTGCTGGCCGATGGCGATGCGCTGGGATCGCTGGGGCAAGGCCGCCGTCAGGCCGGATGGGATGTGCGCCGCCTGCCGCCCAAACAGCTTTCGCTGTTCGCGGCGATGGAAGCTCCCGAACTCGCCGCCGAGCCCGATGCGGCGCTGCCCGCGATGCCGCTGTCGGAGGAAGTCGTGGCCGATTACCAGACGCACCGCCTCTCGCTGAAAGGCCACCCGATGCAGTTTCTGCGCCCCTGGCTTGCGGGCGAGGGCGTGCTGAGTTGCGCCGAGGTCAACGCCGCGAAGGACGGCGCGCGAGTGCGCTGTGCGGGCGTGGTGCTGGTGCGCCAGCGGCCGGGCAAGGGCAATGCCGTGTTCATCACCATCGAGGACGAGACCGGCGTGGTCAATGCACTGCTCTGGGCCCGCGATTTCGAGAAGCAACGCCGCCCGGTCATGGCCGCCCGGCTGGCCGAGATCGCAGGCGAGGTCCAGCGCAGCAAGGAAGGCGTGGTGCACCTGATGGCCAGGCGCGTGACGGACCGCTCAGCCTTGCTGGCCCGGCTGGACGGGACTTTGCCCGTGAGCGGGAAGGACGGCGCGCCACGCTCACGCCATCCGCGCAATGTGCGCATCCTGCCAGGATCGCGGGATTTTCATTAGGGGCGTGTGGAGGGGGACGCCGCAGGCCGGTCTATGCGGCGTGCTGGTCCTCGTGGCTGCCGGCTTCGACGACACGATTACGGCCCAGAGCCTTGGCCCGGTAGAGCGCGGCGTCGGCGGTGCGCAGCAAAGTGCTGGCCGGGCCGTGGTCGGGCGTCGTGGCAACGCCCACCGATGCCGTAACCGGGCCGATATCCTCGCCGTGATGGGAAATGTGCAGGGCCGCGATGCGGGCGCGGATTGTCTCCGCACGGGCCATGGCCTGTTCGCGGCCCACCCCCGGCAGCATGACGAGAAATTCCTCGCCGCCATAGCGGAAGACTTGTGTTTCTTCGCGTGTGGACTGGCGCAGGGCGTCGCCCACTTCTCGCAGGACCGTATCTCCGGCTTCGTGGCCGAAAGTGTCGTTGATGCGTTTGAAGTGGTCGATGTCGATCATCAGGAAGGAGACCGGCCGGTTGTGCCGTTCGGCCTCGGCCAGCGTAACTTCCAACTGGTCGTTGAAGTGCCGCCGGTTGGACAGCCCGGTGAGTGGGTCGGCCATGGCCATGTCCTGAAGCCGTTCCCGCAAGCGCAGGTTGGCGAGGGCCAGGCTGATATTCTCGCCCAGGATGTGCAGGTAGACTTCCGGCACGGTGAGTTGTTCGCTGCCCGCACGGGCCTCGAAATAGAGCAGGCCCAGTGTCTTGCGATGCGCGATCAGCGGCAGGCACAGGGTGTTGGGGATGGGGACGCCAGCGGTATCGATATGTTCGCACGGAACATCGATATGTTCGCCTGACGGCCGGTGCGGCATCCCGCGGCGTAAGGCCCAGCAGGCAAGTGGCGCAAATTCCCTGCGCGAATGCTGCGGGTCGAGCCAGTGGCACCCCTCTGTCATGAGGTTGGTCGCAGGGTCCAGCACATAGAGCCGCCCGGCGAGGCCGGGGGCGATTTCCGGCACGAAACGCAGCACCACTTCCTTGAGCGTTTCCAGCGTGTCGCAGCCCTGCATGCGTTGGGTCATGCGCCCGAGCAGGGCGCGGATCGTGCGGTCGGCTTCCTGTTCGCTTTCGAGCCGCTGGCGTTCCAGCCCGTTTTCGCGGAATACGCGAATGGCCTGGGCCATGTCGCCGATCTCGTCGATTTCGTCATAGGATGGCGGCTCGACGCCGAAGTCCTGTGCCGCGAGCCGGTTGACGACGTCGGACAGGCGCACGACCGGGCGCAGCACGCGGCGCTTGAAGACGAAGTAGAGCACGCAAAGGAACAGCAGGCCGGTGACGGCGAGCATCGCCTCGGAGGTTGAACGCCACAGCCGCGCAAGCCGGGTCGCTTCGGCGATTTCAAGCTGGGTGCGCTGGTCGAGATGGTCCTGGAACCGTTCGACTATGCTGGCGGCACGGTCCAGTTCGCGCTCGTATTCGGCGCCGAAAAGGATCTGCCGCGCGCGGGCCTCGTCGCCGCTTTCGTGGGCGGCCAGCGCCTGCGCTTGATCGTCCCGCAGGGTATCCGCCCAGCGCAGACCCTCGCGCAGCAGGGCCAGTTCCTGCTGGTTTGCGCCGGCATTGCCGATGCGGTGCAGGCGCTTGTCCAAACGATCGGTCTCGGCCACCTCGCGCTTGTAGAGGATCTGGTAAGTTGCATCGCCGGTGTTGAGATACTGCCGCGCGCGGTCGGTCAGAGCATAGACGTGTTCATCGAGGCGTTCGGTGGCCTGGTCGAGCGCGAAGCGCCGTTCGACGGCGGCACGCTCCTTGTCCTGTGCCGCGGATGACAACAGCATCGTAGTGCCGGACAAAAGCGTGAGGGCGACAGTGGCCCCGTATGCCCAGTTGGTGATTGTGGCCAGACGCATAGTACTGCTGGTCCTAGGGGGGAAATGCTAAATTTCGTCTTAATTTCTCCGCGCCGGCGCTGCTTTTGCGGCAGTATTCCAAGCTTTCCCTTCCATTCCCATCGCCACCGGCAAGTCCTTGCGCAGCACGTTTACCAGTTCGGAAATCTTGGGCTGCAAGTGCCGCCGCTGGGGATAGACGGCCCAGATCGGCTCGTCCGTGGGTTGCAGATCCGCGAGCACCGGCAAGAGTTTTCCTTCCGCCATGGCTTTCCGCACATAGAAATCGGGCAGTTGGCATATCCCCATGTCGTCCAGAGCGGCTTCCAGCACCGCGCCGCCGCTGTTGCAGCGCCAGTGGCTGTGCGGGCGGTAGGGCTGGCTCTTGCCGTTCACGCTGAAATGCCAGGTGCCCGCGTTTCCCGCCAGCAGGTCATGCGCGTCGAGATCGGCCAGCGTGCGCGGGGGCGCGCGCCGCTTGAGATAGGCCGGGCTGGCGCACGCCACCAGCGAGCGGCTGGCGATGCGGGTGCCGATCAGGCGGGAATCGGGCAAGTGGCCGGTGCGCACGGCTATGTCGTATCCTTCCGCCACAAGGTCCACGACGCGGTTGGTGAGATCGATGTTGACTTGCAGCCGGGGATAGGCGCGGGCGAAGCGGCGCAGGATCGGGGCGATGAAGCGCTCCCCCATCGCAGTGGAGCAGGTGAGGCGCAGTTCGCCTTGCGGTTCGCCCTTTTCATTGACGAGGGCAAAGGCTTCCTCGCGCTCGATCAGCATGCGCTGGCAATGTTCCAGGAACACGCGCCCGGTGTCGGTCAGCCGCACCGAGCGGGTGGTGCGGTGGAGCAGTTGCACCTGCAGTCGCGCTTCCAGCCGCATGATCGCGCGGCTCATGTGTGTGGTCGAAACCCCCAGCGCCGCTGCGCCGCTGCGAAAGGTGCCGGCGGTGGCGACTGCGGTGAATTCGTCGATCCCGTCCCAGGAGCTCATCGATTATCCCTGACATGATATAATGAGTTGCGATTTTCCGCCTTTATCACAACAACAGCCCCGCGATAGACAGGCCGCGATAAACAGGAGTTGCCCCATGAAGACCCGCGCCGCCGTAGCCTTCGAAGCCAAGAAGCCGCTGGAGATCGTCGAAGTCGATCTGGAAGGCCCCAAGGAGGGCGAGGTTCTGGTCGAGATCATGGCGACCGGCATCTGCCACACCGATGCCTACACGCTCGACGGGTTCGATTCCGAAGGCATCTTCCCCTCGATCCTCGGCCATGAAGGCGCTGGCATCGTGCGCGAAGTGGGGCCGGGCGTCACTTCGGTGAAGCCGGACGATCACGTGATCCCGCTCTACACGCCGGAATGCGGCCAGTGTAAGTCGTGCCTGTCGGGCAAGACCAACCTCTGCACCGCGATCCGCGCCACGCAGGGGCAGGGCCTGATGCCCGACGGCACCAGCCGCTTCAGCTACAAGGGCCAGACGATCTTCCACTACATGGGCTGCTCGACGTTTTCGAACTTCACTGTGCTGCCCGAGATCGCGGTCGCCAGGATCCGCGAGGACGCGCCGTTCCAGACCTCGTGCTACATCGGCTGCGGCGTCACCACGGGCGTGGGCGCGGTGGTGAACACCGCCAAGGTGCAGGTGGGTGACAACGTGGCCGTGTTCGGCCTTGGCGGGATCGGCCTCAACGTGATCCAGGGCGCGCGCCTTGCCGGTGCCAACAAGATCATCGGTGTCGATATCAATCCTGACCGTGAAGAATGGGGCCGCAAGTTCGGCATGACCGATTTCCTCAATACCAAGGGCATGAGCCGCGAGGAGATCGTTGCCAAGATCGTGCTGATGACCGATGGCGGCGCGGACTATACTTTCGATGCCACCGGCAACACCGAGGTGATGCGCACGGCTCTTGAGGCTTGCCATCGCGGCTGGGGCACCTCGATCATCATCGGCGTGGCCGAGGCGGGCAAGGAAATTGCCACGCGTCCGTTCCAGCTCGTGACCGGTCGCAACTGGCGCGGCACTGCATTTGGCGGGGCCAAGGGCCGCACCGACGTCCCCAAGATCGTCGATATGTATATGCAGGGCAAGATTCAGATCGATCCGATGATTACCCACGTCATGGGGCTTGAAGAAATCAATACGGCATTCGATCTGATGCACGCGGGCAAGTCGATCCGCTCCGTCGTCGTTTTCTGAGGAACCCGAGACTCATGTTTACCCATATTTTCGTCGGCACTAACGATGTCTCCCAGGCACACCAGTTCTACAATGCGGTGATGACCGCGCTCGGCCATGCCGAGGGTACGATGCTTCCGACCGGCACCCGCGTCATCTACATGTCGCCCAATGGCCTGTTCTCGGTGGGCGCGCCCGCCAATGGCGAGCCTGCCACTCATGCCAACGGCGGCACTATCGGCCTTGCCTCTGCGGGACCCGAAGTCGTCGATGCGGCCCATGCGGCGGGTCTTGCCAATGGCGGCACCTGCGATGGCGCGCCGGGGCCGCGTGATGCGTTCCCGGGAAGCTACGGAGCCTATCTGCGTGATCCTGACGGTAACAAGCTGTGCCTGTGGCACATGCCAGCCGCCTGATCGCATGACCATGGAAACGGTGTCGCTCAACCGCAGCCACGGCGGTACGCAGGGCGTTTACAAGCATCGTTCGGTAGAGACGGGGACGGAGATGACTTTCTCCGTCTTCGTACCCGGCCATGAGCCGGGCGCGAGGCTGCCGGTGCTCTGGTACCTTTCGGGCCTGACCTGCACGCATGCCAACGTCACCGAAAAGGGCGAGTTTCGGGCCGCCTGCGCCGAACACGGTGTGATTCTTGTCGCGCCGGACACCAGCCCCCGCGGCGATGATGTGCCTGACGATGAGGGCTACGATTTCGGCAAGGGTGCGGGCTTCTACGTGGATGCCACGCAGGAACCGTGGGCGAAGAATTTCCGCATGCGTTCCTACATCGAGACGGAACTGCCTGCCCTGATCGCTGCCGAATTCCCGGTGGATATGGAACGGCAAGGTATCACCGGCCATTCGATGGGCGGCCACGGCGCTTTGACGATCGCGCTGCGTGAGGCCGGGCGGTTCCGTTCGGTGAGCGCTTTCGCGCCGATTGTCTCACCGCTCGATTGCCCCTGGGGTGAGAAGGCGCTGACCGGATATATCGGGGCCGACAGGGCGAACTGGCGCGAATATGATGCCTGCGCGCTGATCGAGGACGGTGCGCGGCTGCCGGGCCTGCTGGTCGACCAAGGCGGCGCCGACGGCTTTCTGGAAGAACAGCTCAAGACCCGGCTTCTGGTGGAGGCTTGCGAAAAGGCGGGACAACCCGCCACGATCCGCATGCAGGAGGGTTATGACCACTCCTATTACTTCATCTCCACCTTCATGGCCGAACACATTGCCTGGCACGCCGGGCGGCTGAAGGCCTGAAAGGCGCGAGGTATGAGTGCGGCCGCAGCACGCGATCTGATTGATGCCTACTATGCCGCATTCAACCGCGGCGATGCCGAAGGCATGCTGGTGCTGCTGGCGGAAGATGTGGTGCATGAGCCCAGTCAGGGCCAGCCGCGCGAAGGCAAGAGTCTGTTCGGCGAATTCCTTGAACACATGAACCGCTGCTACGCGGAGCAGGTGCGCGACCCCCTGATCATGACGAGTGAAGACGGATCGCGCGCCGCGGCCGAATTCATGCTCGACGGTCGTTATCGCGAAACCGACGAGGGATTGCCTGCCGCGAAAGGGCAGGTTTACCGGCTGCGCGTCGGTGCTTTCTTTGAGGTTTCCGGCGGCAAGATCGCGCGGGTTTCCAACCACTACAATCTGGCGGACTGGATCGCGCAGGTGCAGGCGGATTAAAAGGTGGGGAACTGCCGGCTGAACCGCCGTTCCCCACCTTCCGGATGTGCGACCCGGCCGGATCAGTTGAAATCGACAGTCACGTGCGCACGTCGCCTTCGATGCGGCCGTGCGGGGTGCGGTATTGCGTGACCGGCACGCCAGGGTCGCGGCCGACGCCCGGTGATCCGCCATTTCCGGCGGGCTGAAAATCGTTTACCGGCAGGTTCAGCCGCGCATAGTCCTCCCCGTCTGCGCTCGGCACGATCTGTGCCGGAGCCCCGGGGCCTCTGCGTTCGGAACTGCAGGGACAGCGGGGCTTGTGCCTTCTTGTGCCTTGCGGCAAGGCCTTGTCTGCCCCCCTGAACGTCTCCGTGTCCGGCCCTTCGTGCAGATTTTTAAAATCCGCGTGCGGTGCCTTCGCGGCGGGGATCGGCGCCACCTTCGTAGCCGCCGTTCTTGGCGATGATGGCTTGCAGGCCCGAATTCTCCCCGCGCGCAGTGGACAGCGGCATGCCGCGTGCGGCCAGTGCCTGCATGATCGGCTCGGGGAAGGGATCGGCACTGTAACGGTCCCCTCGGGCCACAAGGTTGGGCAGCGACACGGCCGCCTGAGGGCTCATTTTCCAGCCAAGCAGGGCAACCAGAACCTTGAGGTTATAGGCCTGGATCGACGAACCGCCGGGCGATCCGGCCGCCGCCACGAACTTGCCGCCCGGTGTCAGCACTATGGCAGGGGCCATGCTTGAACGCGGGCGCTTGCCAGGGGCAGGGGCATTGGCGGCGGGCGTTCCGTCCTTGTCGGCGGGGGAGAACGAGAAGTCGGTAAGCTGGTTGTTGAGGAAGAAGCCGTCGACCATGCGGCCGGATCCGAAGATGCTCTCGACCGTGGTCGTCATCGAGACGACGTTGCCCTGCGCATCGACGATCACGAAGTGGCTGGTGCCGCCCGGTTCCGCCGTGGCGTCCGGCCCGACATCGGGCGCGCCTTCCGGCATCCCGAAGGTTACAGGCCCGGCCTTCTCACCGATCAGCGTGGCGCGTTTCTTGAGATAGGCGGGATCCAGCAATCCCGTGACCGGCACTTTCACGAAAGCCGGATCGCCGATGTAGCGGTCCCGGTCGGCATAGGCGAGGCGGCTGGCCTGTCCGAATTCAAACCAGGCTTTCGCATCGTCCGGACCGCGCTTTGCGATGTCGGTCTGGTTGAGGATGCCGAGCGCCATTTGCAGCCCCGGGCCGCCGGAGGGCGCCTGCGGGGTGCATACGACATAAGTAAGGAAAGGCTTGCACAATGCACTCTGCTTGGTTGGGCGGTAGGCGGCGAGGTCGGCCAGTGTCAGCGTGCTGGGGCGCGGGCCTTCATGCACGCGGTTGACGATGTCCTGCGCAATGGGGCCGGTCAGCAGGCCGGACGCCCCATATTTGCCGATGCGCTGCAGGGTGCTGGCGTAGGCCGGGTTCTTTAGCCGGTCACCCGCAGCATAGGGGGTGCCGTCCGCCTTGGTGAAATAGCGCCTGGCATCGGGCGCGGAAGGTTGCGGTGCCTGCTTGAGCCGGATCATTCCGGCCAGGCGCGGACTAACGATAAAACCGTCCGAGGCGAGCTTTTCGGCGGGCTTGAACAAATCTGCCCAGGGCAGTTTACCATGATCGTGGTGCGCCATGTCCAGCATCGCGATGGCGCCGGGCACGCCGGTGGAAATACCGCCGAGCACCGCGTCGAAGAAGGGCAGGGGTTTGCCGCTGTCGTCCACGAACAGGTGTTTGGTCGCGCCCATCGGCGCCTTCTCGCGCCCGTCGTAGGCCGTGACTTTGTGGGTGCTGGCGTCGTAATAGACCATGAAGGAACCGCCACCGAGGCCCGAGCTTTGCGGCTCGACGAGCCCCAGAACCGCCTGAATCGCCACTGCCGCGTCAATAGCGGAGCCGCCTTTTCGAAGGATGTCCACGCCGGTCTGCGTTGCCAGCGGATTGGCAGCGGCCACCATCACATGGCGCGCGAAACCGGACTGTTTCTCCGGATGGGCCGGGGGGGAGGTTTCTGCCTTTGCAGCCATGGCAGTGGTGGCGATCCCGTTGAGGGATGCGAATGCCAGCGACGTGGCACCGGCAATCAGGAAGAGTCGGCGCAAGAGCAACCTCCGGATATTAGAGCAAAACTGTATAGAGACATGCCCGGCGCGGGTATGCAAGCCGGTGCGGGGCATGTCTGGAATTATGTGAGCTTAGCAGCCCGTCCTTGTCACCATGCTGACATCGCTGGGGGCCATTTCTTTTTGGCGCAAAGGATGGGGAAAGGCCCGGCGCCGGTCTGCCGGCCGGCGCCGGGTGCGGGGGATTACCAGTTCAGGCCCGCGCGGACGTAGAGATACCGCCCGTTGAAGCCGAAGGGCGAGAAGAACGGGAAGCTTACCAGGCCGATCGTGTTGCGTTCGGCAGGGATGGCATCGGGATAAACGTCGAACAGGTTGTTTGCGCCGATCGCAAGTTTGAGGCCATGCTCGGCCTCATAGCGCAACTCGATATCGGTGGTTGCATGAGAGCCGGTGCGGTTATCCGCGGCTGCGGTGCTGCCGGGCTGAATGACATTGCCGTAATAGGTCACGCGCGCGGTTGCGCCGAGTTTGTCCCCGGACCAGGCAATCGAGCCCGAAACCTTCTCGCCCGGTGTCCCCGTTTCCATGGCCATGGTGCGGCTGCGCGCGAAAAGAGCGGGAGGGTTATCCAGTTGCGAGGTGACCGACGTTGTTTCGGGTACGCGGGTTACCTTCACGTCGTTGACGTTGCCGGCGAGGGTGAAGTCAAACACGCCGGCCTTGCCGGTCACGAGCTTGTAGTGGGCGACAGCATCGATGCCCTTGGTCGTGGTAGCCAGACCATTGATGAAGAACCGCGCGGCCGATGCATTGTTCTCGGACAGCAGATCGCCGAGGAACTGCTTGTCGTGATCGGTCATGCTGTCGACTACGCGGATGTTCTCGGAAAGACCGAGCTGGTCGCGCACATGGATGCGATACCCGTCGACGGTAAGGTCGAACCCGCCCGAACGGAACACGAAACCGGCCGAAAGGTTGGTCGATTTTTCAGGCCTGAGCGCCTTGCCGCCGAGTGCCTGGGCAACGCCTGACGTTGCGGGGAAGGTGCCGGTCAGGACAACATCGTTGTCCACGATGACCGATGCCACGGAGGTGAAGTATTGCTGTTGCAGCGAAGGCGCGCGGAAACCGGTCGAGGCGGTGCCGCGGATTGCGAAGCTGGGCGTAAAGTCATAGCGGGCGGAAATTTTGCCGGTCCCGGTGGTGCCGAAGTCCGAATAGCGTTCTCCGCGGCCGGCAAGGCCGAGCAGGAATTTGTCGGTCACTTGGGCTTCGATGTCGACATAGGCCGACGCGTTGGTCCGGTGCCGTGAAATCACGTTCTCCGGGGTAAAGCCGGGGAAGCCCTGCGCGCCGCTGCCGGTATAGCTGTTTTCCTCACCGGCACCGATCTTGTAGCCTTCGCGCCGTCCCTCGACGCCAAAGGCGACGTTGAGCGACTGGAATACGTCGAACCGGCGGGAGACATCGATACCCCCGACAAGCTGATCATAAGTCAGCGAACCGTCGTAGAAGTCGAACGGGGTATCGGTGCCCAGCGAAAAATTGGCCGAGTTCCGCGTGTAGTACTTGAGCTTGTTGCGGCCGTAACTGACGTTGAAATCCAGATGCCAGTCGTCGATATCGCCGCGCAGTCCGCCGGTGAGCGTGAGATCGGCCGACTTGGTGTTGATCAGCGGAAGGAAACCGTCCGGATAGATGGAGGAGAGCCCGTTGTCGGCGACGCGGCTGGGCGTGCGCGGAAAGGCGGCGGACTTGCTGTCGCGCTTCTGATAGCCGCCCCAGCCGTATAGCTCCCAGATATCGCCGAGGGGCTTCGCGGTGTTCACGTAGACCGAGTAGGAATCGACTTCGGGGTCGCCGAAGCGGCTGTTGACGGCCGGGGGATCGAGACGCGGATCCTCGCCGCCGCGGCTGGTGGGGTTGCGGTGTGTATATTCGCCTGAAACGGTGACAAAGCCGTCGCTGCCGAGCGATAGGCCCTGCCAGCCTGCGGCGGTGACCGAGCCTTCGCCCGTCACATGACGGTTCCCGCGCGATGTGTCGACCTGAGTGTCATAGAAGCCATAGGTCACAGTCGCGCCGCCGCCCGAGCTGGCTTCGCGCAGGCGCAGGTTGACGACACCGGCGATGGCATCCGAGCCGTACTGCGCCGAAGCGCCGTCGCGCAGGACTTCGATGGATTGCAGCGCGGTCGAGGGAATGGTGTTGAGATCGACGGCGGCTGAGCCACGGCCTACCGAACCGTTGACGTTGAGCAGCGCCGAGGTGTGCCCGCGCACGCCGTTGATCAGCACGAGCGTCTGGTCGGGCGACATGCCGCGCAGCGTGGCGGGGCGGATGGCATCGGTGCCGTCGGTCACCGCCGGTCGGGGAAAGTCGATCGCGGGGGTGACGGCGGCCAGCGCAGTGGCCAGTTCGGTCGTGCCCTGCTGTTGCAGGCTCTTGGCGGTAATGACATCGACCGGAGATGCGGTGTCGAGGCGCGAGCGGCCTTCGACGCGGGTGCCGGTAACGATGATCGCGTCATCGGGATCCGCATCCGCTTCCGTGTCTTGCGCCATGGCGGTCTGGGCAAAGGAAATCGCAGCGGCGGATGCCGCGAGAACCAAAGAAATTCTGTACTTCACTGCATACTCCTCATGGTGCGCATCGGGGCAAATGTACGGCTCCCCGTCTGCGCCTTGTGTCCTTCCCTGCGGACACTCCTCGTTTTTTGTACGGGCCCTTGGCGGCCTGTTCTGCCTTGCGGTGATTGCGCAGGCCTTGGAGGCAACTGGGGCTCCAGTTCGTCCAGACGAACGGTGCGGACCAATCCGCCATGAGAAACATGTTTTTTTGAAATGATTTTGGCCGCAGCAGGTTTGTTCCCGCATGAGAATGCCAAAAGCAGCGGCTTTCCGGCGTTTTTCCGCCTCTCAGGAAAGCGGGCTCCAACCTCCCGGTTGACAGGGCTCTTTCTGACGCCGACCATTCTCTTGCGGCTACAGGACTCGCCAGTGACCTCCAGCGTTCACGATGACAGTCAGGGGATGGGAACGGTTACCGCCGTTCGCGGGGCCGTTGTCGACATCGCCTTTCCCGGCGGCCTGCCCGCGATTGATGAGGCGGTGGTGATCGAGGAGCAGGACGGGCTTTCGATCCTCGCCGAAGTGCAGGCTCATCTCGATACCGCGACTGTCCGGGCCATCGCACTGGAGCCCACAGCAGGTCTGCGCCGGGGTGATGCGGCACGGCGCATGGGCACTTCGCTTTCAACGCCGGTCGGCGATGCCGTGCTGGGGCGGCTGCTGACGGTTTCGGGCGCGCTGGGCGACAAGGGGGCGCCACTGCCGGACGATGTGCCGCGCTGGCCGATCCACCGCGCGCCGCCCGCCCTCTCGGAACAGACCGGTTCCGTCGATACTTTCACTACCGGCATCAAGGTGATCGACCTGCTCACCCCCCTTTCGCGCGGGGGCAAGGCGGCGATGTTCGGCGGGGCGGGGGTCGGCAAGACCGTGCTGGTGATGGAACTGATCCAGGCCATGGTGACGGGCTATCAAGGCATTTCCGTCTTCGCGGGCGTGGGCGAGCGCTCGCGCGAGGGGCATGAGATGCTGCTCGACATGGGCCGTTCGGGCGTGCTGGACCGCACGGTGCTGGTCTATGGCCAGATGAACGAGCCGCCCGGCGCGCGCTGGCGGGTGCCGATGACGGCGCTGACCATCGCCGAATACTTCCGCGACCGGAAGCGCCAGAACGTGCTGCTGCTGATGGACAATATCTTCCGCTTCGTTCAGGCGGGCGCCGAAGTTTCGGGCCTGCTGGGCCGCCTCCCTTCGCGCGTGGGCTATCAGCCGACGCTGGCGAGCGAAGTGGCCAGCCTGCAGGAGCGCATCGCCTCGGTGGGCGGGGCGGCAATCACCGCGATTCAGGCGGTCTATGTGCCTGCCGACGATTTCACCGACCCGGCCGTCACGACTATCGCCGGGCACGTGGATTCGATGATCGTGCTTTCGCGTTCGATGGCGGCGGAAGGCATGTATCCGGCGATCGATCCGATCGCCTCGACTTCGGTCCTGCTCGATCCCGATATTCTGGGGGAGGAGCATGTGCGTGTCGCCACGGACGTGCGCCGCACCATCGAGCATTACCGCGAGTTGCAGGACGTGGTCTCGCTGCTCGGGATCGAGGAACTGGGCGTGGAGGACCGCCGCATTGTCGAGCGGGCGCGGCGGCTGCAGCGTTTTCTCACCCAGCCGTTCGTGGTCACCGAGGCTTTCACCGGCACGCCCGGCAAGTCGGTGAAGCCGGAGGACACGATTGCGGGCTGCCGGGCCATCCTCGATGGTGAGTGTGACGGCTGGCGCGAGAGTTCGCTGTTCATGGTCGGCACGCTGGAAGAGGCCCGCGCCAAGGAACAGGCGGCGGCGGGAATGCAGGCGGCATGACCCGGACCTTGCGCCTCACCATCGCCACGCCCGAGAGCGAGGTGGTCGACAAAGCGGTCTGCAAGGTGCGCGCGATGGACGAAACCGGCAGCTTCGGCATGCTGCCCGGCCATACCGATCTGCTGACAGTGCTGCCGTCCTCGCTGGTGCGCTGGGAGGATGGGGAAGGTGTGCGGCACTATTGCGCGGTGCGTGGCGGAGTGCTGTCGGTAACGGGCGGCAGGCATGTCGCCATCGCTTGCCGCAGGGCTCTGTTGGGCGATGATCTCCATGTCCTCGAAGCCGAAATCGAGGCCGAACGCGTCAGCGAGGAAGAGGCCGAGCGGGTGGCGCGCGTCAAGCAGGCGCAGACGCACGCCCGCGCCGTCCGCCAGCTCATGCGCTACCTCATGCGCGATGGTGACGAGGGACTGAGCGACATTCTGGCGGAGCATCAGGCATGACCGCCGATCTCGACCCCATGGCCGAGGCCGCGCGGCAGGCGTCCGAGCGCGAGAAGGCGGGGCGGGCCGATCCTGAACCTTCGCTTGGCACGCGTTTTGCACAGATCGGCGTGCTGGGCTGGATGGTGGTGCTGCCGATCCTCGCGATGCTGGTCGCCGGGCGCTGGCTCGATCATCATTTCGGCACCGGTATTTTCTTTTCCGCTCCGGCGCTCATGATCGGGGCCGTCATCGGCTTCGTGCTGGCCTGGCGCTGGATGCATGGGAACGTATCATGATGGCCGAACCTCTTGTCTGGCTCGAAGCCGCCGGCGCACTGCTCCTTGGGCTGGTGCTGGGCTTCGTGCACTTCGGCACACTGGCTTCGGTGAGCGAGGACTATCTGGCCGGGCGAACTACCCGGGCGATAACCGTGCATGTCCTGCGCATGGCGGTGATGGTGGCGGTGCTGTTCGCGCTGGTAAAACTGGGCGCGATCCCGCTGCTGGCGGGCGCGCTGGGGATCGTCATCGCGCGTGCCATGGTGCTGCGCCGCACGCGGAGGGAACCATGACGTCCCCGCTCGTTGTCGAACCGCTGTTCCACATCGGCCCGGTGCCGATCACCCAGCCGGTGGTCGCGACATGGGTGATCATGGCGGTGATGGTGCTTGGCGCGCTGCTGCTGAAACGCCGCCTGAAGCAGCGCCCGGGCAAAGCGCAGGTTGTTGCCGAACTGATCACAGGCGCGCTCGACGATCAGATCCGCGATGTCGTGCAATCCGATCCCGCGCCTTACCGGGTGCTGATCGGTACGATCTTCCTTTTCGTGCTGATCGCCAACTGGTCCGGCATGCTGCCGGGGGTGGAGCCGCCCACCGCGCATCTGGAAACCGATGCCGCGCTGGCGCTCATGGTCTTCGTGGCCACGCTTTACCATGGCGTGCGGTCGAACGGCTTTGTCGGCTATCTCAAGACCTTTGCCCAGCCGACGTGGGTGATGATCCCGCTCAACCTCGTTGAGCAGATCACCCGCACGTTCAGCCTCATCATCCGCCTGTTCGGCAATGTGATGAGCGGCGTTTTCGTGATCGGCATCATGCTCTCGCTCGCCGGGCTGCTGGTGCCGATCCCGCTGATGGCGCTCGATCTGCTGACGGGCGCGGTGCAGGCCTATATCTTTGCCATTCTTGGCTGCGTCTTTATCGGCGCCGCGGTCAGCGAAGGCCGCGACGCCGGTTTCCCTGAACGGAGTGCTTCATGACAGTTGAAGAAATCAGCATTCTCTCGGCGGCCATCGCCGTGTCCTTCGGGGCCCTGGGGCCGGGGCTGGGCGAGGGGCGCGCGGTCGCCGCCGCGCTCGATGCCATCGCGCGCCAACCGGAATCGGCAGGCACGATCTCGCGCACGCTCTTCGTGGGCCTTGCGATGATCGAGACTATGGCGATCTACTGCCTGGTGGTCGCGCTGCTGGTGCTCTTCGCCAATCCCTTCGTGAAGTAAGGCGGGAGCGCGCGGCCCATGCGCATCGACTGGTGGACCATCGGTTTGCAGACCATCAATCTGGTGGTGCTGTTGTGGCTGCTGGGGCGGTTTTTCTTTCGCCCCATGGTGAAAGTCGTGGCCGACCGGCAGGCAGCGGCAAATGCCCTGCTCGACGACGCCAGGGCGGTGCAGGACAAGGCGGCGGAAGCCATCCGCGAAGCCGAGGCAGAGCGTGACCGCACCATCGCCGCGCGCGAGGCCGCGCTGGACGCCGCGCGCAAGGAGGCCGAAGGCCAGCGCGCCAAGCTCGTCGAAGCGGCCCGTGCCGAGGCCCGGCGCCAGCGCGCCGATGCCGAAGCGGCCATCACCCACGCGCGCGGACAGGCCGAGGCGCAGATGGCCCGCCATGCTAACGAACTGGCCGCCGACATGGCTGCCCGCCTGCTCGAAGGGCCGGGCGCGAAGCTGCCGCTCGGGGCCTTCCTGCCCGAACTGGAACAGGCCCTGTCCGCCCTCCCCGAAGCGACGCGTGAGGCCCTTGCCACCACTGCCGAGCCCGCGCATCTCGTCAGCGCCCGCCCGTTGGACGACGCGGGCCGGCAGGCGGCTGTCGAGGCCATCGGCCGGGCGCTGGGGCATGCGCCCAGCCTGACTTTCGATGCCGATCCCGTGCTGATTGCGGGGCTGCGGCTGAGCGGTGGCATGGCCGTTCTCGACGTCAACCTGCGCGCGGACCTCGACCGCGTCACGACGAGGCTCGACAGCCAATGATGGATGAAGCGGCCTTCCCCGAAGACCTCGGCATGCGTTGGCTGGAACAGGGGCGCGCGCGTCTGAAGGACATCGACCTGACGCCCCATGCCGAGACTTTCGGCGTGGTCGAGGAAGTGGCCGACGGCATCGCCCGCATTTCCGGCCTGCCCAATGTCCGCCTCAACGAGCAATTGCGCTTCCAGGGCGGGGAGATGGGGCTGGCACTCACGCTCGATGCCGATGCGATCAGCGCGGTCATTCTCGACAATGCCGCCGGGATCGAGGCGGGGATGCGCGTTTCGGGCACCGGCGAAGTCGTGCGCGTGCCGGTGGGCGAGGGGCTGCTGGGCCGTGTGGTCGATCCGCTCGGCCGACCCCTCGACGGCGGCGATGCCATCGTCGAGACGGCGCGTCTGCCGGTCGAGCGCCCTGCGCCTGCGATCATCGACCGCGATCTGGTCTCGCAGCCGGTCGAGACCGGGGTGCTGGTGGTCGATGCCCTCTTTGCGCTGGGGCGCGGGCAGCGCGAGCTGATTATCGGAGACCGTGCCACCGGCAAGACCTCGGTCGCGCTCGATGCGATCATCAACCAGAAGCATTCGGACGTATTCTGCGTCTATGTCGCGGTGGGCCAGCGGGCGAGCGCCGTCGACCGCGCCATCGAGGCCGTGAAGGTCCACGGCGCGCCCGAACGCTGCATCTTCGTGGTGGCTTCGGCCGCCGAAGCACCGGGGCTGCAATGGCTGGCGCCTTTCGCGGGCTTCACTATGGCCGAATATTTTCGCGACAGGGGACAGCATGCGCTGATCGTGATCGACGATCTCACCCGTCATGCCGCCACCCACCGCGAACTGGCGCTGCTCACCCGCGAGCCGCCGGGGCGCGAGGCCTATCCCGGCGATATCTTCTACCTCCACGCCCGCCTGCTCGAACGCGCTGCGCGGCTCTCGCCCGAACTGGGCGGCGGATCGCTCACCGCGTTGCCGATTGCCGAAACCGACGCGGGCAACCTCTCGGCCTATATCCCCACCAACCTGATCTCGATCACCGATGGGCAGATCGTGCTCGACAGCCGCCTGTTCGCCGCCAACCAGCGGCCCGCGGTCGATGTCGGCCTTTCGGTCAGCCGTGTTGGCGGCAAGGCGCAGAAGCGCGCGCTGCGGCAGGTTTCGGGGCGGATCAGGCTCGACTATGCGCAGTTCCTCGAACTGGAGATGTTCACGCGCCTGGGCGGTGTGTCCGATCCGCGTTTCAAGGCGACACTGACACGCGGCGAGCGCATCCGCGCGGTGCTCGCCCAGTTGCGCTTCAGCCCGATGCGGCAGGCCGATCAGGTAACCTTGCTCGCCGCGCTCGATGCCGGCGTGCTCGATGCGATCCCTGCCGATGCCATCGCCGGTTTGCGGCCCCGCATAGGCGCGGCGCTCGACGCGGCGGCAAGCGATCTGGTCGCGGTGGTCGAGGCCAACCAGCCGCTCGACGATGCCGCGCTTGAGCGGCTGGCACATATCGTCTGTTCACTGACGGAGCCGGCCCATGGCTGAGCGGCTGAGCGATGTCGAGGCCCGGATCGACAGCGTTCGCCAGCTCTCCTCGGTGATTTCGGCCATGCGCGGGATCGCCGCCGTGCGCAGTAGCGAGGCCAATGCGCGGCTGGCGGGCATCCGCGAATATGCCGACACGATCGGCGGGGCGATTGCCCAGGCATTGGCGCTCTATGCGGATGACGGCGCCGCGCCCGGCGGCGGGGAGGGCGCTTCGGGCCGCGTGCTGGTCCTCGCGCTCTGCGCCGAGCAGGGCTTCGTCGGCGCGTTCAACACCCATGTGCTGGACGAGGTGCAGGCGCGCACCGATGCGGTGGGCGCGGACCGGGCCGATCTCCTGATGGTGGGCAGCCGGGGTGTGGGCGCGGCGCGCGAGCGGGGGCTGGAGCCGGTGGACTGCATGGCGATGGCAGGCCATGCCGATCAGCTCGCGGCGCTCGCCAACCGCCTTGCCGACCGCCTGTTCGCACGGCTGCAGGAAGGCACTGTGAGCCGCGTCGTGGTGGTCAGCGCCCGGCCCGACGACACGCATACCGCGCCCTACAAGGTGATTCCGCAGACCGTGATTCCCTTCGACTTCGCCCGCTTCCCGCCCGCCAACCTTGCCCGGCCGCCGCTGGTCCATTTGCCCGCGCCGCTGCTCCTGGCGCGCCTCACCGACGAATACGTCTTCGCGCAGCTGTGCGAGGCGGTGACCCTGTCCTACGCCGCCGAGAATGACGCCCGCATGCGCGCGATGATCGCCGCGCGCGAAAACGTCGCCCGCAAGCTCGACGAACTGACCGCCACCTCACGCCGCCTGCGGCAGGAGCAGATCACCGAGGAACTGATCGAACTGTCAGGCGCGGTGCGGGAGTGAGGGGTAGCCGTTGTGATATTGATGTCGTGCCTGCGAAAGCTGGCATGACCGAATCGGGGGCATTTATCATGGCTCTTTGCCGTCAGTGATTATCAAAATCGCGTTCGATCACTACGGTTTTGAAATGTTTGACATTGCTGCAGTGCGGTGACGATGTGGCTAAGTTCGCAGAAATACTACGATTCGCGTTTCTGTGATGAGTAAGTTACTGTTTTTTATGGAAAAAAATTTTCTCGCAGAAGTTCTGCAGTCATCCGTGTGTCAACAGTCATAATTTTTTTATTTGACATCAGTTGTATTGCTCGCGAGCCGAATCACCGTCAAGAATGGCGGTATTCCGTGGCAGA
>JARROF010000016.1:0-23543 GCA_037384205.1 Novosphingobium sp. | reverse complement strand
CTGCCATCGATGAAGAAGGTCTGCACGATCAACGCTTCGGCCATTTCCTGCTTCAGCGCAGGCGTGGCTTCCCGGAACTGGGAAGATCCGAGGATCGCACTGGCCGCTTGCCGTTTCACTGCCTGGTAAGTTCTGGCCGGGCGAGTGTCGGTCATACCGTGAGAGGCATCCCAGGCCGAGATCCACCACACGGCATAGGCATCGGCCACGTTGTGAGCGTTGAGCCCGATCGAGCCCATCAACCTTTCGATTTGCGGATAGAGCTGCCCTGCCTTTGCGGCGAAGGCCTTCACCGAAGGATCGCCGTTGGATTTCTGCACGAAGCGCGCAAGGTTCTCTCTGCGGCGCTGCGCCGAGGGGGAGAAGGTGAGGCTGGCCGAGGATGTGGCGCTGCTGTTTGCCGAGGGCGCTGGCCGCTGAGGTTTCCCTTTGCCGGAAGTGGTCGGACATTTGCCGTTGGGGCACGGGTTCAGGACAGCGGGGTACATGATATCTGGCGTTGTCATTGGAGTGAAGACGATAGGCACGTCCGCAGAGGCAGGAGCAGATATCAGCGCGTTAGAAAGTGCATAGAGAGAAAGCGCGCACGCAAACAGGCGGGGAATGTTCATCGGGCGAATCTCCATTGGGATGACATCGCGGAGAAGCTATGGCTGTAAAGATACAGCTACCAGTAAGTCATCGCTATTCCGGTAGCCATTCGGGACGAAAGGATGTCATGATATTGAAAGAATAAAATCCGGGTGGCGATAGAGCGCCACCCGGATTTTTGTATCGCTTTACTACGGAGATGGTGTCAGCCCTTACGTGCAAGCGTCGTGTTGGCTTCACCGATCGACTTGATCGTAGTGCTGAGGGCGTTCGAGAGCATATTGGTTTCTTGGCTCAGGCCCTGCAGTTCGCCGGTAAGCGAACCAAGCTTGGACTGATTGCTACTGGAGGACCCCAGACTGCCGATCTTGTCTGAGACATTGGCCATCTGGGTCATCTTGCCGTCGAGCAGTTCGCCAAGCGCCTTGGCGATCTTCATCAGCAGGCTGCCTTCGCCGGTGCCCGCCGAAGATGTATCCACGCCCGATTCACGAAGACGGCTGGTGATCATCGAGACCATCCGGTCAACCGCAGTCTGCGCGGACGACTGGGTGGAAGCGATGTCGGTGAGGCTCATGCCGATCTGGCTGCCGAGACCTTCGACGGCTTCGTTGACGTTGCTGAAAGCGCCGTTGTAATCACCCATCGTGCCAGCGAACCCGGCCTGGGCCATGTCGATCATCGGCTGCGGCAGGCCCAGCGAGCTGCCGAGCTGCTGGATGACCTGCTGCCCGAACGAGGAAAACATCGTGCTGGCCGCCAGCGAGGCCCATCCGGCAGGCCCCATGGCAAGCTGCGCGATGCTGAGCGGATTGATAGAGGGAAGCGAAAGACCGCCAAGAAAACTCATAATGTCTCTCCTTTGCGAGAAGCCCTGAAAATTCGATCCTGAAGGGCGAGAGCCGTTTCATGGTGGGCATACGCCCCGGCAGGACCGTCCCTTCGCTGCCCACTATGGTACGGGTGTCCGCCTGGGGCTCTGCGCGATCCGACTAGCCGCCTAATCGGATCGCTTAGGCCGCTTCCGCTCACCGGCGCTATCCATCGGTTCACCGGCTGCCCTCGTTCCACCGGGCGGTCAGGTCGTCGGGTAGAACAGGAGCCCGGCCAGCGCGTTCAATTCGCGCACGCCGTCCAGTTCCAGCTTGTTGCACATGTTGTTGAGGTGGACGCGCACGGTATTCTCGCTGATCGCCAGCACCGTGGCGATGTCACGGTTGGCCCGGCCCCAGCCCAGAAAGCGCAGGACGGCCACTTCCGCCTTGGTCAGCGTGGCCATGCCTTCGTGATGGCGCAGGGGCACGCGGGCGGCGGGGATGCGGAATTCGCCGAGGAAATGCTCGCCTGCCTGTGTCTCATCCGCCTTGCGCAGGAGACGCATCAATTCGCGCAGGCGTTCTTCCTCCGCCCCGTCACTGGCGCCGCTCATGGCCGTCTCATCGCTGGCGGGACGCGAGCCGTTCATCGGGCCAACGCCTTGATGACGGCCTCAGCCAGCGCGGTCCGGGTACCGAGATCGCGCAGCACGGCTTGTGCGAAGAACGGTATGAGCAGAACAAGCAGGAACGTCGCCGCCCAGTTCTTGATCGAGAGCGAAAGAGAGAAGACGTTGAGCTGCTGGGCGAACCGGTTGAGCAGCCCCAGCCCCGCATCGATCACATAGAGAAAGACCAGAACCGGCGCCGCAAAGAGCGCCACGAGCGCCATCAGCCGGCCGAACTCGTTCTCGAACACGATCAGCCCACGCGCGTCGAGCTCCGGCCAGCCGGCCGACATCGGCCAGATCGCGTAACTGCCCATGACAGCCCCGACGAGCAGGGTGATACCGCCTCCGGCAGCGAAGATCACATTGGCCAGGCGGCCCAGAAGGGCGCCGTTGAGCGAGGTCATCTGCCCGCCGAGCGGCTCCAGCACTTGCCCGATGGTGGCCCCGATCTTGGCATCGATCACTTCGCCCGCCGCCTGCATTGCCCACAGGGCCGAGCCGAAGAAAAAGCCGATGACAAGGCCTGCGGCCGCCTCCTTCAGCAGCAGCCTTGCCCATTCGAGCGCGGAGAGCGCCGCCGGGTCGATCGTCGGCTGCACGAACCAGGCGACCATGCCCAGCGTCACAATCACGCTGTTGCGCACCATCGCGGGGATCGTCTGCTGCGCGAAGATCGGCACCAGCACGAATGCAAAGCCGAACCGCGCAGAGGACAGCCCGACAAGCAGGAGCTGGTTCATCCAGGCGCCCGAACCGCCGTCCACCGCGATCAGCCCCGCACCATGCCGGGGAACCCGGTGAATATCTGGTGGGCGTACTGATAGAGACTGCTGCCCACCAGCGTAGCGGTGATGAACAGAGTGAAGACGATGGCGAAGAACTTCAGGGTATACTGAAGCGTCTGCTCCTGAAGCTGGGTTGCCGCCTGCAGCACTGCGACCAGCAGACCGACCGCAGAGGCCGCAATGATCGGCGGTGCGGACAGCAGCAGCACCAGCCACAGCGCCTCAACGGTCGTGCCCACGATATCCTGAGACATGACGCCGGCCCCCTTTCTATGTGTAGCTCAGGACAAGGCCGTGGCTGATATTCACCCAGCCATCGACGAGGACGAACAGCAAAAGCTTGAACGGCAATGAAATCGTGACCGGCGAAAGCATCATCATGCCCATGGCCATCAGGATGTTGGAAATGACGAGATCGATGACGAGAAAGGGCAGGAATATCAGGAAGCCGATCTGGAAGGCGTCCGTCAGTTCCTTCACCACGAAGGCAGGCACGATCACCACGAAGTCGGCAGCGGCGGCGGGCTTGGTGCCGGACTTGGCGGCCACGCGGGCCTGCGTGCGCTGAAAGAAGGCGCGTTCGTCCGGATTGCTGTGTTCCAGGAGAAAGGCGCGCAGCGGTTCCTTGGCCTTGTCTGCAGTGCGGAACAAGGCATCGCTGCTGCCCGGAACGGTTGCAGCCTGCCCTTCCGTCTCCGCACTGTCTGGGCTTTCGACCGCGGCCTGCATCGACTGCATCGTGGGATACATCACATACAAGGAGAGGATCAGAGCCAGGCCGTTCAGAACGATGTTCGGCGGCACCTGCTGAAGCCCCAGCGCATTGCGGATCAGGCTGAGGACGACGACGATCTTGGTAAAACTGGTCACCATGACCGCGACGAACGGGGCCAGCGCGATAAGAATGACTGTAACGAGCGCGGAACTTGGCGTGAAAGTGGACAGATCCATCCCTCAGGCCTCCTGGTCAGGCGCAGAAGCCGGGGCAGGGCCGTCCTGACCGCGAGCCCCATCCGGCTCCGGCGCCCCGTCATCGCCAACAAGGATGCCATAACCGCTGCCTACCGAAACAAGCGTGCCGCGCGCCAGTTCACGATCCCCGACAGCAAGCCGGACCGGCAGCGGCCCCGGGGACGCGGCCAGCGAAAGCACTGCCCCTTCCCCCATCGCCTGCAGGCGAGACAGCGGAATCTGCATCTCGGCAAACTCCACGCGCAGGGCCACTGTAAAGGCACCTGTATTGCCCGGTTCGGCATCGCGTGCGGGCCCGTCGGGACCGGGCATGGTTTTCGGATTGGCACCGGCCGGATCTGCAGTTTCACTCATCGCTGACATCCTGTTTCTGGGAGGCGGGGTCCCCTTCGGCAGAGGGAACAAGAAGATCGGGTGTGAAAGAGTGGCTGTCCGGTGCGAACATGCCCGCCACTGGCGCGCGGCCCGGCAGATGCAGCTGGCCCGCGAGAGGCCCGGGGCCGAGCAGCACGAGATCGCCCGGAGCAAGGCCTGCCGCCAGATCGGGAGCCAGGCGCGGCCCCGCGACCGCCAGCGTCACAGGCACCGGCACCGCACCAACGCACGCGGGCGCAAATGGTGCACGAACGGGGGCCAGCGGCATATCCGGACAAAGCGCAAGCCAGACCCTGTCGCGTGCCGTACTGCTGGCTCCAGCCCCCTCTTCCCGCGCCTCGATGCGAACGGCGATGCGCGCCGGTGTTTCGGGCAGAGGCGCCAGCCCGCCTGGCTCAAGCGCGACCCCGAGTGCCCGCTCGATAGCAGCCAGGACCGGTTCCGCTGTGTCGAGCAGCATGGCCGCCTGCGCCGTGCCGGTTTGCCCCGGCGGAACGACGGGTTCGCCTGCGCAATGCGTGATGGCGAAGGCCATGCCATCGCGGCAGTGGAACCAGACGGGAATGGCAGGACGGTACGCCGGGACAGCCGCCGTCAGACCGGTATTACCCGTGCAAGCACCGTTCAACGCCTCCATGACGGTGTTGCGGAAAAGGGCTTCGTCCGGCGTAATCGCGGGAAGGCCAGCCAGCTTCACGAATCGGCTCCCGTCACCGGGAATGAAAGCCCGCCCGCGCTTGCGCCAGCAAGAGCTTCCTCTCCCGTCTTTTCGCTTTCGGGCCAACGCGCCAGCAGGCTGATTCCGCCTGTTGTCACGCCTACCAGCAAGACCTCGCCTTGCGCTTCCATCAGCACGGCACGCTCGTTCTGGCCAAGCGGCATGGCTCGCAGGAAGCGCATCTGCGGGCCTGTTCCTTCGGCGCCCTGCCGGAAACGATCCTGCCAGTGCCGGAGCGCCTTGAGCGCCAGCGCGGCCAGGGCAAGGACGGCGATCAACGCCAGGACAACTGCGAACAGGCTTGAAAAGACAGTGGCGAAACTCATGACAGCGACCTCGTGCGAACGCCTCGGGGACAGGGCGGCGGGGGACAACGGCGAAAGGGCGAAGATGGCCGGGCTTCAGGACACATCCTCACGTTCAAGCGGCAGCTCACCGGCGCGCGCGCGGCGCGCCCAGAGAATAATTTCGGCGATGGCATCAAAATGATCGGGTGGAATCAACGTGTTGACAGCGGCTGTGGCAAAGAGGGTTCTCGCCAGCTGCACGTTGCGCACGATCGGCACGCCTTCTTCGGCGGCGCGGCGGCGCATCGCGGCGGCCAGCGGCCCCTCTCCTTTGGCCGCGACCACCGGGATCGGGCATTCGTCGGGATCATAGTCGAGCGCAATGGCGATGTGGGTGGGGTTGGTCAGCAGAACGCTGGCCTGCCCGGCAGCGCCCACGGCGTTCTGATTGGCCCATTCCTCGTGCATCTGACGGCGTTGGCCCTTGAGGTGGGGATCGCCTTCGTTGTCCTTGTGCTCCTGCTTGAGGTCACGCCGGCTCATCATCATCTTCTTGATGTAGCGGTGCTGGGTCCATGCCCGGTCGGCAAAACCCACCAGCAGAAAAATGCCGAATGTCCCCGCGATCAACTGCACTGTGAGCGCGCGCGTGAGAGCAAGCGTCTCCCCCGCGACGACCGGCCCCATGCCTCCCAGCGGACGCCAGCGCGCGGCGTTCAGAACCTCCACATAACGGCCCATCCCGCCAGCCAGCACCAGTCCCGCCACGCCCAGCACCAGCACCGCCTTGATCAGGGTCTTGAGCAGCTCGAACAGATTATCCACGCTGACCATGCGCTTCAGGCCCTCCATCGGATTGAGCTTGTCGAAGGCAGGTTTCAGCTTTTCGGTAGTGACCAACGCGCCAACTTGAAGAAATTCGCCCGCAATGCCGATGACGGCGGCCGGGATCAGGGTAAAGGCAGCCGCCAGCAATGTGAGGCCGGCCGCTTCCGCACCCAGGTTCTGCAACAACGGCACGAAATCGCCATCCGGCGCGGCTGAAATGACCTCGCGCGCAAGACCGGTCAGGCGTGCTCCCACGAAAGACGTGGCCGAAAGCGCAAGCACGAGCCAGGCGGCCATGCCGATGGCGCTTCCGAAGTCTTTCGATTTGGCGACGTCCCCCTTGCGGCGGGCATCACGCAGCCTCTTCTGAGTCGGTTTTTCCGTCTTGTCCCCGCCGTCGTTCTTGTCTGCCATTTCCCGCTCCACGGACATCCGGAGAATGAAATGACGATAACGGACAGCATCGCCGAAAATACCTTCGGCAATACGAACTCGGAAGGGGGGCGGCGCTTCCGAATCTGATTACAATCATAGATGGAGAAAATTATTCTCCGTCAACTTATATTTTTGAAATATCATATATTTCTTAAATGCTATCAAATGTGTACTTATGAATATGGATGTCATATTTGTCACATTATTGCACACATGAAGACATTTACTGCATCGTTAACGGTATTTTCGTTGCTTCATCCATCTCCCGGCACAGGTCATCGCAAATCTGTTTCTCCATCGTGATGATACGAGCAATGAACGCGCCGTCCCGCCCATAATAAATGCGCGGGACTATCAATATTGACGATAGCAAACCTTGATATGGCGGCTCTGTTAACGCAAATCTTATCACTTTTCGGTGAGGATGCTTTGCGACATGAAGAATGTATGCATTATAAATGTCATTGTTATTTCTTTTATAATATTAACAACACTCGATACACGGAATGCGTTCGCTTCGGATTCACATGAAAATCACGTTTTTAATACTTGCCCACTCACGAGTATTGTCCGCGTTTCGCGCGCCATGGCCCGGCAGAATTTTCAATCGCTCACCCAGTGTCAGGACAAGATGCTTGGTACGGACGCCCCCGCCGTGCATCGCACGCCTGCGATGACCCGGATACCCGGCGTTCCGGAAAAGGTCCGCAGCAACGACAATGAAAAGCGCCCGGTTTCCGCCCGGCCGGATCATGCCGTGTCGGCTGCGCCGGGCGCACCCCCCGCCTTCGACCGCGAGATCCGCCAGGTGGCGGCCCGCTATCGTATCGACCCTCTGTTGCTCCATGCCATGGTACGCACCGAAAGCGCCTATCGCCCGCGGATCCGTTCGCACGCCGGGGCGCTTGGCCTGATGCAGGTCATGCCTGCAACGGGCGCCGAACTTGGTGTGGACAGTGCTGGCCTGCTGGACCCGCTGACGAATCTCGACACCGGCGCGCGCCATCTGAAACGGCTCCAGAAGCGCTACGGACACGACTTCGGGGTGATTTTGAGCGCCTACAACGCAGGCGGCGGGGCCGTCGCCAGGTATGGCAACCGCATCCCGCCTTTTGCCGAGACCCGCGCTTACGTCACCACGGTTCTGAAACGTTACGGCGCGCTGCGCTCCGCTCTGGCAGAACAATCCCGGTGAACGCGCGCGCGCTTCTCGGCAAACTCCCGGCAAGCAGGTTCCGGGCACCGGATCTGGTGCTGATTCTGGCCGTTGTGGCGGTGGTGGGGCTTCTGATCCTGCCGCTTCCCGCGCTCGTGCTCGACATTCTGATCGCATCGAACATGACGCTGGGCGTGCTGCTATTGCTCAGCACGCTCTACATCACCAAGCCGCTCGACTTCTCCACGTTCCCCACTGTCCTGCTTCTGAGCACGCTGTTCCGGCTGTCTCTCTCGATCGCGACCACGCGCATGATCCTCGGCCATGCGGAAGCCGGGCATATCGTCCAGCAGTTCGGCGAAATGGTAGCGGGCGGCAATCTGATCGTGGGCCTTGTCGTCTTCCTGATCATCACTGTGGTGCAGTTCGTGGTCATTTCGAAAGGCGCCGAACGCGTGGCGGAAGTTGCCGCGCGTTTCAGCCTCGATGCCATGCCGGGCAAGCAGCTTTCCATCGACAGCGATTTGCGCTCCGGCCTCATCGGCAAGGACGAGGCGCGCGGGCGGCGGCGCACGCTGGAACTGGAAAGCCGCCTTCACGGCAGCCTCGACGGTGCGATGAAATTCGTGAAAGGCGATGCCATCGCCTCGATCATCATCGTTCTGGTCAACCTGATCGGCGGCCTGGCGATCGGCATCCTCTATCACGGGATGAGCGCGGGCAACGCGGTCACAACCTATTCCATCCTCACCATCGGCGATGGCCTTGTCGCCCAGCTTCCCGCGCTGCTCAGCGCAATGGCGGCTGGTCTGCTCGTTACCCGCACCACCGACGAAGACCGTGAAAGCGACCTGGCACAGGCCATTGCCCGCCAGATCGGCAGCAAACCGCGCGTCCTGTTCATCGGGGCGGCGCTGTGCGTGCTGTTGGGGCTGATCCCCGGCTTTCCCACGCTGGTATTCCTGAGCCTGGCCCTCACCCTGGCCGCAGGCGGTGCCTGGCAGACGCCCGCATCGCGCATGTGGATCACCGGCCATCTCAACCGCCTCGACTCCACACCGGCCCAAGCGCCCGAAATCCTCGCCGCCGAGCCTGCACCGCTGCGCCCGGTGCGCCCGCTGGTGCTGGAACTCAGCCATGCGCGGATCACGGCCGAAGAAATGGACCGGATGCGCGCGGTGATGGTCGCCATGCTCAGCCGCCTGCAACACCGGCTTGGCCTGCCTGTGCCCCCGGCCGAAATCGTGCAGGCGCAGGCAAGCGGGCCCAAACCGGCCTGGGCCCTGTTCCTCTACGACGCCCCCGCAGGCTGGGGGCCGATTCCGGAGGAGGATTTCGAGGAGGCTGTCTGCGCCGAAGTCGAAGCCATCCTGCGACGGAATATCGGGCAGTTCCTGGGGCTGCAGGAAGTAACGGCCATGCTCAACCAGCTCGGAACGGACTATCCCGATGTCGTCAAGGAAGTGGTGCGCGCCGTGCCTGCCCCCAAAATCGCCGAAGTGCTGCGCCTCCTTGCCGAGGAAGAAGTGCCCATGCGCAACTTGCGCGACGTGATGGAGGCGCTGGCGGAAGCCGGGCAATCCGAACGCAACGCCATGCCGCTGGCCGACCGCACGCGGATCGCGCTCAAACGCTACCTTACCCCGCCCTATTGCATCGGCGGACGCCTGAGCGTGCTGATCGTCGGGCTCAAGCTGGAACACTTTCTGCGCGATAATGTGCGCCAGGTGGATGGCGTGGCGCGGCTGGGCATGGAACCCGAACATGCCCGCACCCTGATCGGCATGATCCGCGAGGAAGTGCTTTCCAGCGGCGCGCGCGCAGTCGTCGTCGCCTTCGAACTGAGACGGCCGCTGCGCCGCCTCATCGGGCCGGAACTGTTCGATGTCCCGGTTCTTGCCTTCAACGAGCTTTCCCCCACGCTCGCGCTCGATGTCGTGGGCCAGCTCGACCGTGTTCCCGATGCCGTGGAGTACGGCCAGGCCATGGAGCCTGCCGAATGATCCATCGCGCTGTAATGGAAGCCGGTATCAAAACGGCAGCGGCCGCGTTGCTGGCCGGACTGATGGTGGCCGCGACATCCGCCCCGGCGGCCGAACCGCCGATGCCTGAAACCGCCGTGGGCCTCGTCGCGCGCGATCAGCCCATCGCCGATTTCCTGCGCGAGTTCTTCGCCGCGACAGGCCAGCGCGCTGCCGTCGATCCGCAAGTGACGGGCAAGATCAACGGCGAGTTCCGCGGCCCTCCGAAAGAGATCTGGGACAAGATTTCCAGAGCCTTCAATCTTGTCGCCTACTACGACGGCGCGATCGTCAGCATCTATCGCGCCGGTCAGGTGGAAAGCCGCACGATCCGGACCGGCGGCGGGCAGGCCAGCGCGCTTGAACGGCAGGTCGCAAACGCCGGGATCGGCGATGCGCACAACCGCCTGAAGCGCGCCTCGCAGGACACGGTGATCGCCACTGGCGTGCCGCGCTATCTGGCCCGCGTGGAGGATTTGGCCAGCGGCCTGCCGCGCCTCCACCAGGCCGCCATGCGGGAAATCGCCCCCGCAGGCACGGCCCGGGCACACCCTGCGGTGAACCAGCCGGACATGATCGAACCCTACGAACTGCGTGTCTTCTACCTGCGCTATGCCCGGGCCGACGATACCGTGCTCAACGCCGGAGGGCGCCAGATCCGGGTGCCCGGCGTGGGTTCCACGCTCTCGCGCGTGATGGGCGACGGCTCGCCGGTAACGGGCGGAATCGTCGCCGGTTATGGCGATCTTGCCGTGCGCCAGTCGCAGCCCCGGCTGGGCGGGCGCGGGCTCGATGCGGTGCCCCCCGATCCGAGCCGCGCGGCTCCCTACGAAGACGAATACCTTGGCCTGCCCCCGCTGCGACCCGATCGCCAGAGCGGGCAGCCCCCGTACCGCGCGCCGAACACCGGCCCGCGCATCGCCATCGATCCTTCGCTCAATGCCCTTGTCGTGCGGGACCGGCCGGAAAACATGCCTGCCTACGAAGGGCTGGTTCAGGCTCTCGACGTGCGTCCGCAGATCGTCGAACTGGAAGCCACGATCATCGATCTCAATATCGACAAGCTGCGCGAGCTGGGCTTCAACTGGCGCATCCGCAGCGAAGGCTTCAACGCGGTTTTCGGCAGCGACATCGTGCGCCGCTCCGGCATTCCGGCCACGGACATTGCCAACACCGGATCGGTCAACAACGGCCTTTCCCTGCACGGCGTGATCGGTTCCGGGCGCGAATTCATCGGGCGCATCAATGCGCTGGCGGAAGAAGGCGCGGCAAGGATCGTCTCGCGCCCGCAGCTCGTCACCCTGTCCAACGTCGAAGCCGTATTCGACCGCACCCGCACTTTCTACGTGCGCGTGGCGGGCGACCGGCAAGTGGACTTGTTCAACGTCACCGCCGGAACCGTGCTGCGCGTCAACCCGCATGTGCTGACGGAAGACGGGCGGCCGCGCATCCGTATGGTCATCGGCGTGGAAGACGGCACCGTGCTCAACACCAAGGTGGACGATATCCCCGTGGTCGAACGCGCCAGTGTCAACACCCAGGCGCTTATCAACGAAGGGGAAGGCCTGCTGCTGGGCGGCCTGACGGTCAATGCCCAGTATGACGCGGAAAGCGGGATACCGCTGCTGAAGGACATCCCCGTCCTGGGCAACTTGTTCAAGTCCAGCAGGAAGCAGCGGCAGCGCACCGAGCGGCTGTTTCTCATCACGCCGCGCCTGATCGACCTCGACACGGCAGCCGGAGTTGCCGTGCCTGCCGCCACCGTGCCCGAAAGCGGGCTGGGCATGAAACCCTCTGCCCCGCTTCGAGCCGGAGCCATCAGCAAGGCGAAGGGATAGGCCATGGCTGCAAGCGCCCCCGGCACGATTGCCGCCGAGCGGACAGAAGACGGTTTGGAACTTGGCTCCGGCAACGGCGCGGCCCTCCCCGCCGCGCCCGGGAGCGTGTTGCGGGTCGTCTCCGGGCGCCTTGCCGGGAAGTCCTATCCTCTGGGCGCCAGCGAACGGATCTGCATTGGCCACGCGCTGGCCAACGATGTCGTCCTGCGCGGCGCGGGCACATCGGGAACGGCCCTGGAACTGACCCGGCGCGGCGAAAGCGCGGTCCTGCGGGTCCTGAAAGGGCGCGCGCAGCTTCTGGGGCGCGATCTGGAGACCGATGACGAGGCGCACCTGCCGCCCTACCTTCCCTTCCACTTCGGCGAATTCACACTGGCCCACGGGCAGGCGGAATCCGAACGCTGGGACGAAACTGCACGTCTGGCCGAAGGACCGGAGAGCGGCCCCTCCGCCCACCTGCCCGCCCCCAGTCTGCTGGACCGGATCTGGCGCAAGACAGGCGTGCAGTGGGGTAGGCTGGAAGAGCGCGTCAGCGGGCCGCGCCTGGCCGTCAGCGCGGTCTCTCTGCTCCTGCTGTTGGCCGCCGCCGGGCTGATGCGCTCCAGCCTTGAGGCCAGCCGCGAATTGCCGTCCAGCTTCGGCGATCAGCTTGCCGAAGCGGGCATTCAGGGGCTTGCCGTCGAACCGGACGGGGCGGGCGCGCTGGTCGTCTCGGGCGTGGTTGCCAGTGAAAGCGAACTGGCCGAACTGCGCAAGCTCGCCGCGGCCTATCCCGTACCGGTCATGGTCGATGTCACTTCGAATGCGGCGCTGGCCAGTGCCGCCGAGGAGATTCTGCACGCGCAGGGAATCGAAGCCGCGGTTGCGCCGGTTTCCGGGCGGCCCCGCGCCGTGGAAGTGAGCGCGGCCTACATGGCGGGCGGCCGGCAGGAGGAACTGCGCACCATGCTCAAGCGCGATCTGCCGGGCCTTGGTGCTGTCTCCTTCCGCATCGACGACGCGCTGGGGGGCGATCCGCTGCAAAGCTTCTTCGCCCGCTCCGGCGCCGGGATCGCCACGCTCGTCTCTGACCCCGGCTACATCGTCACGGCCGACGGATCGCTCTGGTTTCCCGGCGCCGTGCTGCCCAGCGGGCACCGGCTCATTTCGGTCGGCAAGAACTCCGTCCGCTTCGAAAAGGACGGCCGAACCGAGGAACTTCGCCTCTGATCCCCTTTTTACACCACCATGAAGGACAGGCCCATGACCAACGTAACTGCCAATGCCGATACCGCGATGCTTGCCGCAACTCCGTTGACCGGCAACCGGATGCAGCAAGGCTCTGCCTCCGACAACTGGTTCGAGGCCTTTGCCGCCGCCTGGGGCAAAGCGCTCGACAACCAGGCCGCACAGATCGAACAGCAGTCCGACACGGTCGCCAACCAGGGCGGAGACAACCCCTCGCAGATCACCGAACTGACCGCGCTGTCGCTGCAGATGAGTTTCATTGCGAACAGCTCCCACAGCTCGCTCGACAGCATCGGCAAGGCACTCGAAACGATGGCGCGCAAGGGCTGACGATGGCGATGGAAAGCATTGCGGCGGCTTCTGCCGCCCCGCCGCCGCGCATCAGCACGCTGGGACCGGCCCTGCCGCAGGAACCCGCGCCCGAACTGGCCAGCCAGTTCAGCGCGGCGCTCGGCCAGGCCGGTCCGAACGCCACCACCGCGCCCACTCCGGCCGCCGAAGTTCCTCCGGCGATCCGGGACATGCTGGAAATGCTCGACCACGTGAACGGCGAAGCGAAAAGCGTGACCGAATACGCCCGCACCGCCGAAACTTCGGGCAGCGAACTGACGCCCGGCGAGATCGTCCAGCTGACAATGCGCTGCCAGGAATTCATGTTCCATTGCCAGCTCACCTCGAACATCGCCAACCGCAGTTCGGACGGCATCCAGCAACTGTTCCGGCAGCAAGGCTGATGCACAGCGAGGGACCCCGGCCATGCCGCTGACAAGAATGGGCCGGATCCTGGCCCTGTCCTGCCTTCTTGGCCTTGCCGCCTGCGGGCAACAGGAAGTCTACGGAGACCTGCCCGAAAGCCAGGCGAACGAAGCCGTGGCCGCTCTGCGCCAGGCCGATGTCGATGCGACCAAGAAAGTGGCGGGCGAAGGGCGCTGGTCCATCGCTGTCCCGCCCGAGGATTTCGCGCACGCGGTGGAAGTGCTCGACGCGCGCGGGCTTCCCGAAGACCACTTCGCCTCACTGGGCGAAGTGTTCGAAAAGAAGGGCTTCGTCTCCTCTCCTGTCGAGGAACGCGCGCGGCTGATCTATGGCCTTTCGCAGGAACTGAGCCACACCGTGAGCGAGATCGACGGCGTCGTGCAAGCCCGCGTGCACCTGGCCATCCCCGAGCCGGACCCGCTGTCCAACACAATGAAACCCAGCTCCGCGGCGGTCTTCGTGAAATACCGGCCCGGTTACGATCTGCGCAGCGAGACGGGTGCGATCAAGTCGCTCGTGACCAACAGTATCGAGGGCCTTGCCTATGACCGGGTTTCGGTAGTCATGGTGCCGGGCCGTCCCGCGCCCCCTGCAAGCACGGCCATTGGCGCCGCCGCCGCGCCGTGGATCGCTGCCGGGCTGGGCTTCCTGGGGCTCGGCGGCTTGGGAGCCGCGCTGTTCCTGCGCCGCTCTCCGGCCCACCGCCGCGCGGCGCACGGGAATGCCCCGGACGAACTCCGCAGCCTGACGGGAACAGCACTGTGAACGGGGCTTCGAAACGCAAGGTGCCCGATGCCGGTATGCGCAGCCGCGCCCGCGTCAGGCGGACCGCCCGTTTTGCGGCGGGACTTGGCCTCCTTCCCTCGCGCGGCGAACGGTTCGCACGGCGGGCCGGAAAAGGCGCAGAATCCCCTGCACCGCCCGACTTCACGGAACTGGCTGGCTGGCCGCAATGGCCTGCCCTCAGCGCGTCCGAACAGAGCCAGGTCTTCGCGCTCACTGCGCTTCTGGCTTCCGGCAAAGCACTGGCGCAAGTCATTTCCGGCCGCGACCTGCGGCTCTACGCCGCCCCTTTCGGCGAGGTCCTGTTCGAACGCGCGCTGGCGCTGGACGAAGCCGCCAAGGGCACACTGCCGCTGCCCCCGCCCGCAGAACTGGCCGCAGCCGGACAGGCCCTGGCGCGCAAGGGCCTGCCTCCGGTGCTGCAAGCCGCTCTGCCCGCCCCGCCTGCGGCCAGTTACGCAAGCGTTTCTATAGACAGCGGGCTGGCCGCGTATCACACCGCCCAGGCCGAACATCTCCTGTTCGGAGGCCCGCAGCCCGCGAGCCCCCAGCCATGACCTACTATCTCCTGCACAACGATGGCCATTCGCTTCTGGCCACGGACAGGCCGGTGTTGAAGGCTGCGGAGCGGGACGGGCTGGCCTATGCCTCCGCACTTCTTGCCGCCACCCATGCACTTCATGAAGATGCCGCCGCCCGCAGCCGCGCCGCCGAACAGGCAGCCCGCGAACGCGGCCTCGCCGAAGGCCGCGAAGAAGGCCGCGCGGCCTTTTTGAAAGCGATCGCGGAATTGACCCGGCAAATGAACGCCGACCGTGCTGAACAGGAAACCCGGCTTGCCAGCCTCGCCCTGGCCGCACTGCGCTGCATGACCGGCGATATCGGCGATGAAGCGATGCTGGAAGGCCTGGCCCGCCGGGCCGTTGCCAGCGTGCTTCCCGCAGGGACCGTGGAAGTCAGCGTCGCCCCCGCCTTCGCCGCCTCCTTGGGCGAAGCCTTGGCCGCCAATGACACCGGCGGCGCAACCAGCCCGCCTGCGGTGCACGTGCGCGCCGATCCCGCGCTCGCCGCCCACCAATGCCGGATCGTCACCGCTTCCGGCCGGGTAATCGCCGATCTCGACCACCAGATCGCCGCCATCGCGCAACGTTGGGGCAGCCGCCATGTCGATTGACAGCCAGGTCCGCGATCTCTTCGGCCAGCTCGCCGAAGCCCCGGCATTCGAACAGCGCGGGCGCGTGAAAGGCGCGATCGGCACGGCCATCCGCGCGGGCGGAATCAGCGCCCGTATCGGCCAGACCTGCGCCCTGCTCGATGCAGAGGGAAATACCGCGCTGCTCGCCGAAGTAGTCGGCCTGTCGGACGGGGACGTTCTGCTCGCGCCGATGGGAGACTTGCGCGGCCTGTCCGGCGAAACCGAAGTCACCGTGCGCACCGGCGAGGACGGAGTTCCCGTTACGGCAGACCTGCTCGGCCGCGTTCTGGATGCGCGGCTGCGCCCGCTCGATGGCGGCGAACCGGTACGCCCCGGAACACGCCGCCGCCCGCTCTACGCCGCCGCTCCCAATCCGATGGCCCGCGCGCGTATCGACACGATGCTGGAGACGGGCATTCGCGCTGTCGACGGGCTGTTGCCGGTCGGCCGCGGCCAGCGCGTGGGCGTCTTTGCCGCGGCGGGCGGGGGCAAGAGCACGCTTCTGGGCATGCTGGCGCGCCAGTCCCACGCCGACATCACAGTGATCGCGCTCATCGGCGAGCGCGGGCGCGAGGTGCGTGAATTCGTGGAGGACACGCTTGGCCCCGACGGCCTTTCACGGGCCGTCGTGATCGTCGCCACATCCGACCGGCCCGCGCTCGAACGGGCCCGCGCGGCCCATGCTGCCACCGCTGTCGCCGAGGGTTTCCGGGCGGAGGGGCGCCATGTCCTGCTCCTCATGGACTCGGTCACCCGCTATTCCCGGGCTCTTCGCGAGATCGGTCTGGCCGCGGGCGAGCCCCCGGTGCGGCGCGGGTTCCCCCCTTCCGTCTTTGCCGAACTGCCCTGCCTGTTCGAGCGCGCGGGCACGGACAGCGAGGGGGCTATCACCGGCATCTACACCGTGCTTCTGGAAGACGAGGAAGACGATCCCATCGGCGAGGAAGTGCGCTCGCTGCTGGACGGGCACATCTACCTGTCCCGCAAGCTGGCAGCGAAAGGCCATTATCCGGCGATCGACGTTCTGGCGAGCCAGAGCCGCCTGTTCACCCAGCTTGCCGCCCCGGAACAGCAGCGCGCGGCAGGCGCGTTACGGGCGCTGCTGTCCCGCCTGGGAGAGATCGAACTGCTGGTCCAACTGGGCGACTACAAACCGGGACAGGATGCCCTGGCCGACCGGGCGCTGGCCGCGCGCGAGGGCATCGATGCCTTCCTGCGCCAGAGCAGCCGCCAGCGCAGCGGTTTCGAAACGACAATGGCACTGCTGAGAGGATTCGAACCATGAGCGAAGCGGTCGACAAACTGCGCATCATGCTGCGCGTGCGCGGGCACCAGCGGGACCGGCTTGAGCGCGCCGTGATCGAGGAACGCCGCGAAAACGAGCGGCGCCAAGCCGAGCATGCGAGACAATGCGATGCCGTGGCAAAGGCCTGTGACAGCCATGAAGCCGCACTCTTCTTCCGCGCCCGCAACCCCGGCGATGCGCTTGTCTCGGACTATCTGATAACCCAGCAAAGCCGTTTGACCGAGACGCGCGAGGCCGAGGAAAAGGCACGGGAAGACGCCGCGCGCGCGGCCGCAAGCCTTGCCGAAACGCGCGCCTCCCGCCACCGCGCGCAAGTCCGCCTCGATGCGCTGGAAACCGAATTCGACACCGCCCGCCGCGCCGACTTGCGCCGCGCCGCCCGCAAGCAGGAACGCGCGCGGCAGGACAGCCCGCAGACGGGCAAGATGCGGATATGACGTGGACGATCGCCCCCGCTGCGCGCCATAGCCTTTCCCCTTCGCACAACGCCGCTGGGCCGCAACCCCAGCCTGCGCCGCAAGACGCAGAACGCCACAACGGCTTTCAAGAGGCGCTCCAGCGGCAAGTACCCGGCAAGCGCAAGGAGAAGCGCCGCTCAGAGCCGGATACGGCCTCTCTGCCTTCTTCCTGTGAAAGGCCCGCAGCGCAGCAGATACCTTCCAGCCCAGCGGACGGCGCGGCCCGAACCGGTCCCCCATCCGATGCCCGCAAGCGTGCCGCCAAAACAGGTACAGGCGACGAAACACCCTGCGGGGGAATCGCGCCAGGCGAGGTCCATACGGGAGCGCACACCGGCTCTGCCATGCGCACGATGAGCCCCGTTTCAGTCCCGTCGGGCGTCAATTGCGAACTGACCGCGCAGTTTGCCGAACGGCTGCACCTCCAGCAGGCCAGCAGCAGGCAAAGCCAGATCCACCTCGACCCACGTATATACGGCATCCCGAAAATAGTGGTCGCAGGAAGCACTGATACCGGCGGGTTATCGATTGCCTATGATACGCAAGGCCGCGATCCTCAGGACGATCAGGAAACAGCAAACCGCGAGAAGGCCTTGCGTCTCAGACTGGAAGCACGCGGCCTTGTCATTGCCCGCCTGGGGCCATTGCGCCTCCAAGTAGAAGGCATAGCGTTAGGAGCACAATAAACGGTTCTGTCGCAAACTTTGGCTTGTGAGGCTTTTGGCTCTTTGAAGTTGTAGACTATGCCGCGAGGCTGTCAAACTGGTCGGCCATGGACGGTTTCCGCCCGTCATCTGCGAAGATAATCTGGCCTTTGCGGATCATGTGAATGAGCTCGACGCCATCGAGGATGGCCGCAGCGGTGGCCGCGGACCTGAAGCCGGACACGGAGCGAATTCGGCGCTTGAGGCGCCGATGGTCCTGCTCGATCCTGTTATGCCTGTAATGGCTCTGCCAGACCTTGAGCGTCGCCCTGATCGGATCGGGTCCGCATCTGGACCTCGGCATGGCATCGCCGGGCCACTTCCAGATTGGTCTGGCTGCCGTCGATGTCCGGCACGCCGCCTCAGCCCAGCCTGCCAGCAGTCCGCCAAGCCATTGCCCTCTCTGCGCAAGGTTCTGGCTTAAACCACCAAAACCGATGCTGCCAAAGCAGTGTTAGTCGCCCGCGATGCTCATACCATCGATCCGCACGGTCGGCACGTTGACGGCGCGATACCATTCCAGATCGTTGGCCGGGGTCAGCTGGGCGAACATCGAAAGCAGGTTGCCCGCTACGGTGAATTCCGAAACCGGTCCGGCCAGTTCGCCGTTGACGATGCGGAAGCCGGTCGCGCCGCGGCTGTAATCGCCAGTCACGCCGTTCACGCCCTGACCGATCAGTTCGGTCACATAAACGCCGTCGGCGATATCGGCCATCAGTTCCGCGGGTGTCAGCGCTCCCGCGGCAAGATGAATATTGCCGGTTGAAACACCGGGCGCGCCGCCGCCGCTGCGTGACGCGTGTCCCGTCGGCTGCATGCCGAGCTGGCGGGCCGCAGCCGTATCGAGCAGCCAACCGGTGACTTTACCGTCCGCCACGAGATCGCGCTTCGCTGTCGCCAGCCCTTCCCCGTCGAATACACGTGAACGCAGGCCGCGCGAGATGTGCGGATCCTCGACGATCGTGATGCCCGGCGCAAAGAGCTGTTCGCCCAGCTTGTCGAGCAAAAAGCTGGAGCGGCGCGCGATGACACTACCGGACATCGCACCGACCAGGTGGCCGACAAGGCTGCCTGCCACGCGCGGATCGAACACCACCGGCATCGCGCCGCTTTTCATCCGACCCGAACCGAGACGTGCCACAGTACGTTCGCCAGCCAGCGTACCGATCTCGGCCGGGGGCGGCAGGTCGGCGCCATAATGGGCCGAACGCCATGCATAGTCGCGCTGTTTGGCCGCGCTTTCACCACCCACCACCGAAGCGCTGAGCGAATGGTTGGTAGAGCCGTAAGCGCCCGCGAAGCCGTGGCTGGTCGCAAGCGCGAAGACCCCCGAACCGGCGCTGGCCGACGCGCCGTCCGAATTGGTTATTCCAGCCACCGCACGAGCGGCATCTTCCGCCTCCTCGGCCATGGCGCGTAAATCCTGCGGACTGCGTTCGGAAGGGTCGACGAGATCGAGGTCCGGCCAGGGCCCTTGGATCAGAAGCTCTTCGGGTGCCAGACCGGCGTAGCGGTCTTCCGGTGCAGCCCGGGCCATATCAATGGCGCGGACCGCCAGCTCGTCGAGCGCCTGAGGCGAAAGATCGGAAGATCCGATGCTGGCGGAGCGTTGGCCGAGAAAAACCCTGAGCGAGATATGCTCGCTTTCGGAACGTTCGACATCTTCCAGCTTGCCGAGGCGGATCTGGATGCCTTCGGAGGAATTGGCGCCGTAGACTGCATCGGCGGCATCCGCCCCTGCGCGGCGCGCACGCGCCACAAGATCCTGCGCACGATCCCTGGCCTGTTCCGGGCTGAGCATGTGAAAAGCAACTCCCTGATCATCCGCCCGCGCCCGCCTTCGGGCACGCGAATGTGTTGCCCTAGTCGCCGCACGGACGAAGGGCAAATGCGCGTTGCATCAGGCAGGATCAGGAAAAGGTAAGCGCCAGAACCTTGAACAGACCGGTCAGCGCGAACGGCAGCCCGATCGCGAGGCCCCACAGCAGGAACCGGTCCCGCTTGTAGTAGGGCGCCAGCGAAGGATCGTGCGCCTGCTCGTCCGTCAGCCGGTTCCAGCGCGATTCGAAGCGGCGGCAGGCCGGAATGATGGCAATGACGAGAATGATCAGCGCGAGATAAGGCAGCAATGACCCGCCGCCAGCCTTCAGCGCACCGATGGTCACGAAAATCTGCAAGGCCGTGTACACCAGCAGGGCATAAGCGATATGATCGCTCATCTTGCGACGCCAGTCCGGCACGGCATTGTCCTGATGATCGAGTACGGCGTCGTGAGACATCGTGCCGTGTTTCGTGTTGTTGGGCATCAGGCGACTCTCCACTCGTCCGACTGGGAGAGACTAGAACACCGAAATGCGCCAAAATCAAGATGAGTTCGATTTTTTGCAAGTGCGAAGAAAAACTATTGCTCCCGCGAATGCGACTCATGCACGAAACTTGCCAATCCGTTCATGCAACTGGAAATGCCGGGTTGCCGTTGCCTTGCACCCTGCGTAAACCTTGTCGTGATGACCGGAACGATGGATCTTTCGCACGAGCACGCCGACGGCCCAGCCGCAGCTGCGGCATTGCTGGCCGAGCGCGGCGGGCTCGAAGTCATTTCGATCGCCAAGAGCTATGACAAGCGCGCAGTGCTGACCGACATCTCGCTATCGGTGGCCAAGGGAGAAGTACTCGGCCTGCTTGGCCCCAACGGCGCCGGCAAGACGACCTGCTTCTATTCGATCATGGGCCTCGTCCGCCCCGATTCGGGCCGCATTCTGATGGACGGCATCGATGTCACCCGTCTGCCGATGTACCGGCGCGCGATTCTCGGCCTCGGCTATCTGCCGCAGGAAACCTCGATTTTCCGGGGCATGACGGTCGAACAGAACATCGGCGCGGTGCTCGAACTCAACGAGCCGGACGCAGACGTGCGTAGCGAGGAACTGGAGCGCCTGCTCGACGAATTCGGCCTTGCCCGGCTGCGCACCAGCCCCGCCATGGCGCTCTCGGGCGGTGAACGGCGGCGCTGCGAAATTGCCCGCGCCCTGGCGGCCAAGCCTTCGATCATGCTGCTAGACGAACCCTTCGCCGGGATCGATCCGCTCTCGATCGCGGACATCCGCGATCTTGTCCGCGATCTCAAGACCCGCGGAATCGGCGTGCTGATCACCGATCACAACGTGCGCGAGACGCTCGACATCGTAGACCGCGCCTGCATCATCTACGGCGGTCAGGTGCTGTTCGCCGGCAGCCCCGAAGCGCTGGTGGCCGATGAGAACGTGCGGCGCCTCTACCTGGGCGAAGGCTTCACGTTGTGAGGCCTGCCGCGCGGGAGGGCTGATCGATGGCGCTGGGGCCACGTCTCGATCTGCGGCAAAGCCAGTCTCTGGTGATGACGCCGCAGTTGCAGCAGGCGATCAAGCTGCTGGCGCTGTCCAACCTCGAGATCGAAGCCTTCATCGGCGAATCGCTGGAAAGCAATCCGCTGCTCGATGTGAACGCGCAGGCGCCAGAGCCGGCCGCCGAGACCGTCGACCCGCCTGAGGAAGCGCGGCGCACCACGCTCGAAGGATCTTCGGTCGATCAGCTCATCGGGGAAGGCCGTGCCGCCGATGACCGTCCACTCGATATTGATGCCTCAACGCTCGAACGGGACCGCGACACCGGAGACGGCCAGCGCGCAACCGAGGATGCGGGCTGGGGAGCCGACTTGCGCGGCCCGGCGGGCGAAGAAGGCCCCGGCATAGACGAACGCCCCGGGGTCAGCGAGACTTTGTCGGAACATCTCGATGCGCAGATCGGCGCAGTGACCCGCGATCCCATGCTGGCCGGGATCGCCCGCTACATCGTCGGCCAGCTTGACGAGACCGGCTACCTTCCCGCCTCGCTGGCCGAAATCGCCGCGGACCTTGGCGTTGAAGTGGAAGAAGCTGAGCAGGGGCTGGCCGTGGTCCAGTTGCTCGATCCCACCGGCGTGGGCGCACGCACTTTGTCGGAATGCGTCGCGCTGCAGGCGAAAGAAGCAGACCGCTACGACCCGTGCATGGCCAAGCTGATCGAGAACCTCGACCTGATCGGACGCGGCGAACTGGCGCGGCTGAAAAGGATGTGCGGGGTCGACGACGAGGACTTCGCCGATATGCTCGCCGAGTTGCGCGGTTACGACCCCAAACCGGGCTTGCGCTTTGGCGGCGAGCCGAGCGGCGCGGTAACGCCCGACATCCTCGTGACCCCGCGCGCGGACGGCGGCTGGGACATCGCGCTCAACCAGGCCACACTGCCGCGTCTGATCGTCAATCGCGGCTATTACGTCGAACTCAAGGGTACCTGCGACGATAAGACCTCTCGCGCCTGGCTTTCCGAGAAACTGGCCGATGCCAACTGGCTGATCAAGGCGCTCGACCAGCGGCAGAAGACCATCCTTAAGGTCGCGACCGAGCTGGTGAAGCAGCAGGACGGCTTTTTCCGCCACGGCGTCTCGCACCTCAAGCCGCTGACCTTGCGCACTGTCGCCGAAGCGATCGGGATGCATGAATCGACCGTCAGCCGCGTCACTTCGAACAAGTTCCTCAATTGCCCGCGCGGCACTTACGAACTGAAATACTTCTTCAGTTCGGGCGTCGCTTCGGCAGGCGGCGAAGGCGGCGCTTCGGCCGAAGCAGTCAAGGCGGCGATCAAGCAATTGATCGATGCGGAAGACCCCAAGGCGATCCTCTCCGACGATGCGCTGGTGGATCTGCTTAAGGCGAAAGGCTTCGAACTCGCCCGGCGCACCGTGGCGAAATACCGGGAGGCTATCGGCCTGGGCAGTTCCGTGCAACGCCGCCGGCAAAAAGCGCTCGCTGCGGCGCGTTGAACCGCCACTTCGCGGCGATTTATTCATTCAGTATCGATTCAGGTGCCGAGTCGACGGCCGCGCAAATCTGCGAGTCCGGCTGGAACTAAGCATGGTTATTATAGCTATGTGCATTTAGATACTTGATTTACTTAGTAAAAAAGTATTCCCAACGGAAAAGGTTATGTTACCTTTCCCGTCATGAACAGCGTCGGACTTGCGGCAAACTGCGGGAATCCGGCCGACAATGGAGGGGATTTCTGATGGCTTATGCAGACGGAAACTCAGGCAACAGCCGCAAGGCATTTACCGGCGGCACGGTCGCCCTGATCCAGGCAGGCCTGGCTTTGGCCCTGATCAACGGCTTTGCCGTCCATTTCATTCCAGACGCACCTCCGCCCCGCCTTCAGGGTACACAGATCCCGATCCGCCCCCTGCCGCCGGAACCCACCGAAACGCCCGAACCCGTGCCGCAAAAGCCGGTCGTTCAGGACACTTTGATCAAGACACCCGAATCCAAGCCTCCCCTTGCCGTCGAACCGCCGGTCGATCTCACCACGGCTGTCAGGGTAGATCCCCCGGGCGGCAGCGGCGATCTGATTTTCATCCGCCCCTTCATCCCTGCCAATCCGCCGCCGCGCTTCACCCCGAAGGCCGCCCGGCCAGGCAACAACGCCGCGCAGTGGGTGACAACGAACGACTATCCCACTTCCGATATCCGCCTGGGACACACCGGCTCCGTCCGCTTCCGCCTTGCCATTGATACCGATGGCCGGGTAACCGATTGCACCATCGTGCAATCG
>JARROF010000015.1:0-33979 GCA_037384205.1 Novosphingobium sp. | reverse complement strand
GGGCAACTCACGCTGAACGGCCGTTGGCGCAGTGGCCTGCAACAGGCGGCGACCGAGCCCTTGCTGAGCCACTCCGACGGTCGCGATCGCAGTGCAGCTGCGCCCATCGAGGAAATTGAGCGCCGCCTTGACCGAAGGTTCCTGCCGATCGCCAAGCTGGTATGAAATGTCGTCGCTCGCCTGACACGTCACAGGCATCACGCCCGCCAGCCCGGTATAGTAGTCGCCCTCATGATTGGCGTTTTCGACCTTCAACGCGATCGCGCGAAGGCGGTCATCACACGGTGCGTTGTCCAGCGCGACCTGCCCCACCGGCTTGCCGTACGTATTGCTGCCGATCAGTGCCGCACTCGACCCGAAATAAGGCTTCTCGATATTGATCACGAACTCGCTTGCGGATGCGGTGCTGCCGGTGCCGATAAATGCGACACGGGTCGCTGCGATTGCTTCGGGCTGACTGGAGAAATACCCGGTCTCATTGTTGCTCGATTTCGAATCCCGGAACGTGGTGTAGCTCTGCACCTGTCCAGCGCGCTGGGCATTGAGCAGATCAGAGAACAGTTCGGCAATCGAAAGGAGGCCGCCACCATTGTAGCGCAGGTCCACAACGATATCGGTAATTCCCTGCGACCGGAAATCGGCAAAAGCGCTGCGCAGAGCCGGATCAGCGGTATCCACGAAAGTGCGCAAGTTGACGTAACCGACCTTACGCCCGTTATCGTCAATCACTTTGGTGCCGTAGCGCGATGAGACCGGCAGCAGAGTGTAGTCCTGCTTGGTGACGCTGACGGTTGATATCGAGCTGTCGGTCTGGCGCAGTTGCAGCACGCGCGTGGTCCCGGCCGTAGAAGGGCCCAGCGCATCACTAACCGCCTGGGTACCGCCTCTCTGGATCAGCGACTGGATCGACCGCAGGTCGGACGTCGACGTACCGATGGCAATAATCTCGGTTCCCCGGTCCATCCCCGCCGCCAGTCCTGGCGCATCTTCGTAGGCTTCGACGACAAACAGACGATTGCTGTTGTAGTCAAAGCCCAGACGCACACCAAAACCGGTCGTCGAACCCTGTTGGTAATAGGCGTTCTCCTCCGAGATGGAGGTGAGATACGTGAAATGGCGATCCTTCGACTGCGCCCGTGCCGGCGCGACCAGCGCACCGATATAGTCGCTGACAGTCGAGTAGCCGGACGGATCGACCGTTGTATCCAGTAGATCCGGGAACAGATACCATTCCTGCAACTGCGCCAGCGCCCATTGCTGGCGGGAGGAAAGCGAGCAGGCCGTCGGTGTCGGCGTGGCAGTCGGGCTCGGCGAGGCAGTCGGACTCGGCGTCGGTGTTGCCGCCCCGGCGGTCGAACCGATGGAAGAGCCGCCTCCACCACCGCAACCGGCAAGCACCACCGAAAGCGCCAGGAGACAGGAAAAACCGCCGGACCGCATATACCCCCGAAGAAAACCTAGAGTGGCGTTTCTTAGGTTCTCCTCGGAAGAGGTCAAAATAAAATCGTGAAAGCAGGCCTGTCAGTTCCAGGTTGCTTCCGGCGGCAGGCTCATCAGGATCGCATCGATATTGCCGCCCGTCTTCAGACCGAACAGCGTGCCGCGGTCATAGACAAGGTTGAATTCGGCATAGCGGCCGCGCCATTCGAGTTGCTGCGCCTTGTCGGCAGGTGTGAAAGCCATGCCCATGCGGCGCCGAACGATCCTTGGAAACACTGAAAGAAACGCTTCTCCGACCGCCTTGGTGAACGCGAAATTCGCCTCCCATGCCGCCTCGCCCGCGCATTCAAGATGATCGTAGAAAATGCCGCCCACGCCGCGGTGAACCTTGCGGTGCGGAATGTAGAAATATTCGTCCGCCCAGGCTTTGAAGCGTTCATAGTAGTCGGCACCGTGGGCATCGCAGGCCGCCTTGAAGGCAGCGTGGAATTCGGCGGTATCCTCGTCATAAGGCAGCGGCGGATTGAGATCGGCCCCGCCGCCGAACCAGGCCCTGGTGGTCGTCAGGAACCGGGTGTTCATATGAACCGCCGGGACGTGCGGATTGGCCATATGCGCCACCAGACTGATGCCGGTCGCGGAAAAAGCGTTTTGCTCGGCCGAGGCCCCGTTGATGGTTTCGGCGAAATCCTTCGCAAGCCCGCCTGCGACAGTGGAAATGTTCACGCCGACTTTTTCGAACACCCGCCCCTTCATCAACCCGCGCGTGCCGCCGCCGGTCTCGTCTTCCCCGCCTTCGACAGCCGCACGCTTCCACGGCGTGTATTCAAAAGCGGCATCGGACCCCGTCTCCCGCTCGATGGCTTCGAATTCGGCGCAGATATTGTCGCGCAACGTTTGGAACCATTCGCTGGCGCGGGCGGTGAAAGGGGTCCAGTCGGTCATTCCACGCGCTTGCCAAATCGGATGGCCTGCGGCAAGAGAAAGCCATGGTTCCCTTTTCGTTCCACAATCAGGAAATGCACCTCGTCCCGGGCGCGCCCGGTCAGGCCGGTGCCGTGTACTGGCCGCGCGAGCAGGCACTGCTGGTGGCAGACCTGCATCTCGAAAAGGGCAGCTTTTTCGCACGCTCGGGCCAGATGCTCCCTCCGTATGACAGCCGCGAAACGCTGGAACGTCTGGCCGCCGCGGTGCGATGCAGCGGCGCGCGGCGGGTCTTCGCGCTGGGCGACAATTTCCATGACAGCATGGGGCCCGAGCGGCTCGAACCGCATGCCGCCGGAATGCTGGCCGCGCTTACCCGTGCGCTGGATTGGGTGTGGATCACCGGAAACCATGATCCGGAGCTCGGCACCGGGGCCGGAGGCACATGCATGGAGGAACTGGACATCGGCGGCGTCACACTACGCCACATGGCTCAGCCCGGAACGGCAGAACCCGAACTTTCCGGGCATTTTCACCCCCGCCTTGTCATCGAGACCCGTGGGCGGCGTATCGCCCGCCCCTGTGCCGTCAGAAGCGAGAACCGGCTGATCCTTCCGGCCTTCGGAAGCCTGACAGGCGGCATGAATGCAACTGCCCCTGAGATCCTGTCCGCCCTGCAGCCCGCGGAGACGATAGAGGCCCTCATACCCGCTCGGGAAAGGCTCGTGCGCTATCCCCTCTGGCGAAAAGCTGCCTGACTCCTTATATTGGCAAGCGGGCGAGGGCATACCGGATGGCACTTTCTTAACAGGCTTGCGCGAAATCCCGCTTTGCGCGCCCGCGTGATTCGCATTAATGACCCGCGAATCCGAACATGTAACTGTAACGATTCAGGAGAACGCTTATAGCACCCCCACCCCGGCGTATGATGACGCCCCCGGTCAAAAGTGGACCGCGCTACAATAACATGATCCAGTCCGACAAGGTTCGCGTCATTGACGAGAACGGTGAAAATCTGGGCGTCATGTACACTCGCCAGGCGATCGAGCAGGCAGCCGACGTCGGCCTGGACCTGGTTGAGGTCTCTCCCAACGCGGATCCGCCGGTGTGCAAGTTCCTCGATGTCGGCAAGTACCGGTACGAGGCCCAGAAGAAGGCCAATGCCGCGCGCAAGACCCAGAAGACGCAGGAGATCAAAGAGATCAAGATGCGTCCGAACATCGACGATCATGACTACGACACGAAAATGCGCAATGTCGTCCGTTTCATCGGCGATGGCGACAAGGTGAAAGTCACCCTGCGCTTCCGCGGCCGTGAGCTTTCCCACCAGCAACTGGGTATGAACCTGCTGCGGCGCGTGCAGGAAGACGTGGCGGAAATCGCCAAGATCGAAGCCTATCCGCGCATGGAAGGCCGTCAGATGCTGATGGTGCTCTCGCCGAAATAATGGCGCGTAGCACGCTGCCTGCCAAAACAGGGGCCTGACAAGAACAAAGGGCGCTTCCCAGTGGAGCGCCCTTTGTTATTTTCAGCAGTGCGGAAAGAACGCCGGTCTGGTGAAACGAAGCTACCCCTTCCACTCCCGCCGCTCTTCCGCGGCCCGCAGCACTTCGTAGGCAAGCTGATAGGTCTGGAAGACCTTGGCCGCTTCCGCATCGCCGGGCCGCACGTCCGGGTGGACTTCCTTGGCCTTGGTGCGCCAGGCCTTGCGCACGGCATCGAAATCCGCGTCGGGATCGAGCCCGAGCGCTTCAAGCGCGCGCAACTCGTCGCGGCTGCGCGAACCATCGCCCGATCCAGCCCAGCCATAATGTGCCGATTCCTGATAGCCGGAGCTTTCGGCGCGCTCCTGCGCCTCGCGCTCGGCCGCGGCCTCCTTATCCAGCCCGGCGAAGTAATCCCAGCCCGCGTTGTATTCGGCGGCATGCTTCTGGCAGAAGTACCAGCGGTCGGGGCTGTTGGGGCTCTTGGGTGCGGGGCAATCGCCCGGCTCGGTGCAGCCATGGCGATCGCACAGACGCACCTGCGCCGCCTCGCGCGAGCTGCCATAGCCGCGCCAGCGCGGGAATCCCCAGTCATTGGATCGACGTGCGCGGCTCATTCGAAGCGCGATAAGCTGCGAATCGAAGCCGATGCAACCCTTTGGAGCGTCCGCCTCCGATTATCCGGCAACAGACGCTCCATACGGATCAGTCCACCGTAATGGTCACGGCGCGCCGGTTCTGCGCCCAGGCCTGCTCGTTCGAACCGAGCGCCACCGGACGCTCCTTGCCGTAACTGACAGTCGAAAGCCGCGAGGCATCGACGCCCAGGCTAACGAGGTAGTTCTTGGTCGCATTGGCGCGGCGTTCACCCAGCGCCAGGTTGTACTCACGGGTGCCGCGCTCGTCGCAGTGCCCCTCGATCGTGGCACGCTTGTTCGGGTACTGCATCAGCCACTGCGCCTGCTTGGCCAGCGCCGCCTGATCCATCGAATCGATGTCGTACTTATCGGTGTCGAAATAGATGGTATCCGCACCCATCATCTTCGCCACGAAATCGGCCTGACTGCCCGCAATCGGCCCCGTGGGCCGACTCGGCGGCGGCGGTGTCGTCGTGGTGGTCGCCGGGCCGGGCTCGGGCGGCAGCTCTGCCGGGGCCGATGTCTTGCAGGCGGAAACCGCAAGGGCCCCCGCCAGAAGGAGCATTGTCGCACCGGTCCTGGCTTTCCGGGGCATCGTGAGGGAAGAAGGCATGAGACAATCTCCTTTGGTACACAGCCTGAAGGAATGGCTGGCAGAGGCTGAAGTTCTGTACAATTGTGAATAGAGTCAACCAGAACGACAGGCGCGTAAACGAGATCCCGTCAGGGCCGGACCGGCCCCCATGACGGATCGGACGCGCCGACGGGCGTCGGCAGCTTCCGGGCGTTACGTCCGGTCAGATCGACTTGCCAGATCGAGGTCAGGCCGGAATTCTTCTCTGTACGGAAAAACTGCACGATACGCCCGTTGGGCGACCAGGTCGGCGCTTCGTCCTGCCAGGAATTGGTCAGATAGCGCATGTTGTGCCCGTCCGGTGTCATCACCGCGATGCGCAAGTTGCCGGCAATATGCGTGAAGGCGATCTGGTCACCGCGCGGGCTCCATTCGGGGGTCGCCGAGCGACCGCCGAAGAAGCTGATGCGGTGCTGACCGGAACCATCGGCATTCATCACATAGATCTGCTGGCTTCCCGAGCGGTCGCTCTCGAACACGATCCGGCTGCCGTCTGGAGAGAAGCTGCCACCGATATCGATGCCGGGGCTGTCCGTCAGCTTGACCGACGAGCCACCGGACGCGGGCATCTTGTAGATGTCGGTATTCCCGGCGATCGCCATGGAATAGAGCACCCACTTGCCGTCGGGCGACCAGCGCGGCGCGAAAGTCGGATTCTTGCTGTGCAGCAGCAGCTTCTGTGTGTCCGAACGCAAATCATAGATATAGATGCTCGGCTCTCCGTTCAGATAGGAGAGATAGAGAATCTTCGAATAGTCCGGCGAATAGCGCGGGGTCAGCGCGGTTGCCTGGCCGCTGGTGATATAGCGCATGTTCGCGCCATCCGAATCCATCACCGCCAAACGTTTCATCCGGTGACTCTTCGGGCCCGTTTCGGCGATATAGGCGATGCGCGAATCGAAGAACGGACTTTCGCCCGAAAGGCGTGAATAGACCATGTCCGCACATTTATGTGCAGCGCGGCGCCAGTCCGCCGGGCCTACTTTCCAGCCTGCCTTGGCCAGTTGTTGCTTGAGCGCGACGTCATAGAGATAGCAGCCCACGGTGAGTTCACCATCGGGATTGGCATGCACATAGCCCTGCACCAGCATGTCCGTGCTGCGCATGGACCAGATCGGATAGTTGGGCACCTGCACCTCACCGAAGGACGGCTGCGGCAGACCTGCCGGACCTGCCGGCTTGAACAGACCATTGTCCTTGAGGTCGGCTGCCACCACGCTCGACAGCGCGCGGCCGAGGGCTGCCGTGGACCCTGCATTGGTCCGGGTGGGAACATCGGCATCGGTGGCGAAAACCGTGATGGCGATGCCCAGATCCTGCCACTCGCTATCGTCGGAAACGGTAACTTCAAGCCCGCCCGAAGCAGGTGCCGTCGGTTCCGGTACCGGAGTGGCATCCTGTGCCAGCGCGGCGCCGGACATGGCCAGAAGCAATCCGAACGCAAGGTGGTGGAAAGTCTTCATTGCGATAGCCTTCTGTCAAAGTTGGTCGTGACAACCTTCCAGGCGTCATAAAGATCCTTGGGCAGATCGAAAGGTGCCGCCAGTTTCACCGCACGAACGGCCTGTTCCTGATGGCGCCGCACTTGCGCCTTGTTCGCCGCGGTCTGTCCGGTTGTTCCCAGAACCTGCGGCTCGCCATCAAGGCTACCGTCGGGATTGAGGCGGAAGCGCACGCGCGTGACCAGCAATTCGGCGTCTGCCCCTTGCGGGGCCTGCCAGTACGGCTTTAGCTGACGGTTTACCGCGGCGCCAAGCGCGGAAACCTGCCTAGGTCCGAATTCGGCCGCCGGCATGCCGGTGCCGGAATCGGACGTACCGCCGGGCACGCCATCACTGAATGCCTGGGCAAAGGAACTGGCTCCAGCCTTGCGCGGGGTTTTCGTCCCCTTGCTCGCAGGCGTCGAGTTGGTGCGGCCGGGACGCGCGATGATGTCATCGATAGCGCTGGATTTACGGGCCGGAGACGGTTTGCGTGCCGTCTGCGCGGCAGGCTTGGGGCGCTGCGTTACCCTGGCCACCGGCTTCAGAGCAGGCCTGGATGAAGGTTTCGGCTTCTGTGCCGGTTGTGGCTGCGGCGTCTCGATGACACGCGGCGCGGGCTTCGGTGCGGCCGGTTCGGGCCGGGATGGCGGCGCCGGTTCACCCAGCACCGGCCCGCGATCCGGCGCGGCCTTGCTGAAGGGATCGGGCGACATCGACTTCCGGCCATAAATGTCGCTGATCGTCACTTCGATGCGGGCCGGAGGCTTTACAACATCGTGCATCGGCGGACGGATCATCAGCGCCGCCAGCACGGCAGCGTGAAGCGCAACCGCAATGACAAGGCCAAAGCCCTCTTCCTTGTGCAATCCCGTTGGGGCCATTCGCCGGAACCTACCTCAATTGCCTGAACCGCCGCTGACATCCGTCACCAGCGAGATCGAGGTGAAGCCGGCCCGGTTAAGCTCTCCCATCACGCTCATCACCCGGCCGTAATCGAGCGCCCTGTCCGCGCGCAGCGTGACCAGCGGCAGCTTGCCGTCAGCGCCGCGCGGCACCGAGGCGAGACGGTCGAGCAATTCGCCCGGTGCCAGCGGCGAAGCCTCGAAGAAAATCATGCCGTCGCGCCGGATCGAAATGGCCAGCTGGTCCGCCTCCTCGCTCATGGCCTTCGCCCGGGTCTCAGGCAGCTCGATCGGAACGGCCGCCTTGAGCAGCGGCGCGGTGACCATGAAGATGATCAGCAGCACCAGCATGACGTCGACCAGCGGCGTGACGTTGATTTCCGCCATCGGCGCACGGCTGCGCCCGCCGCGCTTGCCCCGGCCTTGCGCATGCAGGCCCATGGCCATCAGCGCGACTCCAGCAGGCGTGTCAGCGAGGCGTGCAGCTTGTCAGCGAAACGCTGCAGGCGAGCCTCGAACAGGTTCACACGGTGCGAGAAGCGGTTGTAGGCGATCACCGCCGGGATGGCTGCAAACAGACCGATGGCAGTCGCGAACAGAGCTTCGGAAATGCCTGGCGCCACCACGGCCAGCGAAGAATTCTGCTGCTGGCCGATCTGGAAGAAGCTGTTCATGATGCCCCAGACCGTACCGAACAGGCCGACGAAGGGCGCCACGGATCCCACCGTCGCGAGGAAATTGAGACGGGCGGCGATCTTGTCGGCCTCCTCGCCTACCGAGGCGTTCATGGCCATGGCGATCCGCTGGCGTGCACCTTCATGGTCGCTGTTGCGCATGGCTGCATTGCGCCGCCATTCGGCGAGGCCCGCCCCGGCAACCTTGCCCATCGGCACATCGCCACGGCGTCGATCTTTCTGATAGGCTTCGAAGTTCTCTGCCTCCCAAAAGCCGTCCTCATAATCGTCGCAGCGGCGCGAGATGCTGCCCATACGCAGCATGAAGGTGACGATGATCGTCCAGACCCAGATGCTGGCAAGGATCAGCCCGCACATGATCGCCTGCACCACGATATCGGCATCGAGGAACAGCTTGATCGGATTGAGCCTGCCGGTCTCGCCAGCGAAACTCAGAGTGGAAGCAAGCGTATCGAGAGTCATTCCTGTCCTTCCGGGCGGGATTTCAAAAACAGGGTAAAGGCGTCTTGCCATGCGGCAGGTTGCCGGCGCGGTCGTCCATCAGGGCCGATGAACCCGACCTTTACGGTAGCCTCGGCCAGCCGGGTATCGCCCCGCAGGGCAGTCTGCCTGAGCGTACAGCTGACCCGGCCGACCTGATCCGCCGTCGTCTCCACCTGCACGGTATCACCCAGCCGGGCTGGCGAAAGATAGCGGATCGTCACTTCGGCAACGGTGTAGAGCCCTTCCCCGCTTTCCAGCGCCGCGCGCTGATCGATGCCCAGCAGTTCGACAAGATCGGAACGCGCACGCTCGAACCAGCGCAAATAGTTGGCGTGATAGACCACTCCGCCCGCGTCGGTATCCTCATAGAACACGCGCAAGGCAAAGCGGTGCGTGCCACCCTCGATCACGCCGCAACTGGGTTTGGGAAGAGCCGTCATGCGCCGGATTGTGTAACGGGGCTGCGCCGCGCTGCAAAGCCGCCACCAGTGTTCGGGGCGGCTTGCACACAATTAACCGGTTGAAAGGTGCCTGACCGCTGCTCAGTCGGCGATCATCTGGAAGAACTGGCGCCCGCCGAAAATGTGCACATGCAAGTGCGGCACTTCCTGATGCCCCGCACCGCCCATGTTCACCATCAGGCGGTAACCGGGTCCATCGAGTTCAAGCTGGCGAGTGACGGTTCCTACCGAGCGCATAAACCCGGCGATCTCGGCGTCTGAAGCCTTGGCGGTAAAATCGTCCCACGAAACATAGGCGCCCTTGGGAATCACCAGCACGTGGACCGGAGCCTGCGGGCGGATATCGTGGAACGCCAGCGCGTGATCGTCTTCATAGACCTTGTTGCACGGAATTTCCCCACGCAGGATCTTCGCGAAGATATTGTTCTCGTCGTAAGGCAGCTTGGGATCGATGGGCATCGGTTTCTCCAGGATCAGTCCTTGGCGCGCGCGGCTTTCTCTGCAAGGCCCGAGACGCCTTCGCGGCGGTCGAGTTCGGCAAGGACATCGGCCAGCGGCACGTCCTTCGCCCCCAGCAGAACCATGAGGTGGAAAAGAAGGTCCGCCGCTTCGCCGACCAGCGCCTTATGGTCCTGCGTGAGCGCGGCAATCACGGTCTCGGTAGCCTCTTCACCCACTTTCTGCGCGATCTTGCCGAGCCCTTTGGCATTGAGCCTGGCAACATAGCTCGAATCGGGATCAGCGGCCCGGCGCGCGGCAATCGTGGCTTCAAGACGGGCAAGAGTGTCAGGGCTGCTCATGATGCGCCCGCCATGCGGCGCGTACCGCGCGCGGTCAAGCCGCGATACCAAGTCCATGCGGCGTTTGAGCATTTTCCAAGTCCGATGCGTCAGCATCTCAAAGACTTGGCATGAGACGTTCAGTCACGCTTCTTCTTTGCCGAGAGCTGGCGGCGATGGCTCCAGTTGAGTCGAAACTGTAGCGCTCATCCTTGCCGCGGCGTCTTACGGCAAGCCCAGTTACGGCACCGTCCCGTTACGAAGCAACCCCGGAGCAATCCGTTTCGCTTCACTCGCTCCTATCCGCGCGCAGGCAGTCCGGCGGCGCGCAGGGCGGCATGGGCATCGGCAATGGAATGCTTGCCGAAGTGGAAGATAGAGGCAGCCAGCACGGCACTGGCATGGCCGTTCGTCACGCCCGCGACGAGATGATCGAGCGTGCCGACCCCGCCCGAGGCGACCACCGGAACCGAAACCGCATCGGCAATCGAGCGCGTCAGTTCGAGATCGTAGCCGTTCTGCGTGCCGTCCCCGTCCATCGAGGTGACCAGCAGCTCGCCCGCGCCCAGCTCCGCCAGCTTCACGGCATGGGCCAGCGCGTCGATGCCGGTGGGGCGGCGCCCGCCGTGAGTGAATATCTCCCACTGGCCCGGCCCGGTGCTGCGCGCATCGACCGAGGCGACAATGCACTGCGATCCGAACTTCTCGGCAATATCGGCCACCACTTCAGGGCGCGAGACAGCCGCGGAATTGACCGCCACCTTGTCTGCACCCGCCAGCAGCAGCGCGCGCGCATCTTCCGCCGTGCGCACACCGCCACCGACCGTCAGCGGCATGAAGCAGACTTCGGCGGTACGCCGGACGATATCAAGCAGCGTGCCGCGCGCTTCGTGGCTGGCTGTGATGTCGAGGAAGCACAGTTCGTCCGCCCCGGCCGCGTCATAGGCACGCGCCTGCTCGACCGGATCGCCGGCATCCTTGAGATCGACGAAGTTGACGCCTTTGACCACCCGGCCATTGGCAACGTCGAGGCAGGGAATGACGCGGATACGGACTGTCACGGCTTCACCATAAAGAAAACGCCGCCCGCCACCATGAGCGCGAACAGCAGGACGTTAAAACCCAGATAAGCCCGGAAACGCCAGGGATCCGCCTCTCGATGGACCGAAACGGCACTGCGTCTCCGGCTGAATAGCACCAGCCGCACCGCGCCGCTTGTGTAATCGCCCCAGACCCAGGCCAGCCCCGGCAGCGCGGCCAGCACCAGCAGCAGCCCGACGAGGCGATTGTCGTTCATCACCCGCGCCCGGCCATGGCAATGGCGGCGGTCAGGTCGAGCCGGCCGTCGTAGAGCGCCCGACCGGTGATCACACCCTCGATGCCATCGGCCGCATGGAGCGCCAGCATGCGGATATCGTCCAGCCCCTTCACGCCGCCGCTGGCGATCACGGGCATATCGACCTGCCGTGCCAGATCGACGGTCGCCTGCACGTTGCAGCCCTTGAGCAGGCCATCGCGGCCGATATCGGTGAACAGCAGGCTGGCGACGCCCGCATCCTCGAAACGGCGGGCCATGTCGACGACCGAAACATCGGACACTTCCGCCCAGCCTTCGGTCGCGACCATGCCATCGCGCGCATCGACGGCTACGACGATCCCGCCGGGATAGTCCTTCGCCATGTCCTTGACGAACTGCGGGTCCTTCAACGCGGCCGTGCCCATGACGACACGCGACACACCCAGATCGAACCAGCCCGCAACGGCCTCCGGCGTGCGAATGCCGCCGCCGAGCTGCACATGGCCCGGAAAGACTTCGAGAATGCCTTCCACGGCGGCGCGGTTCTCCGCGCGCCCCGCAAAGGAACCGTCGAGATCGACGACATGAAGGAACTGCGAACCGGCTTCGGCAAACAGCATGGCCTGCGCGGCGGGATTGTCGCCATAGACGGTGGCACGGGCCATATCGCCTTCTGCCAGGCGCACGACTTGCCCCTGCTTCAGGTCGATGGCGGGAAATACGATCATCTCAGGGCTTCCATTCGAGGAAACGGGACAGCAGCGACAGGCCATAGGCCTGGCTCTTTTCCGGGTGGAACTGCACACCCACGACATTATCCTTGGCGACCGCCGCAACGAGCCCGCCGCCATGATCGGTCATCGCGGCGACTGTGCCGCCATCTTCCGGTTCAAAATGGTAGGAGTGCAAAAAATAGGCCTCGCCCTGCTCGATCAGCCCATTGGCGGGATCGTGACGGCCCAGCGCGACATCGTTCCAGCCCATGTGCGGAACCTTGATATCCGGATCGGTCCGCTCGATCAGCGCGACATCGCCCGCGATCCAGCCGAGCCCCCTGGTCACGCCATGTTCCAGCCCGCGCGTCGCCAGAAGCTGCATGCCCACGCAAATGCCGAGGAACGGCGCCCCGCCCACCTGCACACGCTCGGTCATCGCCTCGACCATGCCGGGAATGCCCCACAGCCCCTTCGCGCAGGCCTTGAACGCCCCCACGCCGGGCAGCACGATCCGGTCCGCTGCGCGCACTACGTCAGGATCGACCGTCACCGTCACGTTCGGCGCACCGGCCGCCTTGAGTGCATTGGCCACCGAATGCAGGTTGCCCGCGCCATAGTCGATCAGGGCCAGAACTTCCGCCATTGCCTGTCAGCCTCCGAGTTGCCCCTTGGTGGACGGGATCGCCCCGCCCTTGCGCGGGTCGAGCTCCACCGCGGAGCGCATCGCCCGGGCAAAGCCCTTGAAGATGCCTTCACAGATATGGTGGTTGTTGGTGCCATAGAACTGTTCGATGTGCAGCGTGATCCCCACTGCCTGCGAGATCGAGTGGAACCAGTGCTCGACCAGTTCGGTGTCAAACTCGCCCAGCTTTTCCTGCGTGAAACCGGCCTTCCATACGAAATAGGGCCGCCCCGAAATATCGAGCACCACGCGCGAGAGCGCTTCGTCCATCGGCGAATGCGCTTCCCCGTAACGACCGATTCCCGCTTTGTCGCCCAGCGCCTGGGCAATGGCCTGACCGATGGCGATGGCGCTGTCCTCTGCCGTGTGGTGTTGATCCACATGCAGATCGCCTTTGATATGGCAGGTAATGTCGATCAGCGAATGACGCGAAAACTGCTCGATCATGTGATCGAGAAAGCCGATGCCGGTCGAAACGTCATAAGTTCCGGTCCCGTCGAGATTCACAGCGACGGCGATATCGGTCTCATGGGTCTTGCGAGTGATCGAGGCGGTACGCATGGCATGCGCCTATAGACCTGTGCGAGCGGGAATCAATTGCGCGCAATCAGCCTTCCCGAGGGCCGCGGTTAATGCCCTTATGGAGATTTCCTTGGTAAAACCAGCAAAAGGTCCTAAAATCGTTGCTGCAACGGCTTGACCGTCCGATCAACCATGCGCACGTAGGGCGCGATGAACGATACGCCGCCAGATAGTCTGATCCCCTATGACGAAATCGTGCAGGAGGCCCTGCGCGCCGTCGTCGGGCGTGTGCTCGGGCAAGTAGAGGCCTCCAACGGTACACTTCCCGGCAACCACCATTTCTATATCACCTTTAAGACATCTGCCCCCGGTGTAGACATTCCGCCGGAACTGAAAGCGCGTTTCCCGGACGAAATGACAATCGTTCTGCAGAACAAGTTCTGGGATCTCATCGTCACGGACGAAGGATTCTCGGTCGGCCTGAGCTTCAACCAGATTCCCGCCAAGCTCAATGTGCCCTTTTCTGCGATCACCGCCTTCGTCGATCCCGCAGTCGATTTCGGCCTGCAGTTCCAGGCCATCGCTGATAACGAGGACGAGATATCGGGCCCGGTCGGCAACGACGAGAGCGACCGCGATCTGGCTTCGCGCGTGACCCCCAGCGAAGACGGATCAAATGTCGTCTCGGTGGATTTCGGCAAGAAGAAGTGACCGGCTCCGGGCCTTCGGAAGAATCATCACCGGTGGCCACCGAAGCCGGGCCGGATAACACTGGCGAAACCGCGAAGTCCACGCGCCGCAAGGGGAAGAACACCCCTTCCCCAGCCGACCTGCACGGCCCCAGCCCCAATATTGCGACCAATCTCGCCATTGCCGATATCGCCCTGCGCGGTGGCACGGCGCTGGCCCGTCAGGCGATCGAGCGGGCCCTGCTCGGCCGCAAGTACGCACCAAGCAAGGCCGCGAAGATCCTGAAAGGCCGCACCATGGGCGAATCGCTGCTGCACGGTGCGCTCGCCAAGGTCGCCCTGCGTTCGGTGCCCGGCGCGATCGTTATCGGCGGCGCTCTGATCGCAAAGACCCTCTATGACCGCACGAAGGCCCGTGAAGCCCGGCGGGAAGGCGAAGCCGAACTGGAAGAAATGGCCCGCAACGGCGAAGAGCAGTAATTCTTTCGCTACCGGCAAAAGTGGCGTTTTCCCCGTGCAACAGCGCCCTTCGGGTTGATTTGACCCGCATAGGCCGCCATCGGCAAGTGCATGCAAAAGCCTGCATCATCGCCCGAATCGACCGGCCCTCTCGCCCGCCGCGGCCTGATGTTCATCCTGTCCTCGCCATCGGGCGGCGGCAAGACGACGATCTCGCGCATGCTGCTCGAGCAGGATCCGGACGTGTACATTTCCGTTTCAGTGACTACCCGGCCGCCCCGCCCCGGCGAAGTGGACGGCACGCATTACCACTTCGTCAGCCAGGCCGAGTTCGACCGCATGGTGAAGGACGAAGAACTGCTCGAATGGGCACGGGTCTTCGATCATTGCTACGGCACGCCCAAAGCGCAGGTCAAAGCGGGCCTGAAGAACGGGCAGGACTATCTTTTCGACATCGACTGGCAAGGCACCCAGCAGCTTTACCAGAAGCTGGAGCGCGATGTGGTGCGCGTGTTCCTGCTGCCCCCCAGCATCGAGGAACTGCGCCGCCGCCTGACCGGCCGCGGAACAGACAGCGCCGAGATCATTGCCGGACGGATGGACCGCGCCCGCTCTGAAATCAGCCACTGGGACGGGTACGACTACGTGGTGATCAACGATGACATCCAGGCCTGCTATAGCAAGGTCAAGGAGATCCTCGACGCCGAGCGCACCCGCCGCGCGCGCCAGACCGGCCTGATCGGATTCGTGCGCGAACTGATGCAGCCTGAAGGCTGAAACGCCCCTTTCGCTTGTCCCAGGCGCATTCCCGCGATAGGCGCGCCGCACGAAACTGACTTATTTCGGAGACTTTCTGCAATGTCCGGACTCGAAGCCGCCATCGAAGCCGCGTTTGATGCGCGCGACACTGTTACCCCCGCCAGCGAGGACGTGCGCAAGATCGTCAACGAAGCGCTCGACCTGCTCGATTCGGGCAAGGCCCGCGTCGCCGAAAAGGTGGACGGCGAATGGGTGGTGAACCAGTGGCTCAAAAAGGCCGTGCTGCTGAGCTTCCGCCTCAACGACAACGTCGTGATGGAATACGGTTCGGCCGGCGCCCCCGCTTTCGACAAGGTTCCGCTCAAGTTCGAAGGCTGGGACAATGCGATGTTCCGCGAGGCCGGCATCCGCGTGGTGCCCGGCGCGGTCGTGCGCCGCAGCGCCCATGTCGCCAAGGGCGCCGTGCTGATGCCCTCTTTCGTGAACCTTGGCGCCTATGTCGGTGAAGGCACGATGGTTGATACCTGGACGACTGTCGGCTCCTGCGCGCAGATCGGCAGGAACGTGCACCTGTCCGGCGGCGTCGGCATCGGCGGTGTGCTGGAGCCGCTACAGGCAGGCCCCGTCATCATCGAGGACAACTGCTTCATCGGCGCGCGTTCGGAAGTGGCCGAAGGCGCCGTGATCGGTGAAGGCGCAGTGCTGTCGATGGGGGTGTTCATCGGCGCTTCGACCAAGATCGTCGACCGTGCGACGGGCGACGTCCACATCGGCCGCGTCCCGCCCTACGCGGTGGTCGTGCCCGGTTCACTGCCCGGCAAGCCACTGCCCGACGGCACGCCCGGCCCCTCGCTCTATTGCGCGGTGATCGTGAAGACGGTGGACGCGCAAACCCGTTCGAAAACCGGGATTAACGACCTCCTTCGCGACTGACGTGGCCTGTTGCTGACATGGCTGCAGGCTCCGGCCTCGAACGCTTCGTCGAAGCCCAGCGCGATATCTACGCGCAGGCGCTGGCCGAACTTCGGGCCGGAGCCAAGCACAGCCACTGGATGTGGTTCGTGTTTCCGCAACTGGCTGGCCTCGGCCGCAGCCCGACTGCGCAATTCTTCGCGATCAGCGGGCTGGACGAGGCACGGGATTATCTTGCGCACCCGCTGCTTGGCCCTCGCCTGGCCGAATGCACCAACGCCATGCTGGAATGGGGGGCGACGCCGCGCCGATACTCTTCTCGGCACTGTAGATGCTCTCAAGTTCCGTAGTTCAATGACTTTGTTCGAAGTTGCGACAGGCAGCATCACGCACCGCTTCGCACAGGCCCTCGACAGCTTCTACGATGGTGTGCGTGACCGGCACACCCTGCATCTTCTTGAACAGGCCGGATGGCAGCCCGGCTGATGACGGCCCGGTTCGGGAACCATACAGTCCCGGCATACGTTCCCGTTCATGGCCGGGACATAAAATGCGGCCCTGGTGCTGCGAACCGGCCCCGAGCGGGAGAAGCACAATGCAGCGAATTGGCGATGAGATTCATGTAGACAGCGACGAAGCCCGCGGTGGCAGCACACCGCATATCATGCGCTATGTACTGATCACGAGCCTGGCACTGGCCATTCTGGCGATGTCGGCGATCTGGATTCAGCGGGCCCTGGCGGAACGCCCGGCACAGGGCGATCCCGTTACCGCCGTCGAACACGCTCTGGGCGGATGACAGCCACTTCGAGCGCGCCGGAAAAGGAGAGATAGAACCGTCGACGAAGGTGGGCTGCCGAACGCGACCCAAATTCGCGGCCCACCTTGGGCTTGGCCGGCCCGCCCCCCGACGGTCCTGCCTGCTCCCGGCGCATCGACGGCTCTTGTCGATAATGGCGACAAAGCCACCATCCCCTGCATCTGTGAGAGGTAAGTGCAAAGGATTGCGGAAGTCTTAATGAAGCTGGCCATCGCGCCTCGATTGTGACTTTTTATTCCCGAAGCCCTTCCAACCTCACTGCAAAGCGAATCCGCTCTCCGGGTTCCGCTCGGCCGCTGGTCTGGACATAGAGCGGCTTGCTCCCCTGTCCCTTGTCTCCGAAGCGCAGTGCCAGAGACCAGATGCCGTCCTTGCCAATGGCGGTGCCGATGGCGGGTACCGCCATGGTGCTCTCCTCTTCACCCTGTCCCTGCTTTATCTGCGTTCTTGGAGGCCACTCAAAGGCCCATCAAGGCCTTTGCGCCGCAAGCCTTGCAGCATCGCCCCTCCGGCAATAGCGGCGGTCCACCGCTACCCGCCCAACGTTCCCTTGATTGCCGGCGCGCGGCATCCTAGCCCGGCAGGCCATGGGAAATTTCGACTACATCATCGTTGGCGGAGGCAGCGCGGGCTGCGTGCTCGCCAACCGGCTGAGCGCCGATCCGAAGACACGCGTGCTCCTGCTGGAAGCCGGCGGGAAGGACGACTACATCTGGATCAAGGTTCCGGTGGGCTATCTCTACTGCATCGGCAACCCGCGCACCGACTGGTGCCTGTCAACCGAGGCAGAGGCGGGCCTGAACGGCCGCGCGCTCAAGTACCCGCGCGGGCGCGTGCTGGGCGGATGCTCCTCGATCAACGGCATGATTTACATGCGCGGGCAGGCGGCCGACTATGACGGGTGGCGTCAGGCAGGTAACCCGGGCTGGGGCTGGGACGATGTGCTGCCCTACTTCATGCGGGCTGAGGACCACTATGACGGTGCCGGTCCCTCGCACGGTAGCGGCGGCGAGATCCGGGTTGAAAAGCAACGCCTGCGCTGGGACATCCTTGAAGCCTTCCGAACGGCCTGCGGCGAGGCAGGCATTGCCGCCATCGAGGATTTCAACACAGGCGACAACGAAGGCGCCAGCTTCTTTCAGGTCACCCAGCGCAAGGGCTGGCGCTGGAGCGCTTCGGACGCTTTCCTGAAGCCTGTGCGCAGCCGCGCGAACCTGAAAATCGTAACCGGCGCGCTCGTGGACAAAGTGATCGTGGAAGAGGGACGCGCCGTAGGCATCTCTTATGCGATCGGCGGTACGCCGCAAATCGCCCGGACCGGGGGTGAAGTGCTGCTGGCGGCAGGTGCAATCGGGTCGCCGGCGATTCTGGAACGCTCGGGCATCGGCGATGCCACTCATCTGTCCGCGCTTGGCATCACGCCTATACTCGACGCGCCGCAAGTAGGCGCCAACCTGCAGGATCACTTGCAGCTTCGCTGCGCCTGGCGCGTCTCGAGTGTCGCCACGCTCAACCAGCGCGCCGCAAACCTCATCGGCAAGGCCTTGATCGGACTTGAATATATCCTCAAGCGCACGGGGCCGATGGCGATGGCGCCCAGCCAGCTTGGCGCCTTCACGAAAAGCGACGCACGCTACGACACGGCCAATCTCGAATACCACGTCCAGCCTCTGAGCCTCGAAGCGTTCGGCAGCGCGCTCGATCCTTTCCCGGCCTTCACCGCCAGCGTCTGCAACTTGCGTCCGGAAAGCCGTGGCACCAGCCGTATCACTGCGCCAGACCCGTCAGCGCCGCCCGCCATCCGGCCGAACTACCTCTCCACCGACGAGGATCGCCGCGTGGCCGCGCAGGCGATTCGCCAGGTACGAGGGATCGTCGCGCAGCCTGCACTGAGCCGCTTCCACCCGGAAGAAGTGCGCCCCGGCATCGCCTTCCAGACCGAGGAAGACCTTCGCCGCGCCGCGGGTGACATCGGTACCACTATTTTCCACCCGGTCGGCACAGCGGCGATGGGCACCGTCGTCGACCACCGGCTGCGAGTGAACGGTATCGGCGCCCTGCGCGTGATCGATGCGTCGGTTATGCCAACGATCACATCCGGGAATACCAATGCCCCGACCATGATGATCGCCGAAAAAGCCGCCGAAATGGTGATCGGCGATGGAAAGCGCTGAAACTCTGTTCGAGAATCGCCTTCGGGGGATTTTCCAAACAGACGCTAGGCGAGCAGATCCCGTGTCTTCGCAACGATCTCGCGAATGTAATCCGGCGCCGGACGTCCGCTTTCCGCTTCCGCCATCAAGGGCACTTCCAGCCCCAGCATCTGTCCGCGCGGCAGGGCATCCACGAATTCACGCAAAGGCAACTCGCCCTCGCCCGGGATCATCCGGGAATACATCACTTCCTGCATGGATTCGCCGCCGCTCTTGCGCGGGCCGTCGCAAAGCTGGACGTAGCCGATAAGCGCGGGATCGAGTTCGGCAATCTGGCGCACGGTTCCGCCAGAGCGGAAGAAGTGCATCGAATCGATCAGCACCGTGGCATCGCCTTCGCCGATGTGCCGGACGACTTTCAGCGCCTCTTCCAGATTGCAGATCGTAAAGGCCGGGCAGAACGAGAACGAGAACTCCATGCCCCGTTCACGCGTCATCCCGGCCAGCGCCGCCAGCTGGTCGTAAACACGCCCGCGCTCGACACCCCTGTCCACCGCGCTGACCCGCAGCGCGCCAAGTTCGGCGAAGAGATCCATGTCCGCCGCCAGCTCGGACGCGTCCTTTTCGGCCGAAACGCTCAGCCCCTCGGCAAGGGCCATCACGATGCCCCGTTCGCGCAGGACCGCTTTCAGCTTGTGCCGCAGCCCGGCATCGTCGCGCAGCGACCAGCTTGCATAGCCATGCGGGTTGAAAGCCGGCGGGGTGAGCCCCATCGACACGGCACTGCACCCCAAATCGGCCGCCAGTGTCACATGTTCGACCGGGTCCATTCCAAGTACCGTAAGCGATTCAATGCCGAGCGGATGTGGCATGAACGAATCTTCTCCCTTAGATGCCCTTCCCTATACAGCACGCATTCGTGCCGGATACCGGTAATCGCGACAGAAGGACCAGACCATGCAGCCAGACCGAAGCGAGGCCGCCGCCATCATCGAAAAACTGGGGCTGGCCCCGCATCCCGAAGGGGGCTGGTATACGGAAACCTGGCGCGCATCCTGCCCGCCCGGCGCAAGGCCCGGGGCCACGGCGATCCATTTCCTGCTTGAAGCGCAACAGCGCTCGCACTGGCACCGGGTCGATGCCGCCGAAATCTGGCTGTGGCATACGGGCAGCCCGATCACGCTGTCCATGGCGCCGGATGACGCCGGGCCCGTCACACCCTACACGCTGGGTGGAGACGTCCTGGCCGGTCAGGCGCCGCAATTGATCGTGCCGGCCGGGCACTGGCAGGCTGCGGAGCCCCAGGGCGGCTGGGCGCTTGTCAGCTGCGTGGTTTCCCCCGGTTTCGACTTTGCCGGATTCGAACTGGCAGCACCCGATTGGAATCCGGGGAATTGATCCTGCCGCTGGACAAGCCTAGCACCCGCACGCAGGATTCCGTCACAAGGCAGGAATGGGGTAATCGCAATCGATGACCGGCGAGCACGACAGGATTGGAGGAGCGGCAGGCCGCGTATTGGGCTCGCCGGTTCAGAATCTGATGGGTGCAGCTGCGTTCATCCTCGTCATCTTCGTCCTCGCCACGGCGGGCTTCGTCGCGGAAGGCTGGTCGCTGAGCGATGCCACCTACATGGTGACGCTGACGATCTTCTCGGTCGGCTACAACGAAGTTCACCCGCTCGACACCGCCTGGCTGCGCACGCTGGGCATGGCAACGATCGTGCTGGGATGCACTGGCATCATCTTCTTCACCGGCGCCCTCGTCCAGGTTTTCGCCCATTTTCAGATACGCAACATCCTCGGGATCGACCGCATGCAAAGCCAGATCGACCGCCTGACCGGCCACGCCATTATCTGCGGCTACGGCCGCATCGGCAAACAGCTCGCCTTGGAGCTGCAACGGGCGCGCGCACCCTATATCATCCTTGACCGCAACCCCGCAAAACTCGCCGAGGCTGAAGCTTGCGATCATCTCACCCACAAAGGAGACGCCACCGACGAAGCGACCTTACGCGCCGTTGGGATCGAACGTGCGCGCGTGCTGGCAACAGTGTTGCCGGACGATGCGCTCAACGTCTTCATCACCCTTTCCGCCCGCAACCTGAACCCACGCCTGGAAATCATCGCGCGCGGCGAATATCCCACCACCGAAGGCAAGCTGATCCACGCCGGCGCCGACAAGGTCGTGCTGCCCACTCACATCGGTGCCGAGCGCATTGCGGAAATGATTCTCTATCCCACCACCGCCAAGTTCCTGGGCGAGGCTCCGCAAGTGCGCGATCTCAAGCGCGGCCTGCATGAATTCGGGCTGGAAATCGAAGCGATCACGGTCCCCGAAAAATCAGCGCTTGCCGGCGCGACAGTCGGCGATGCGGAACAACGGGGCGCGGGGGCTTTCTTCCTCGTTCAGATCGACCGCCCGAACGGCCAGAGCTACGTCCACCCGTCGGAGGACGTGAAGATCGAAGCCGGCGATACGGTTGTCCTCGTCCTGCGCGGCACCCGGGTAACGGCGGGATCGATCTTCGCCGAATCCCGCCAGCCGATAAAACCGGGCCGCAGCTACCGGTAGATCAGCCGGGACCTTATACACGCCCACGTAAATGTCGTCCCCCATCTCCCTGACCGGACAGGTCTTGAGATCGGACTTGGCCTTGTGCAGCGGACACACGACAGCCTCGCCCTCAAGCTTGCCCTTGCACAAGTTGAAACCCAGATGCGGGCACTTGCGCTGTGCCACGTAAAGCCTGCCGCCCACATTGACCGGGACAAGCGCATCTTCGACAACTTGCGCTGCACTGGCCACTTTCACGTAGTCCATACGCCCCAAAGCCGTTTGCGGGCGCACTATGCCCATGCGGAAAAGGGTGTTCAGTGAAAGCCGTTCACGCGCAGGGTCGCACGCGGCTCGATCAGAACTCCGACCAGTCGCTTCCGCCCGACGAAGCTGCAAGTTTCAAAGCCGCATTTCCCTGTACCGCAGGCATCGAACGGCGCGCCTGAACCGGCGTTTCCCGCCGTTGCATTCCTCCATTACGACCTCTGCCGGTATTGAAGCCGCCAACGATTCTCGACAGTTCGCGCGCCTCGTCCGTGAGCGAGCGGGCAGCGGCGGTGGATTCCTCGACCATGGCCGCGTTCTGCTGGGTTACCCGGTCCAGATCGCCCACAGCATCGTTCACCTGCATCAGGCTGCTCGCCTGATCCTGCGCGCTCGCCGCGATGCCGGAAATGATCGTGTTGATCTCCCCCACCCGCGACACGATCTTGGAAAGCCGCGTGCCGGTTTCCCCCACCAGCTTGACGCCCGCCTCAACCTGTTCGCTGGAGGCATTTATAAGTGCGGTAATATCCTTCGCCGCATCGGCCGAACGCTGGGCCAGCGCCCGCACCTCAGTGGCGACCACGGCGAAGCCCTTGCCCGCATCGCCCGCACGCGCTGCCTCGACACCGGCATTGAGCGCTAGCAGGTTGGTCTGGAAAGCAATACCGTCAATCACACCGATGATCTGGCTGATTTCCTGCGCCGACTTCTCGATCGCCGCCATGGCCTGCACGGCCTGCTCGACAACAGCGCCGCCGGCGCTCGCCTCCTGATGGGCATTGGTAATCGATTTTTGAGCGTCAACGGCAGCGGATGCGGCCTCGTTAACACCCTGAGTCACCTGGTTCATGGCGGCGGAAGTCTGTTCCAGACTGGCCGCCTGGTGCTCGTTGCGCTGTGAGAGATCGTTCGACGCCGTATGGATTTCCGACGCGCCTGTGAGCACCGAATCCGCCGTCTGGTGGACCGAGGCCATGGCAGTGGCAAGTTCCTCCACGGCAGCATTGAAGTCCTGACGCAGGCCATCGTAGCCTTCGGGGAAGGCCTCGCGAATCTGGCAATCAAGGTCATTTCTGGCAAGGCTTTTCAGGGCATTGCTCAGGCTGCCGACGATAAGCTCCTGAGCCTTGCCGCTGGCCTGCACAAGCACCGCATTGTCACGGAACGTCGCCATCGCCTTGGTCATGCGGCCAACACAGTCGCTGTAGTCGGTATAGAGGATCGTACTGTCGGTATCCCCTTCCGCGAGCGCCTCCATGCGCTGCACCGTGTTCACATATGGCGTGCAAATACGTTCCTTGGTAACCAGAACTGTAACGATAGTCGCCACGAAAACCCCGGCCGCGGCCCCGATCAGGATAACCGATGGCAAGCCGTCCAGCACCGCGAAGACAGTGACGATCAGTCCGACGGCGGTAAGGCCGCCATGGATATAGGCCAGCGTCTGAAACTTCTTTCGGATCGGAGCTTTCTTTTCGAACCACTCAAGCATTGCGCACCCCTTGTTCCCCGATTGCGATTTCCACATTCAATCGTTTGTATTCTGTGATGAAGCTCGCCGCGCAAAATCACCAGCAAGGATGCATCTAATACCTCGCGGTCTATTCTTACCCGTCACAATCGGGATCCGTATGAGTACTCATACAGAACGAGCCCAATATTCACGTAAAGAAATGGGGACGGAATTACCAAAATAACAGGGCGCAGCAGTTTCCTGCCACGCCCTGTTCTTCTCCCCGACCCTCAACCCTTGGAACGACCCGAGAGGGCTCCTATAAATCTCGTACGATCAGGCCAGTCTTTGCTGCATCCTGCTCAATGCCTTATCGATTTCATATCTGGTAGCATCGCCGATCTTACCCTTTACTACCCGATAGACGATACGCCCGATTTCCAGTGAATAGGCCACCGTTGCCATGCTGTCGTTGAAGAACTGGCAACGTAAAGAGCTGGCTTGCGCTGGACCAGGGCGAGATCGTCGGCTTGGAGAACCAGAGTATCACGCATATAGTCAGGCACCTGTCGTTGCACCGGGTGCGCCCCTGCTGTCACTAGCCCAGCCCGTACCAGTCATCGCCATTGCAAACAGGACAAGGCCTGTCTGCAATGCTGTCAGGAATTGCTTCATGACACCATCCTCTTCCCGAGTGGTACCGCACTTGGCGGCCCGCTTTTCGTATGAACGGCTTGTAACATTGTTAGGGCCGAACGGGAAGCAAACAATACTCAATTAGCTTAGGAAAATGCCCTTTTTGCAATGCAATACGATTGGCGTACCAGACAGTATTTCTCTTTTCGTGGTTCTCCAAAGGCCTCAGGGATTCAATTTACGAGCACGAAGGAGATGCCCCTGCTCCGTCCCCCTGCGATGTCTCAGAAATAAGTGGCCAGAACGGGCACGTCCTGCCAAGGGCACCGGCAACAAAGGAACAGGCCATGGCAAACGACGACGAAGACTATGTGTACGATGAGGAAAGCGGCGAATGGATGCCGGCTTCCGAACTCGCGGCCAAGCGCGCTGCCGCCGATGCGGTGGTCGTGCATGATGCCGTAGGCAACGTGCTGGCGGACGGCGATCAGGTCACGTTGATCAAGGACCTTGAAGTCAAGGGCGCCGGGCAGACGCTCAAGCAGGGCACGCTGATCAAGTCGATCCGCCTGACCGGCGACCCGCAGGAAATCGACTGCAAATATCCCGGCATCAAGGGCCTCGTCTTGCGCGCCGAATTCGTCAAGAAGCGCTGAGTATCGGGCGCCTTACCCGCGCGATCAGCGCCTCGGCCGCCGCCGGGGCACGCACTTTGGCGCCATTGATGAAGAATACGAAGACGTCGCGGCCCCCTAAGGCCCAGCCGTGCGCCTTGCTCGCCCAGACGTCGAGCGCGGCCGCGTCGTAACCTGTCGCGATGTCTTCATGCGCATCCTGCAAACGAGCATATGTAAACGGACCCGTCTGCTGCGGGAAGCAGGGGTACTTTTGCGAATCGGCGAAGACCACCGCCACGCCCGCCTTGCAGGCAAGATCAAAGAACGCGGGATCATGGAAGGTTTCGTGCCGCGGCTCAATGACATGGCGCAGGGTCACGCCGTCCTGCATCGCAGGCAACAGAGACAGAAATGCCGCTATCTGATCGACATCGAACTTCTTGGTATGCGGCAATTGCCAGAGAATTGGCCCCAGCCGGTCGCCGAGTTCGACCAGCCCCTGCCCCAAAAACCTGGCGATGCTCTCTCCGGCTTGTGAAAGGTCCTTGCGCTGGGTGCAGAAACGCCCCGCCTTGAGCGTGAAGACGAACCCGTCCGGCGCAGCCTTGGCCCACTTCGCATATGTTGCAGGCCTCTGTGCACTATAGAACGTGCCGTTCACCTCGATAGCGGTCAGCCGCGAAGCGGCATATTCAAGCTCGCGCGCTCTCGCGAGGCCTTCCGGATAGAACGTGCCGCGCCACGGTTCGAAGGTCCAGCCGCCGATTCCCACACGGATCGGCCCCGATTTCATTCCGCCTCGCTCCAGGGCTGCCGTTCAGTCCATCCGCACCCATGACGTAACGCGTCCCCCAATCGAAGCGTGACCACGAACGGATAAGTGTGGTCGGACATCCCGTCGGAACAATGTCCCGGAGTCACCGCCAACGTCATCATCGTGCCGTCCAGTTCCCCGGAAAACGATACCCCCCCACGTCCCGCAAAACGGGAAACCGGCACAGCCGCACCGTCCGGATTGTCCGGTGTGGTGTACAGGAAGCGGTCCCCGGCGACCTCCCCGCCCCAGAAAGGTTCGGTACCGGTGACCTTGACGGCCTCATCCCCGGCAATTGCATGAAACGGCACCCGGTCGTCGTCAGCCCCCCGGTCGCTGCATGCACCCAGCATCAACGAGACCAATAACGCGAAAAAAAGAGACCGACGGATCATGCCTCAAGAGTACCTCCGATGCGCTTCACCCACAAGACAACCGGCCGCAAATGCGCGCTTCGCGCCCGATTCGGCCCCTCCCGACCCACAGGTTCTGGAAATTTACGTCATTCCTCTCTCCTTCCAGAGAGACCAACCGTTTCCATTTCCGGGATAAAATTTTTAGGGTGCAAAATTTGCAACCACAGGTCGAAGTTTTGAAATTGCATTGCACTGCAACATCCGTAAATGCTGCAGTGCAACAACAAGAAGAGATGCCCGAGGCAATCTTCCTGCATTCAGACATAAGGGATATTCCCATGTTCAAGACCATTTTCGCCACCGCCGCCGTTTCGCTCCTCTCGGTTCCCGCGGTTGCCCAGGCCAGCGAAGCCCGCCAGTTCTCGCACGAAGGCGTGGACTACACTTACACCACGGCCCAGAAGGGCAAGGTGACTGTGATTGACGGTCGCACCGCTTCGGGCGTTCCGTTCCGCCTGTTCGTCAAGGGCGAACGCGTGACCGGCACCTACAACGACCGCCCCGTCAACTTCACCACCGCCGACGCCGCCAACGCGCTCGGGAGCAACTGATAAGCCGCGTCATCGAGGCCGGATCCTCTCCCATCGTCCGGCCACATGGCGCGCCATACAAGGGCGTCATCCCTCGCGGATGACGCCCTTTTGCATGTGCGAAGGAAATATTCAGCCCCCCGTCATGCCCCGGAGTGTATCAGCCGGCAGCGGTTGCATAGGCATGGCGACGGAGGACTGATGGGTTCCGGTAAACTGCTGCTGCTGCTCATTGCAGGCAGTGTGGGCGCAGGCGTTCTGGCTGCTGGCGCGACAACGCATGCGATGCGAGTCTATCCGAAGATGCCTTCCCCTGCTGTTTCCGGCCGGAACGAGACCTCACCACACCCGGCTTACGGCAGGAGCCGGTCATGGCTCGATGACGGCCTCTCCGCGCTCGACATTCCCGCCTGGCCTTTCGGGCGCGATGAATGGGACGGTAGCGACGATAGCGACCGACACCGCGAGCCGGGCTATGGCGTCGGGCAAGATGCCTTGCCCGGAGCCGACCACGATGCGCTGCCGGACCCTGCGGGACCTGAGGAGGCAGACCAGAATGACGCGCCTTCCACCCCCGATGCGGCTACCGTGGCAGCTACCCGGGCCATGGCGGCGGCACAGGATGTCATCGCCGCAGAGCGGGGCGTTAATTAACCATTTGTCAGGATTTCACCAGCCGTCAGACACCCCCGGAGCATAGCCCGCCGCCGGGGCGCGGGCTCGTCAGTGGACGAGTTGCAGGGCCGCCTGGCTCTGCACGAGACGGACGACAAGGACATCCTCGTCTTCCTCGATCCCATGCTTCTCACGGATTTCCCCGAGCCGTTCGGCGATCAGTTCCTCGTTCGCATCGTGCGGCAGCGGATAGCGCCCGATCACCATGTCATCGAGCGTATCGATCACACAAAAATAGCTTGTTCTTCCAGCAGTTGCGATAGCATCAAGGTCGAAACCGTCCGCCAGATCCCACCGGCCGCCATTGCGCGAACGGATCGGGCGCTGGCAGTAGCGGCACGTGCAATGGACCACTCCGCCCTCTTCCCGGCGGCGACGCCCTTCCGGCACATGGCGACGCAGATACCAGCACTGTGCGACCGAGGCGGAAGAGTTCATCTTGCTGAGCATGGCGGCACCTGTCTTCGCGAGTTTCCCTAGTCAGACCGAAAGACAATGCCTTCGTCCCGATGAAACTCAAAACGAGCGTTAACTGCGAAATTTAAGCGCCGCCGTCAGAGAAACTCAATTTTGGCCAGTTAACCGCCTAACCCAGCGTCGCGTAGATTTCGGCCACGATCACCCATTCGCCCAGCACCTCGCGCCACTTCGCGGCGTAGTCCCCGCTGGCCAGCGCCTTGCCCGAACCGGCCTCCACGCCCTGCCAGTGCCCCTGTTCAAGCGCCACCGGCTCCACCCGCGAAACCGCCACGCTGACGGGCGTGCGCGTGTAGATCACACGGGCCGGACTGGCGAATTCGCGCCGCCACGCCTTGATCTGCGCATTGCGCCCCGAAACGAGCGCGCTGTCGCTGCCCGTCACCATCACCACATCGCGCCCCAGCACTTGCGAGATGGCCGGCACGTCCCCCTCGGCAATGGCGCGGTTGAACGCGGCCCGGCGCGTGCGGATGGTCAGTTCGGCTCCGGACTGGTTCATCATTTCCTCTGGCGGCCCTCTGCCCGCTGCATACCCGCTGGAACGCGAAGCGCAATTGGCATCGCGCGGCTACCTGCAAGCAATAGCCCGGCAAGAGGCCTGTAGGAAAAAGGTTTCTCGAACGGAAGGAAGGCGCCCGTCAGGCGCAGCCCTCCACATATCCCAGTTCCGGCATGGTCCCGGCATGGATCGCGCTCACCCTGCCGTGCTGCCCGATCTCGAAACGCAGCGCGGGACGGCCGTTCTTCGCATCGGGCGCGGTAAGGTATTTCGCCGGATCGCTGTCATAGGCATGAGGCTCGGCGCGAAAGCCCGGAAACGCCGCCTTCACCGCCGCTTCACGCGTCCCGATGCCGATCCCGTCCGGCAGCGTGATCCGGGAATTCTCCGCCACCGTGATCCGCTGCACTTTACCCTGTTCGACAATGGCATAGACGCCCGGATAGTCCGGCGAAGTGACGATATGGCAGCCCCCGGAAGCCTGCGGCCCCTGCCCGCCCCAACCGCTGTCTTCGGGCACCGCCTTGCCAATCCGCAGGTCGCCCAGCCCGTCCGCCTCCAGCACCGGCGGCGCGCCGACCGGCATGACCATCGGCTCGGCCCTGGCCAGCACCGCCTCATTGTCCTCCACGGCCATCCCGGTCTCCGCCGCCGTGGGCACAGACGTGGCAGCAGGCTCCCCGGCGGAAGTCGAAGGCCGGGAGGAACAGGCGGCAAGAGTGAGGACCAGCGCGGTCGCGGCAGACAGGTGCTTCATGATCCGGGAAAAACGAGCGGCAAGGCCCCCGGTTCCCTGATCGGCCCGGTCGATTGCTGATTGCATGATCGGCAGCTTACCATTGCGATCCATTCGCATTAAATCCGGCACCGAAAGGACTGACCGATGTCTCACGATCTTGCCAAAACCGCCAGTTTCCTCGCGCTGCATCTTCTGGTCGGCTTCACTGTCGCTTACGTCGTGACCGGTTCCGCCACGATGGCAGGCGGGATCGCCCTGATCGAGCCGCTGGTGAATGCCGTCGTGTTCTTCTTCCACGAACGCGCATGGCAGGGCGGGCGCGATTTCACCGGCATCCTGCTGCACCGCCATGCGGTGGTCTAGGACGGATCGACATTCAGGACGGGCGGGGGCCGATGCCGCGAAAATGCGCCTTCGCGCATTTCCCGGACAGACTCTGCCCGCCGTGCGGAGCGCGCGGGACGGCGGCGTCATAGCGAGACCGCAACCGAAAGGCTCTTCATGAAAGCTCCGCCACTCGCAGCCCTGCCCCTTGCCGCCCTGACCACGCTTTCCGCCATCCCGGCAACGGCCCAGCCCCAGAGCACTTTCACACTCACCGTAACGGACCTGCACTCCACCAAGGGCCAGATCGTGGCCTGCCTCTGGCGCGACAAGGACAAGTTCCCGAGCTGCGAGAAGAGCAAGACCGCGCTCAAGCGCAGCTTCCCCGTCACCGGCACCACGATGCACGTCACCCTGCCCCTGCCCGCGTCCGGCCAATACGCCGTCACCGTCGTCCACGATGAGGACGGCAACGGAAAGACAAAGCGCAACTTCATCGGCATGCCGCTGGAAGGCGTCGGCATCTCCAACAATCCCGGCGGAATGCCCGGCTACAACAAATCGCTGACCGAAATCGCGCCCGGCGGCACCGTCACGATCCGGATGAAATACCTGTTCGGCTGAGGCCAGGGCCCGGCGCGTCAGCATCCCGGCACACCTCTGGCCTGTCAGCCCCCGGTTGACACGGACACACGGAAAAGTGTGCGTCACCCTGTCCGCCCCCGGCCTCACCGCCATCCCGGCGCGCGCGGATCGGGCGCGCCTCGGTCGAACTGCGCCAGCACCCTGAGCAGCGCGGAAGTGCTGGGCTGCAGCGCACACCCGGCATAACGCCCGCGCCGCATCCGCACGCGAACGAGCCCCCGGTGCGCCGCCTCGGACAGCGCCCAGCCTGTCAACTTCGGGAAGGCCGGAATGTCACCCTGCCCGGCCGCAACCGCAAAATCCCACGCGGCGGCAAAATGCTCCGCTCCCTCCCGCCGTCGCAACTGATAGACACTCTCGCGCGAAGCCCCCACCCGCGCCGCCGCCCCGGAGACAGACCCCGTCTGCGCCAGCCACCCGATGAACTCCCCCTGCCGCACCGCCGTCCACCCGTCCCGCCGATGCCGGCGCGGCACCGGCACGAACGGCGGAATGCGCAAGTAGGCAGGCCAGCGAGGGAGAGATTGGGGCATGGCCGCGAGAATACGGCAGCGGCGGGCGTGTAGGAAAATGGTTTTCCGGGACGGGGGAAGAAGGAAGATGCGAGGGTTATGACTCTCGCGCTCCCGTTACTGCCGGCGTGGGGCCTTGCAGAGGCGTTGCGTGCGCATTGTCCTCGCTTCAAATGCGCGTGCGGAACCAGTCGGCCAGTTCGTCCTCGGTCAGTTCCCCTGCGGCAAGAGCCACGAATGCGACGACAACTTCGGCATCGCTGGCCGTCAAAGCACACCCGTTAAGCATCAGGAAGGTTTCGCTGACCGCCGCCGCTGTCCGCGTCCGGCCAAGCGGCTGACGGAGGGGTTTCTCCCCCTTCACCCCCCGCTCCGCGGGCGGTCCCCCCTCCCCATCGCTGCGCGACAGGGAGGATTTGCCAACGTCAGCAACGTTGGCGGAGACCGGAAAGGCAGCTTCCGGCGTAAAAATCTCAATTCAGTCACAGGGAGCCAAACCCGAATTTGCCCACACCGCCTGACGCACCGCAGCGAGCCTGCCCCGGGGCGGGTTATTTCCGGCGCCCCATGCGCTCCAGCCGTTTGCGGTTGGCGCTGACGCGCGGGCCGAAAAAGTCCACGCTGGTCTTCACCGGATCGAGCGGGTCGAGCGCCAGCCGGTTGCCGAGTTCGATGACAGCCTGCCATTTCTCGGCGACCATGCGCACCGCTTCCCGTTCGCTGCCGGGGCGCTGGGTGAGGATGGCGCTGGTGCGCATGGCGATCACAGCGCAGGAATCGGCCCAGAGCTGGCAGCTGTCCAGCGTGAGAGTGAACAGACCGGCCCCGGGCAGCGGAGCGGACGTGCCGGGAGCCTTGGCCCCCGGCTTTGCGGTTTTTGTCATGCCGGGCGGTTTCAGTCGTGCTCGCGCTCGCCGGCGCCCATGTAGAGTTCCGAGCCGTGTTCCTTGAACACCTTGCTCATCTCCTGCATCCCGGCTTCGGCTTCCTCGGCGGCCCGTCCTTCGGCAGGCTCGGGATGAGCGGCGATGAAGGCATCGCTCGGCTGGTTCTGCCTGGCGGCAAAGTCGCGCACTTCCTGGCTGATCTTCATCGAGCAGAACTTCGGCCCGCACATCGAGCAGAAATGCGCGGTCTTGGCGCCTTCGGCGGGCAGCGTCTGGTCGTGGTACTGCTCGGCGGTGTCCGGATCGAGGCTGAGATTGAACTGGTCGCGCCAGCGGAATTCGAAGCGGGCTTTCGACAGGGCATCGTCGCGCACCTGCGCGGCGGGGTGGCCCTTGGCGAGGTCCGCCGCGTGGGCGGCCAGCTTGTACGTCACCACGCCGACCTTCACATCGTCGCGGTCGGGCAGGCCAAGGTGTTCCTTGGGCGTGACGTAGCAGAGCATCGCCGTGCCGTACCAGCCGATCTGGGCGGCGCCGATGCCGCTGGTGATGTGGTCGTAACCCGGCGCAATGTCGGTGACGAGCGGCCCGAGGGTGTAGAACGGCGCTTCGCCGCACGCCTCGAGCTGCTTGGTCATGTTCTCCTTGATCTTGTGCATCGGCACGTGGCCGGGGCCTTCGATCATCACCTGCACGTCCTGCGCCCAGGCCTTCCTGGTCAGTTCGCCCAGCGTGTAGAGTTCGGCGAACTGCGCCTCGTCGTTGGCATCGTAGATCGAGCCGGGACGCAGCCCGTCGCCCAGCGAATAGGCGACGTCATAGGCCTTCATGATCTCGGTGATCTCGTCGAAGCGTTCGTAGAGGAACGATTCCTTGTGGTGCGCCAGGCACCACTTGGCCATGATCGAGCCGCCGCGCGATACGATGCCGGTCATGCGCTTGGCCGCCAGCGGGATGTAGGGCAGGCGCACGCCGGCGTGGATGGTGAAATAGTCGACGCCCTGCTCGGCCTGCTCGATCAGCGTGTCGCGGAAGATCTCCCACGTCAGGTCCTCGGCAATGCCGCCGACTTTTTCGAGCGCCTGATAGATCGGCACGGTGCCGATCGGCACGGGGCTGTTGCGCAGGATCCATTCGCGCGTGTCGTGGATGTTGCGGCCGGTGGACAGGTCCATCACGGTGTCCGCGCCCCAGCGGATCGACCAGACCATCTTGTCCACTTCGCTGGCGACGTCCGAGGCGACCGCCGAATTGCCGATATTGGCATTGATCTTCACCAGGAAATTGCGCCCGATCGCCATCGGCTCGGCTTCGGGGTGGTTGACGTTGCTGGGAATGATCGCCCGGCCGCGCGCCACTTCGTCGCGCACGAATTCGGGCGTCACGTAATCGGGGATGGCGGCGCCGAAGCTCTCGCCCTGGCGAACGTATCCGGCAAGGCGCGCGCGGCCCAGATTCTCACGCTCGGCGACGTATTCCATCTCCGGCGTGATCACGCCCTGCCTGGCATAGTGCATCTGCGAGATGTTCGCGCCCGCCTTGGCGCGCAGGGGCCTGCGCAGCGCGGTGGGGAACGGGGGCACGCCGCCCGAACGGTCCGGCCCGAGCTGGCCGTTGTCTTCCGGCTTCACCGCGCGCGGGGCATATTCCTCCACATCGCCGCGCGAAATCTGCCATTCGCGGCGCAGCGCGGGCAGGCCGGCCGAAATGTCGATCGCCGCATCGGGATCGGTGTAGGGGCCGGACGTGTCATAGACGCGCACCGGCGGTTCGCCGCTGGAAGGCTCAAGGTAAATCTCGCGCATGGCGACCTTGATCGAGGGGTTCGCCTGCGCCGGGACGTAGATCTTCCTCGATCCGCGAATGGGGCCGGTGGTGACGCCGATCTCCAGCTTGGAATTGATGTCGGCCATATGCGCTTCTCTCCAGTGGGCGAATGGAGCGCGGATATACCGGTGGCGGCAGATCCACTCCCTCCGCCCGTGCTAACGGGTTCAGGTTCGACGGGTCGTGTGGAGCATACCCACACCTCTCAGCCATATGCTGGCTCCCCGGGGTTGAGAGCGTGATAGACGCCTGCGTGGCGGGCGTCTAGAGCCCGGGGCCGATGCCCATGCTCTATCGCCTGGACGCCCCCGCGCTTGCGGTGGGCCGCGCCTTCAACGCCCGGGCGGGGGACGATCCCTGGGCGGGCGGGCATGTGGCGCCGGGGCAGTTCGCGCCTGTCATCACGGCGGGGCGCGAGTTCGTGGCCGGGCCGCGGCCTGCCGGGCGAGTGCTGGAGACGCGGATGATCCCGCGCCTGTGGGGCGTGCCGCCGCCGCCCTCCGTGCCCGATGGACGGCCGGTGCTGACGGTGCGCAATCTGGAAAGCCCGTTCTGGATCGGCAACTTGCGCAACAGCGAGTTCCGCTGCCTGATCCCCGCCACCGCCTTCATGGAATGGGGCAAGCGCTCCCCGGCGGACGGCAAGCGGCGCCAGTGCTGGTTTTCCTGCGCCGATCAGCCCCTCTTCGCCATGGCGGCGGTGTGGAAGGACAGCGAGATCCCGGGCTTCGCGCTGCTCGCCTGCCCGGCCAATGCCGTACTCAGGGCCGAAGGGCGCGATACCATGCCGGTGATCCTGCCGCCCGATGCCGCCGCGCGCGATCTGTGGCTGCACGGCGGCTGGGACCGGGCGCAGGCGCTGGTGCGGCCCTACTCCAGCTCGCTGATGGAAATGCGCTGAGCGCCGCCTAGAACTGCAGCAGGCTCACCCCGATCAGCGCCAGCCCGAGCACGATCGAACTGCAGCACCACAGGTTCGAAAGCGGCCCGAAACGCCGCACCCAGAACGCCATGTATACGTCGGAAAAGGCCAGTACGGCCAGCGCCTCGATACACATCAGCCCGCCGACCACGCTGAGCACGCTCGACAGCCAGTCCGGCGACGCCCAGGGATTGACGATATAGATCACCGCGCCGAGAAACAGCTCCAGAAGGCCAGTGACCAGCT
>JARROF010000014.1:31417-35384 GCA_037384205.1 Novosphingobium sp. | reverse complement strand
AGGGTTGGAGAGGGGAATGCGTACTTCCCCTCTCAACTCCGGCTAGTGGGCAAGCCTGCCTGTCTCTCCCCTTCAGAGGAGAGAATAATACGCAAACTTACTTATTTCCGGCCAGCCCGGTGTTGAGCCAGAGCGCGATCAGCGTCGCCAGTGCGCCGGAGAGCAGATAGGCGCCCGAAGCGATCAGGCCGAAGTTGACCGACAGCAGCAGCGCGGCCAGCGGTGCGAAACCGGCACCCAGAAGCCACGACAAGTCGCTGGTGAAAGCCGAACCGGTATAGCGGTGCTCGGTCGCGAAACCCGAAGCGACAACGCCCGAGGACTGCCCGAAGGCCAGCCCCAGCAGAATGAAGCCGAGGACCATGAACACGATCTCGCCCACAGTACCGGCATCGAGAAGCTGCGGCGCGAAGCCGGAGAACACGGCAATGCCCACCGCGCAGCCGCCCAGCAGGGTGCGGCGGCCGAAATGGTCTGCCAGGCGGCCCGAGGCGATCACCGCGACCACGCCGAACGCCGCCGCAGTCGCCTCGATCATGAGAAATGTCGCCGGCGTCTCGCTGGTGAAGAGAGAGACCCACGAAAGCGGGAACACCGTCACCATGTGGAACAGCGCGAAGCTGGCGAGCGGGGCTAGAGCGCCAATGAGGATGGTCTTCCACTCGGTACGGATCGTGTCGGAAACGCTGACGGCCTGCAGATCGCGGCTGCGGAACAGGTGATCGAATTCCTCGGTCACCACGAGGCGCAGGCGGGCGAAGAGCGCCACCACGTTGATCGCGAAAGCCACGAAGAAAGGATAGCGCCAGCCCCAGTCGAGGAAGTCGGCTGCCGAAAGCGATGTAACCATATAGGCGAACAGCAGACTGGCAACGATCAGGCCAAACGGTGCGCCCAGTTGCGGAATCATCGCATACCAGCCGCGCTTTTCCTCCGGCGCGTTGAGCGCGAGGAGCGAGGCCAGGCCGTCCCAGGTACCGCCGAGCGCGAAACCCTGCCCCAGGCGCAGCAGCGCCAGCAGCCAGATCGAAGTCGTGCCCGCATCGGCATAGGCCGGCAGGAAAGCGATCGCGGCCGTCGAGCCGCCGAGCATGAACAGCGCGATCGTCAGCTTGGTGCCGCGGCCATAGGCCCGGTCGATCGCCATGAACACCAGCGATCCCACCGGCCGGGCAATGAAGGCCAGCGAGAAGATCGCAAAGGAATAGAGCGTGCCCGTCAGCACATCGACGAAGGGAAAGAACAGCTTCGGAAACACCAGCACCGAGGCGATGGCATAGACGAAGAAGTCGAAAAACTCTGACGTGCGGCCGATGATGACACCGATCGCGATCTCCGCCGGGGAGACTTTGTGTTCCTCCTTGAAGATCGGCAAGCCCAGGGCTTCGCGGGTCCGGGTGGTACTGGTCATCTCGATGTCGCGGCCTTCGTAGTCTGGGCCCGCGCGCCGCAAAGGCGCACCGGCAACGGGCGAATCACTAGTGCGGGCGCGCAAGCACCCACCGTCACAGCCTGGCCCTATCGTCATTGATCGCGGTCAAGGGGATTGGACAAAATGTCCTATGTTCGCATTCGCAGCACGAGCCTACCCGCACCGCCATGCGCCTATCCGATTCCCGCCCGAAGCCGCGCCGAATGCCTGCGCTGGCCCGAGTCCTCGCTGCCCTGTCGCTGACGGGCGCCTTGTCCGCCTGCAACACGGTCGTCCTGAAACCGGCCGGTGATGTCGCACAGCAGCAGGGCGACCTTGTCGTCATGTCGACCGTGCTGATGCTGATCATCATCGTGCCCGTCATGGCCCTGACAGTATTCTTCGCGTGGAAATACCGCGCCTCGAACAAGAACGCGGAATACAAGCCGGACTGGGATCACTCGACCCAGCTCGAACTTGTCATCTGGGCCGCACCGCTGCTGATCGTCATCTGCCTGGGCGCGCTGACCTGGGTCAGCACGCACCTGCTCGATCCCTACCGCACGATCGGCCGCATCGACGGCAAGACCCCGGTCCAGCACGATGCCAAGCCGCTCGAGGTCGATGTCGTCGCGCTCGACTGGAAATGGCTGTTCATCTACCCCGAGCAGGGCATCGCCACTGTCAACGAACTGGTCGTGCCCGCAGGCCGCCCGCTCGATTTCAAGATCACCGCGTCAAGCGTGATGAACTCGTTCTACGTGCCCGCGATGGCCGGCCAGATCTATGCCATGCCCGGCATGCAGACGCGCCTCAACGCGGTGATGAACAAGACGGGTGACGATTTCGTCGGCTTCTCGGCCAACTATTCGGGCGCGGGCTTCTCCGGCATGCGTTTCAAGACCCGCTCGGTCACCGAAGCGCAGTTCGCCCAGTGGGCCGACGGCGTGAAGGCCGGCGCGAAGAACGCCGGAACGCTGGACGATGCCACGTACCTCAAGCTCGAAAAGCCGAGCGAGAACGTGCCCGCCACTTATTACGCCAAAGTCGCGCCGAACCTTTATGGCAAGATCCTCGACATGTGCGTCGAGCCCGGCAAGATGTGCATGAGCGAGATGATGGCGATCGACGCGCGCGGCGGCCTCGGCAAGGAAGGCATCCGCAACGTCTCGATGCTGGCTTACGACAAGCACGGGCGCGAAGCAGCGGCAGAAGCCAATGCCAACCCGGATGCGGCCGCTCGCCGCGAACTCGCCTGGGTGCGCGCCCTGTGTGACCAGAAGCCCGGCCAGGCGCCCGACAACATCGTCAAGGCCCCTGCCGATCAGCGCATGCTGTCCGGCGCCGGCCTTTCCGCCCCCAAGTCCTTCGGCCCCCAGTCCATCGCCTATGACAAGGCTCTGGAAAAGCCGGTGCACTCCCTCCTGATTTCCCGGAACTGACCAGCATGGAAACCGTAGTTCACAATCATTGGAGCCCGCTGCTGGGCCGTCTGTGGTGGGATGCCATCCCGCAGGAACCCCTTGTCTGGGTCACTTTCGCCGTGGTCGCGACGGGCGGCCTCGCTCTGCTTGCCACGCTGACCTATTTCAAGGTCTGGGGCTATCTCTGGAAGGAGTGGTTCACCAGCGTCGATCACAAGAAGATCGGCGTCATGTACATGGTGCTGGGCCTCGTCATGTTCGTGCGCGGCTTCTCCGACGCGCTGATGATGCGCCTGCAGCAGGCCTGGGCCTTCAACGGCTCTCAAGGGTATCTCACCGCGCACCACTTCGATCAGGTCTTCACCGCCCACGGCGTGATCATGATCTTCTTCGCGGCGATGCCGTTCGTGACCGGTTTCATGAACTACGTGGTGCCGCTGCAGATCGGCGCGCGCGACGTCAGCTTCCCGTTCCTCAACAACTTCAGCTTCTGGATGACCGCCTCGGGCGCCGTATTGGTCATGCTCTCGCTGTTCCTCGGCGAGTTCGGGCAGACCGGCTGGCTGGCCTATCCGCCGCTTTCGAACATCGCCTACAGCCCGTGGGTCGGTGTCGACTACTGGATATGGGCCTTGCAGATCGCAGGCGTCGGTACGCTGCTTTCGGGCGTCAACCTGATCTGCACGATCGTGAAAATGCGTGCACCCGGCATGGACATGATGAAGATGCCCATCTTCACCTGGACCGCACTGTGCACCAACATCCTGATCGTCGCGGCCTTCCCCGTACTCACCGCGGTGCTGTGCATGCTCACTGCCGACCGCTACCTCGGCTTCGACTTCTTCACGAACGATTTCGGCGGCAACGCCATGATGTACGTGAACCTGATCTGGATCTGGGGCCACCCCGAAGTCTACATCCTGATCCTGCCCTGCTTCGGCATCTTCTCGGAAGTGACCGCGACGTTCTGCGGCAAGCGCCTGTTCGGCTACAGCTCGATGGTCTACGCCTCGCTCGTCATCACCATCCTGTCCTACGTCGTGTGGCTGCACCACTTCTTCACGATGGGTTCGGGCGCCAGCGTCAACTCGTTCTTCGGCATTACCACGATGGTGATCTCGATCCCGACCGG
>JARROF010000014.1:0-31377 GCA_037384205.1 Novosphingobium sp. | reverse complement strand
TCGGCGGCATGACCGGCGTGCTGCTGGCCGTCCCCCCGGCGGACTTCGTGCTCCACAACTCGCTGTTCCTGATCGCGCACTTCCATAACGTGATCATCGGTGGCGTCGTCTTCGGCACGTTCGCGGGCATCAACTTCTGGTGGCCCAAGGCCTTCGGCTTCAAGCTGCACACCGGCCTCGGCAAAGTCAGCTTCTGGAGCTGGGTGATCGGCTTCTACCTCGCCTTCATGCCTCTCTATGTACTCGGCCTGATGGGCGTGACCTGCCGCATGCGCGTGTTCGACGATCCGAGCCTGCAGATCTGGTTCATCATTGCCGGCATCGGTGCGGCGCTGATTGCGGTGGGCATCGTGGCTTTCCTCGCCCAGGTCGCCTACTCGATCTGGAAGCGCGACGAACTGGCCTGCGGCGGCGATCCCTGGGATGCCCGTTCGCTCGAATGGTCGACCACTTCGCCCCCGCCCGCCTACAACTTCGCGTTCACCCCGGTGGTCCACGAGATCGACGCATGGGACGACATGAAGCGCTGCGGCGTTCCCCGCCCCACCGGCAACTTCCAGCCGATCCACATGCCCAAGAACACCGAAGCGGGCATTGTGCTGGGCGGTATCGCCACCGTGTTCGGCTTCGCGATGATCTGGCACATCTGGTGGCTGGCAGGCCTGACTTTCGCCGGGCTGATCGGCTACGCCATCTTCCACACGTTCAACTACAACCGTGACTACTTCATCCCTGTCGATGAGGTCACGGCCACCGAAGCGGCGGCTCTCGGCCAGTTCGCGCCTGCGGGAGCCTGAGCCATGAACGCCCCGACCATGGATACCATGACCACGCCCAAAGCCAGCCCGGAGCAGCTCACCGCGGCCTTCTACGAGCTGGAACCGCATCATCATCCCGAAGGCGCCAGCACCATGCTGGGCTTCTGGATCTACCTGATGAGCGACTGCCTCATCTTCGCCATGCTCTTCGCAGCCTACGGCGTGCTCGGTGGCAACTATGCCGCCGGGCCCAGCCCCAAGGACTTGTTCGAACTGCCGCTGGTGGCAGTGAACACGGCAATGCTGCTGTTCTCCTCGATCACTTACGGCTTTGCGATGCTGGCCATGGCAAAGAACCAGAAGGGCGCGACGATCGGCTGGCTGCTGATCACCGCCCTGTTCGGCGCCGCGTTCCTCTCGATCGAACTCTACGAATTCTCCAGCCTGATCCACGAAGGCGCCACGCCGATGCGCTCGGGCTTCCTCACCGCGTTCTTCTCGCTGGTGGGCACCCACGGCCTGCACGTAACCTTCGGCCTCGTCTGGCTATTCACACTGGTCACGCAGATCTCGCGCAAGGGCCTGATCCAGGCCAACAAGCGCCGCCTCATGTGCCTGTCGCTGTTTTGGCACTTCCTCGACGTCATCTGGATCGGCGTCTTCACTTTCGTCTATCTCATGGGGATGCTGCGATGAGCGCTGCCAACCACCACGCCGCCAACGATCATGCCCATGGGCACGATCATCATGATCACGACGAGCACGGCGAAAGCCACGGCTCGCTGCGCGACTATGTGATCGGTTTCGTCCTCTCGGTCGTGCTCACCGCCATTCCGTTCTGGCTGGTGATGAGCGGCGCGATTGCCGACAAGCAGGCCACCGCCCTCGTCGTCATGGCTTTCGCGATCGTGCAGATCGTGGTCCACATGATCTACTTCCTGCACATGAACACCAAGTCGGAGAACGGCTGGACGGTCATGGCGCTGATCTTCACGATCATCATTGTCGTGATCGCGCTGTCCGGCTCGCTGTGGGTGATGTATCATCTCAACCACAACATGATGCCGATGACGAGCCACGACATGGGACAACTGCCCTGACCCGCCCCACCGGGGCACACGACACCGCGACAGCAGGGCGGCCCTGGGGGCTGACCCTGCTGTTGCTTTTTGCACTGGCCGCTTTCGTGGCGCTTGGCGTGTGGCAGGTGAAGCGCCTGCACTGGAAGCATGACCTGATCGCCCGCGTGAACGCCCGCGTCCATGCCGTGCCGGCCCCCCTGCCCTCCGCGCGGCGGCTGGCCTCTGCCCCGGCCCATGCACTCAGTTACACGCGCGTCAAGGTTTCCGGCACTTACGCCGGCCCGCAGACCGCCCTCGTGCGCGCGGCGACGGAGCTCGGCACCGGCTACTGGGCGATGACCCCGCTGCACATCGCGGACGGGCGGACCGTCTGGATCAACCGGGGCTTCCTGCCCGCGGGGACGAGCGTTGCCCGGGCCGCCTCCACCGTGCCCGCAGGCCCCGTCAGCGTGACCGGCCTCGTGCGCGCCAGCGAGCCGGGCGGCAGCCTGCTCCAGTCCAACCGCCCGCAGGACGACCGTTGGTACTCGCGCGATGTCGCCGCGCTCTCCAGGGCGAAGCAGGCCGGCCCCGCTGCCCCTGTCTTTATCGATGCCCAGACGGAAACCGCCGCGGCTCCCGCCGCCGGAAAGCCCGCACCGGTGCCGGGCCTCACGGTAATCCATTTCCCCGACAACCACCTGCAATACGCGCTGACATGGTTCGCCATGGCGGCCCTTTCGCTTGTGGCTATTGGCGTTGTGTGGCATCGCAGGGCATAGGGCTCAAGCATGATACGCCTGATCGCCCCTGTTCCCCCCTCGCGCAGCGAAAGCTGGCGCAATGTGCTGCTGCTGCTGCAACTGCGCTGGATCGCGGTGTTCGGACAACTGGTGACGATCGTTGCCGTGGCGCAGATACTGGAAGTGCGCCTGCCGCTGATGCCGCTGCTGATGGCACCGCTGCTGCTCATCCTCGTCAATCTCATCACCGCCAGTGTGCTGCAACGGCGCGCGCACTTCTCTCAGGGCGAGTTGTTCAATGCCCTGCTGATAGACGTCGCCGCGCTGTGCTGGCAGCTTTACCACAGTGGCGGGGCGACCAATCCCTTCACGTTCCTGTTCCTGCTGCAGATCGTGATCGGCGCGGTCATCCTCCACCCGCGCTGGAGCTGGGCCATCGCGCTTCTGGCCTGCCTTTCGATGCTGCTGGTAACATTTGTCTACGTCCCGCTGGATCTGCCCGCCCGGCACGCTGCGCACCAGTTCGGCCTCTACCGGCTCGGCAGCTTGTTCTGTTTCGTGCTGGCCGCCGTGCTGCTGGTATTCTTCGTCGTGCGGCTGGAGCGCAATCGGCGCGACAGCGGCAAGGCACTGGAAGCCCTGCGCCAACAGGCAGTGGAGGAAGACCATATCATCCGCATGGGCCTGCTCGCCTCGGGCGCGGCACATGAACTCGGCACGCCGCTCTCCTCGATCTCGGTGATTCTGGGCGACTGGTCACACCTGCCCGCCATCGCCGCCAACACCGAGCTCAGCGAAGATCTCGCCGACATGCGCACCCAGCTGGATCGCTGCAAGACCATCGTCAGCGGCATCCTGATGTCCGCCGGGGACTTGCGCGGAGAGAATCCCAGCATCTCCAGCGTGCGCACCCTGTTCGGGGACATTGCCGCGGAATGGCAATCGCGCACCGACGGCGAACTGCGCTTCATTGACCGCTTCGGAGAGGATGTCGCGATCGTGGCCGATCCCGGGCTGCAGCAAGTCATCGGCAATGTGATCGACAATGCCCAGGAAGTCTCGGCAGGCCTTGTTGTGCTTGAAATCGCGCGCGAAAACGACGATCTTCTGATTTCCGTCAGCGACGAAGGCCCCGGCTTCGCGCCCGATATCCTGCCCCTTGTCGGCCAACCTTATGTCTCTACCAAGGGACGGGACGGCGGCGGCCTCGGCCTGTTTCTCGTCTTCAATGTCGTGCGCAAGCTGGGCGGCCATGTCGCGGTCGAAAACCGCCAGTCGCACGGCGCCACCGTGCGGCTCACCCTGCCGCTGGCATCGCTGGCCTATGCGAAGGAGAAAACGGCATGAGCGAACCTGGCCGCACCCTTCTGATCGTCGAGGATGACGAGGCTTTTACGCGCACCCTGCGCCGCTCGTTCGAACGGCGCGGCTATGTCGTCGCCTCCGCCTCGTCCGCGCAGGAGGCCGAGGCGGAGGCAAGAGCCAGTTCCTTCGACTACGCGGTGGTGGACCTCAAGCTGGGCGCCGACTCCGGGCTGGCGGTGGTGCAGACGCTCCATGCGCTAAGACCGGACACGCATATCGTCGTCCTCACCGGCTACGCCAGCATCGCCACCGCCGTCGAGGCGATCAAGCTCGGCGCGGCCCACTACCTCGCCAAACCCTCCAACACCGACGACATCGAAGCCGCCTTTTCCAGCGCGCAGGGCGATCCGGACGTGCCGGTCGACGGCCGCAAGAGTTCGATCAAGACACTGGAATGGGAATACATCCACAGCACTCTGGTCGAATGCGATTTCAACATCTCGGAGGCCGCCCGGCGGCTGGGGCTCCACCGCAGGACACTGGCGCGCAAGCTGGAGAAGCGCCGGATCTGATCACCACCTCAGCCAGCGCGAAATCACATAACGCCCCACCAGCCCGCCGATGATCACCGGCGCCGTGTGCCAGATACCGAGGTGAGCGATGGAATCGTCCGCGCAGGCCATCCCGTTGGCGACCGAACCCAGCGCGCCCGAACCGACGCCCAGATAGAACCCGGCCAGTTTCGGCGAGACCGGAGCACCGCGCCGCAGCCAGACGAACAGCGCCGCCGCGATCAGCACGGAAGCGGCAAGCCCTACATACATGCAGTGGATGCCCTCCACATGCATCAGGCCGACACCGCCCGGCGCCGATGCGGCCAGAACTCCGGCAACAGGAAGAACGCCTGCCATGGCGATGGCCCATTTCGGCCCTTCGTGCCCGGCGCCGACTTGCGGTGCGGCCATCGCCGCCACCGTCGTCACGCAGGACAGGCCCAGCACCAGCAAAAGGCCGTTCACAACGACGAAGAAGACGGAGAATTGCCCGTTCATCAGACCGTGCCGCGCGCCCGCCAGGAACAGCACCGCGACGAGCGTCACCAGGAAGGCAAGCCCGGCCAAAGCCAGCCCCCGGCCCTTTCGCAGCGGGCGTACCGGCGCGGCATCGGCGGCGATCCGGTCGATCAATGCCTGGGTTGCGTCGTCCATGGGTCAGCTTGCCTTTTCGATAATCGCGGCGAGTTTACGGATGCCGCGATGAACATTCACTTTGATGAGCGACGGGCTTTGCCCGGTCCTCGCAGAGGCTTCGGCAACCGAACAGCCTTCGATCTTCACCAGTTCGATCGCCTCGGCCTGGGCCGGCGACAATTGATCGAACAGGCGGTCAAGGCTGATGCGCGCCATCACCGGCTCTTCCGCACTGTCCTCGCTGGCAGTGTCTTCCAGCAGTTCCTGGGTCTGCGAACGGTATTCGGCGCGCAGATGGTCCACCCAGCGGTAACGGGCAATAGCCGCCAGCCAGGGAAAGAACGGGCGCGCCGGATCGTAAGTGGAGCGCTTGGCATGAACCGAGAGCAGCACTTCCTGCACCAGATCATCCAGCTTTTCCAAGGCAATGCGCCTGCGGAAATAGCGCCGCAGCCACTTTGCCGCCTGCTCCAGCGCCACGGCATAGGCCTGCCTGTCGCCCGCCTGTGCCGCGCGCATCAGACGCGCCATGGTTGCATCGTCCCCGTTCACCGCAACACCATCCGCATACCCGCAACGTGGCCCAGTCTGTCGAGCGCGAACAGCCCGCCTCCACGCACTACCAGCGTCAGGGCCAGCGCCACCCACAGGATATGCACGCTCCACCAGGCTTCGGGAAAGACGAAAATCTGAATGACCATTGTCATTCCGAGCAAGGCGAGCGCGGAAAGGCGCGTTGCCGCACCGGCGACAAGCAGAATGGGGAACAGATGCTCGACGGCAACCGCCATGTTGGCGGCAAGATGCGCAGGGAGCGGCACAGCGGCATAGTCGTTTTCAAAGAGATAGTAAGTCGCATCGCTCACCTGCAGCCAGGTGCCTTCCACGACCTTGCTCTGTCCCGAGCGCCAGAACACGCCCGCCAGCGCCACGCGGACGAACAGCAGGGCTATCCCCTCGATAACCGAACCTTGCATGAAGTCCGTGATCCTTTGCCAAAATGCCATCGCCCGCCGCATCCACCTGCTCCTTCCCGGCTACCGTCGATATCAGCGTTGGACCGGCGTCAGCGAACCGGTGCCCTTCGGGGTCTTGATCGTTGTGCACGTGCCCTTTTTCACCAGTTTCCATGAATTGCCCTGATAATCGCGTACGGAGGTACCGGCGCAGCTGGTGCCCGGTCCGGCGGCGCAATCGTTGTGCCCGGCCTTGGCCACGCCGTAGCACTTCTCCATCTGCGGCTTGTCCGCGGCTCCAGCGGACTGCGCGGCAACGGCGCCTGTGAGAGCAAGACCGGCCAGAGCGGCCATCGAAAGATTCTGCATCGCTACCTCCTGATGTGCATCCCGGCACCCGCCGGAGATCACAGCGTCATTCGGCCCGCTTCCCCCTCCGGTTACAGTCCGAAAAATTTTCGCCCCCCCTGTAACCCGGCCCCGCCGCCCCGCGAATGACCCCATGCCATTCGGGCACATCACTTCAGGAGACTATCGATGTCGATTTCGCACAAGACCGCCTTCGCGGCGATCGCCGGAACCCTTGCCCTCTCGTCCGCAACGGCCTTCGCAGCCGCCGCCCCGGCCGGGAGCACCGGCGCCGCACTCGGCAAGGACGACACCGTGCACTGCTACGGCGTGAATGCCTGCAAGGGCCACGCCGACTGCAAGACCACCCAGCACGAATGCAAGGGCATGAATACGTGCAAGGGGCAGGGTTTCAAGGCGATGGCGGCGGGCGCCTGCCTGACCAAGGGCGGCACGATCGGCGACATCGGCTGATCGCATGCCCCGGCGGCCCAGCCCCTCGTTCCCACCGCCCCCAGAAAAGGGGCCGGGCCGCCACCTCTTTTCACATTGTCCCGCAGGTTCCGCCAGATGACGCATATCCAGCCTTTCGCAGGCTTCGGCCTGGGCCTTCGCCGTCCGCACTACCACCACTTCCTGGAAGAAGAGGTCGATGTCGACTTTGTCGAGGTGATTTCGGAGAACTTCATGGTGGACGGCGGCAAGCCGCTGGCCGTGCTCGATGCCGTGCGGGGCAAGCATGATGTCATGCTGCATGGCGTTTCCCTCTCGCCCGGATCAGCGCATGGGGTGGACCGCGACTATCTGATCCGGCTCAAGGCTATTGCCGAGCGGATCGAACCGCGCTGGATCTCCGATCACTTGTGCTGGACGCGCAGCAGCGCCCACAACAGCCATGACCTGTTGCCCCTGCCTTATACGACCGAAGCGCTCGACGTGATCTGCGAGAACGTGATGATCGCGCAGGATGTCCTGCAACGCCCGCTGCTGCTGGAAAATCCGTCCAGCTACATGACTTTCCCCCAAGACGAGATGGATGAATGGGAATTCCTGGCGGAAGTGACGCGGCGGACGGGCTGCTATCTGCTGCTAGATGTGAACAACGTCTACGTCAGCGCGCACAATCACGGCTTCAACGCCCGAACCTATGTCGACGGGCTGCCGCTCGACCGTGTGCGCCAGATCCATCTCGCCGGGCACACCCCCGGCGAAATCGCCATCGATACGCATGACCGCGAAGTGTGCGGCGGCGTCTGGGACCTGCTGGCCTACGTCCTGACCCGCACCGGTCCCGCCGCCGTGATGATCGAGCGCGACGATGCCATCCCCCCGCTTGCAGAGCTTCTGGACGAACTGGCGATTGCCCGCCGCATCGCGGCCGAAGCGCGGCAGGAAGCCGTAGCGGCATGACTCTCGCCCGCCAGCAAAGCCGCTTCATCGCAGGCCTGATGTCCGATGACGCCCCACTGCCGGAGGACTGGCAGGCGCGCGAACGGGCAGGCTATGAAATCTATCGCAGCGCCTACCGTGCCCGGCTGATCGAGGCTCTGCGCGAAACCTATCCGCGAACCGCCCGCCTGGCCGGAGAGGACGCGTTTCACGCCGCCGCCGCGCATCACCTGATTTCGCATCCGCCCCGGAGTTGGACGCTCGACGATGCCGGACAGGGCTTTGCACAGACACTGGAAGCGCTGTTTCCCGACGATCCCGATGTGGCCGAACTCGCTTGGATCGAATGGGCCATGCAGGCAGCCTTCACGGCTCGTGACGCCGTGCCATTCGACGGCACCGCCATGGTCGCGGCAACTGCGGCATTCGACGACCGGGCATGGCAGGATCTGCGGCTCGCGTTCATGCCCGGCCTTGCCGTGCGGCGGGTCCGTCACAACGCCTCCGCGCTCTGGAACAGGCTCGGTGAGGACGCCGGCGACGAAGACATCGCGCTAGCCCGCAGCCTGCCCGCCCTGCCCGAAATGAGAGGCTGCGTGATCTGGCGCGAAGGACTGAAGGCCACGTTCACGACCGTGAACGCTGCCGAAGCGCAGGCGCTGACCGCGATGAAGGCCGGAACGGGCTATGGCGCAGCCTGCGATATGCTGACCGATCTGCTGGGAGAGGAGCAGGCCCTGCGGATGGCGGGTGAGATGCTGGCCCGCTGGCTGGCGCATGGCTGGATCGAAAACATCCTGTCGCAAATTCCCGTCGATACTGCGCAAGGCACTGTGCGGAAGGGCTGCAACTTGACCGTGCGCAATTCGCTGCCAGGGTAACAGTCTGAGCTTAAATCAGGAATGGGGCGGCAACGAGCGATCTTGGCCGCCTCTCTCCATCCCCTGCCGCGCAAGGCTCAAAACTTGCGCACTTCGATCCCGTACTTGCGGATCGCATAACCGATCTGGCGCGGTGTCAGCCCGAGCATACGCGCGGCCTTGGCCTGGACCCAGCCGGTCGATTCCAGCGCTTTCATCAATTCGCGCTGCCCGATCTTGACGTTGTCCGCCGGGGCGTCCTCCGGAGCGTCCCGATCCATCAGATCGACGGTCTCGGTATCCTCCCGCTCGGGGTGAGGCGTAGCGTTGCGCGGCTGGACGATCGGAAACGGCGCCGATACTGCAGACTTCCACAAAGTCGCCGAAAGACATTCATCGTTGCGACAGGCGAAATCACCCTCGCCGATACGGTCCTCGTGCGCGAGCGTGGCGGTGCGGCGGATGCAATTCTCCAGTTCACGCACGTTTCCGGGGAAATAGCAGCTTTCCAGAACCCGCACGGCCGAGGGTGAGAGTTCGTGCTCGGTGTGATGCTCCTCGTCGAAACGGCGCAGGAACTCACGCGCGAGCTGTGGAATGTCTTCCCGTCGGTCGCGCAGGGCGGGCAGACGTACCGACACCACATTGATGCGGTAATAGAGGTCCGCGCGGAATTCGCCCTTGCTGACCATTTCCTCAAGATTGCGGTTGGTCGCGCAGACGAGACGCACATCGACCTTGATCGTCTGCGTGCCGCCGACCCGCTCGAACTCGCCTTCCTGCAGGACGCGCAGCAGCTTGACCTGAAAGGCCGAACTGGTGTCCCCGATCTCGTCGAGGAACAAGGTGCCACCATCGGCCAGTTCGAAGCGGCCCTTGCGCTGGGCGACCGCGCCGGTGAAAGCGCCCTTCTCATGCCCGAACAGTTCCGATTCCAGCACGGATTCGGGCAGTGCCGCGCAGTTCAGCTTGATGAACGGCTTCTTGGCGCGCGGCGAGAAATCATGTGTAGCCCGCGCGAACAGCTCCTTGCCGGTACCGGATTCGCCGCGCAACAGTACAGCCGAATGGCTGCGAGCGACACGCCTGATCTGCTGCAAAGCGTTCTGCAACGCGGGGCTCGTGCCAACGATCCCGATATTGGAAGCCTTGCCTTTTTTACCACTGCCAGCCTTTTGCGGATTATCGCGGATCAGTTCCTTTTCCAGCATCCGCTGCTGTTCCATCAGCCGCTCCCGGTCCCGCTGGACCATTTCAAGCAGGCGAACCGTCTGACCGATCAGATTGGCCACCATGGTGAGGAAGCGCACGTCTTCGTCCGCGGCGTGATAGGTGGTGCTTTCATCCCAGATCTGCTCGATCGTGAGCGTACCCACCACATCGTTGCGGTCCTTGATCGGTACGCCGATGAAGGAAGCACGGCTGAGCCCGGGCCCCGCATCCTCGGAGCTCCAGCCCGGGAAAAGCGAGCTTTTCTCCATGTTCTGGACAACGACCGGCATGCCCGTCCGGAAAATACGGTCCACGGCCTGCTCGGGAATACGCCCGAACCACGCTCCGGCCCTCTCCTCGCGCCAACCGATGCCCACGACATTGATCGGCGTGCCATCCTCTTCGAGCAGCGTCACGAGGCCGTGGCGCATGTCGAGGAAGCTGGACAGCAACGTCAACACGTTGGCCAGTGTCGTTTCCAGCCGCCCGGGAACCGCGAGCACCTTGGAAATCTCGTACACACCGCGCAAGGCCATATCGGCGCGCGTGTGGCTCGGTTGCCGGCTGTAAGTGTTCACGTATGATCCGGGCGGTAGGCCGTTCGAAGGGCTGATCACCTGACTGTCCATGGCGGAAACCTTTCTTCCGTCAGGACATCTTCTCCACTCGCTCTTGTCGATGATCCCGATCGCCTGCCGGGATTCGGATGTCAGATTGGAAAAGTCTCAAATTTCCGCCGATTCGACAAGCTGTGAGTGCACCTTTTCGAAATTGATAAAGGTTCGCAAACGTAACTGCTTCCAAAATCGGGCCTAGCCGAACTTGTAAAGCACGCCGAAACCGCCGCGCGGATAGTTCCATTCGACTTCGCCGGTCTTGCGGGTAACGATCCGACACGTTCCGCATTCGAGACACCCGTCTGCGGCAACCTCAACCTGGCCATTTTCGCTCTTCGAGTAGCAGCCGGCCGGGCATAGAGTGACCATCGACAACAAGCTGGCCGAAGGCGTCGTGTGCGGCTTCACCTTGATGTGCGGGCGGCCCGCGTCCACCAGATAACGGTTCTGGAACAGCTTCTCTTCCACTTTGGCGCGCGGCGCCGTCATTACGTCACTCATCTGCCTGCTCCTTGGTTGTATCGTATTGCCAAGCGGTCACCGCCAGGCGCGGACCACTCTGAAGGCATCGCCCACCATCCCCCACAGCGTGCGGGTCTCGCGGAAATTACGGAAAATCGCCTTTTCCTTGGAGACCTTGTCGATCCCGTCGACGCGGAACCAGACCTGCATCGCCTGACTGATCAGCTTGGGATAAGTGCCGAAGAAGTTGCCCTTGTTCTTGTGCAACAGGTCCGGAATGCCCTTGTATTTCTTGAGGTCTTTCATGACGAAGGTCTCGCCCAGACGCTTCTCGTATTCGGCCAGGTTCGCCGCCGTCATCTCTTCGCGCTTGCGAGTAAGCGAAACGACCGTCTCGGCGGCAATACGCCCCGTGGTCATCGCCAGATTGGAACCCTCGCGATGTACGGCATTCACGAACTGGCCGGCATCGCCAACCACGATCCAGCCCGCCCCGGTGAGCTGCGGAATCGCCTTGTAGCCGCCCTCGGGGATGAGATGCGCGGCATATTCCTTGCATTCCGACCCCGCCAACAGCGGTTTGATCGACGGATGATTCTTGAAGGCTTCCAACAGTTCATTCGGGCCGGTATCGCTCTCGGCGAAGTCAGACACGATGCAACCGATGCCTACCGAAATCGATTCCTCGTTGGTGTAGAGAAAACCGGTGCCGGTCATCCCCTTGGTGATCGTGCCCATGGCCTCGATCACAACGCCTTCATTGCCGGTGAGATTGAAACGCGACTCGATGGTCTCACGCGGAAGGAAGTGCATTTCCTTCACCGCAAGAGCCACACTTTCGGGCGCGACTTCACTGCGCAGGCCCGAACGCTGGCCGACCAGACCGTTCACGCCTTCGGCCAGCAGCACGACATGGGCCATGATCGGCGCGCCCTGGCGATCGGTGCGCACACCGATGACCTTGCCCGAGAGATCCTTGACCAGTTCGGTCACGGTGGTCTCGTAAAGCACCAGCGCGCCCGCTTCCTTCACCTGGGAAGAAAACCACTTGTCAAACTGCGCGCGCAGGATCGTATAGCGGTTCGGCTTCTCCTCGTTGAAGTCGTCCGAGCGGTAATGCATGCCGGTGTGCGACTTATCGTCCATCGTCCACATGCGCTGTTCGATCACGTGGCGTTCCAGCGGCGCTTCGTCGCGGAATTCGGGAATGATCTTTTCCAGCGCATCGGCATAGAGGATCGCGCCCTGCACATTCTTCGAGCCTGCATATTCGCCGCGCTCGATCTGCAGGACATTGAGCCCTTCCTTCGCCATCACATAAGCGGCGGCATTGCCAGAGGGGCCTGCCCCCACGACGATGGCATCGAACGGTTTGCTGAATTCGCCCATCGGTTCCTCCTCAGCTTGCGAGACGGTTGACGCGCAGCCGCGCCGCGAAGGCATCGGTCAGCGCAGGCAGCAGGGTGACGGCATCCGCGACAATGCCCAGATGCGCGAATTCGAAGATCGGCGCGTTGGGATCGGTGTTGATGGCGACGATGACATCGGCGCCCTCGACACCGACACGATGCTGGATCGCGCCCGAGATACCGGCGGCGATATAGAGCTTGGGCCGGATGGTCTTGCCGGTCTGGCCGATCTGGCGGTCCGACGTGATCCAGCCTTTCTGCACCAGCGGGCGCGAGCCGCCGTATTCGGCGCCCAGCACTTCGGCCAGTTCCTTCACCAGCTGGAAATTCTCGACCGAGCCGAGGCCCAGCCCGCCGGCCACGACGATATCGGCGTAAGGCAGGTTCGCCTTGTCGGTATCGCGGTCGGCGATGAAATCGAGAACCTTGGTGATGATATCCTGTTCGACCAGCTTGGGATCGAACTCTATGATCTTGCCGGTGCGGCCCTCTTCGCGCTCCGGCATGGCCAGCACGCGCGGGCGCACCGTCGCCATCTGCGGGCGGTAGTTGAGCGTGAAGATCGTGCAGAGCAGCGATCCGCCGAATGTCGGGCGCGTCGCCGCGAGCGAGCCTTCGTCATCGATGGCGAGTTCGGTGCAGTCGGCAGTGAGGCCGGTCAGCAGTGTCGTCGCGACGGAACCCGCAAGGTCGCGGCCCAGATTGGTCGCGCCCAGCAGCAGGATTTCCGGCTTGTAGGTGTTGACCAGATCGGTGAGCACCTTGGTCGAGGTTTCGTTGCGATAGTGCTTCAGCGCCGCATCCTGCACGATATAGACGCAGTCCGCGCCGTATTCGAAGCAGGCGCCCGCCGCCGCGTCGAGGCTGGCCCGGTCGTCGCCCATGACGACGGCCGCCAGTTCCACGCCGCGCTTGTCCGCCAGCTTGCGGCCCTCGCCCAGCAGTTCGAACGACACCGAGTGGACTTCGCCATGCTCGATCTCAACCGCCACCCAGACGTGTTTGTACGCCTTGAAGTGCTCGGGCAGTTCCTTCTTGGTATTGGCCCTGCCACCTCCGGCGGGAGCGGGTTTCTTCTCCTCGGCCATGAGCCTTTCTCCTTCAGACGTAGTGATGCGCGGCCTGTTCGAGCAATTCCTGCTCGACATCCGGTGCCTTTGCGAAAATTGCCTCGACCAGCGCCGCCGCTTTCGCATCGGCCTTGCCTTCGGCCTCGACGATCTCGGCCTTGTCGGTGCGGGCGGTGGGCGCGAAGACCTTCTTCACGATGGTGGGCGAACCGCGCAGGCCGCACTTGGTCAGGTCCTCGATGCCGACATCGGCCGCGTTCCAGGTGACGACGTCGGCGCGGGCGGCGATCAGCGCGTTCTCGATCGAGCCACGGCGCATCTCGTTGCTGGCCTCCAGCATAGTGACAAGCACGGGCAGCCTGGTTTCCAGCACCTGCAGCCCGCCCTCGGCGCGGCGCTCCACCTTGATCTTACCCGCGTCGGTGTCCGTCTCGACGATCCGTGCGATATAGGTGAGCTGGTTGTAATCGAGCCGCTTGGCGATGCCCGGGCCGACCTGGGCGGTATCGCCATCGATGGTCTGCTTGCCGGTGAAGATGATCTCCGGCTTGCCGAACTCGTCCGCCACTTTCTTCAGTGCCATGGACAGGGCATAGCTGGTTGCCAGCGTGTCCGATCCGGCGAAATAGCGATCGGTCAGCAGCACCGCACGATCCGCCCCGAAGGTCAGCGCCTTGCGCAGCGAATCGGCGGCGGTCGGCGGTCCCATGGTCAGCACGGTCACGGTCGCGCCGAAACGGTCCCTCAGCCGCAGCGCCTCTTCCAGCGCGAACAGGTCATAGGGGTTGATGATCGTCGGGACGCCCTGGCGCATGATCGTGTTCGTGACCGGGTGGACACGGATCTGCGCGCTGTCGGGGACCTGCTTGATGCATACGACGATATGCATGGTCACTCTCCTGAGGGTGCAGGCTCGCCTGCGGATATGGTCTGGCCGGACAGCTCCGCGAGCGGCACGAACGGACGGTTCGGCTCCGGCTTGGGTTCGATGGCCTCCTTGTGGACCTTGAAGACGCGCTCCTCGATCGGGGAGGACTTGACGAAGTCTTCGTAGGCCTGCGCCAGATGCTCGCGGCACAGCGCCAGCAGCGCGACGTCGTCGGCGCTCGCCAGTGCGCCTTCCACTTCGCTGCCCCGCAGGTACTGGCCCATGCGCCGCATGATGTGCAGCCGCGCCACATGCACCACCGAAGGCTCGTAGGGCACGCCGAGGAAGGTGAAGAAGTCCTCCGCGCTCGACAGGTTCTGAAGATCGTCAAGCAGGCTCATGGGTGTTCTCCTCCCCGCGAGTGGGTTCGCCGCGTTCCCGACGGGTTCTCTCTCGATGCGCCAAGCGCATTTCCAGAAAGTCGATCCGGTCGAGCAGTTGGGAAATCGCCTCCCCCACCGGATCGGGCATCAGATGATGATCGAGATCGATCCGTCCGCCGATACGGCGGCGCTCGGACGCCGCGCGCACCAGACGGCCGGGAATGCCCACCACCGTCATCGCCGGGGGAACGGGATCGACGACAACGCTGTTGGCCCCGACGCGCGCGCCCTTGCCCACCGTGATCGGCCCCAGGATCTTGGCGCCGCAGCCTACCAGCACACCATCCTCCAGCGTCGGGTGGCGCTTGCCCGGAGACCAGCTCGTGCCGCCCAGAGTCACGCCGTGATAAAGCGTCACGTCATCCCCGATTTCAGCCGTCTCGCCGATCACCACGCCCGCGCCGTGATCGATGAAGAAGCGCCGCCCGATAGTCGCGCCCGGATGAATATCGACATTGGTCAGCAACCGCCCGAACCACGACAGGAACCGCGCGGGAAACCGCAGTTTCGCACGCCAGAGCCGATGGGCGATGCGGTGCCAGACGATGGCGTGTATGCCCGGATAGGTCAGCACGACTTCCAGCCGGTTGTTGGCCGCCGGATCGCGCGCGGCGACGCAGCCGATATCCTCGCGCAGCATGGCGAAGAGCGAGAGGCGGCGCGGCGGCATGCCGGGCACGGCCTGATCGATCGGCGACGAATAGGGCATCACGCGATCCCTTCCGCCACGCCCGAACGGCTGTAGATCAGCGCGAGTTCGGACAGTTCCACCGGCTGCTTGGTGCTGAGCGCATGGGCGCGGACATCGGCCAGAATCCGCTCCAGCCGCTCCTGATCCGCCTCCAGCCCGATAGACCGCAGGCTGGAACTGACCGCCGCACGCCCGGAATGGCGCCCCAGCAGGATCCGCCGTTCACGCCCGAAACGGGCGGGATCGAGCGCTTCATAGGTGCCTGCATCGCGCAGCAGACCGGAAACGTGAATGCCGGATTCGTGCGAGAAGGCCAGCGAACCGACGATCGGCTTATTGTCCGGGATAGGCCGGCACGCCGCCTGCGCGACGATTTCGGCCAAATGCCCAAGCTGCATGAGGTCCACGCCCGTGGCACAGCCCAGCGTTTCGCTCAGCCCGGCAACGACTTCCTCCAGCGGGGCATTGCCAGCCCGCTCGCCCAGCCCCAGCACGCAGACGCTGACATGGCTCGCTCCGCCGCGCACGGCGGCCAGCGTGTTGGCGGTGGCGAGGCCGAGATCGTCGTGGCCATGGAATTCCAGCTCGATGTCGGTTTCCCGCGCCAGTTCGCGGAAGAGATCGCAGGTGCCGAACGGATCGAGCACACCCAGCGTATCGGCGAAGCGGAAGCGATGCCCGCCCGCTTCCTCGATGGCCACGACCACACGCTTGAGAAAATCGGTATCGGCCCGGCTGGCATCCTCGCCGCCGATCGAAACCCGCAGCCCGCGATCGAGGGCATAGCCCACCATCTCCCCGATCCGTTCCAGCACGTCCGCACGCCCGGTGCCGAACTTGGTGCGAATCTGGCGGTCGGAAACCGGCACGGACAAGTGGACGCGCGAAACACCGGTGCTGGCCGCGGCATCGATATCGCTGCGGGTGGCACGACACCAGGGGATGATCTCGGCGGCCTCGGCCTGCGTGGCCATGGCTGCGATCGCCTCGACGTCTTCCGGCCCCATCGCCGGTGTGCCCGCCTCGATCTCATCCACACCCGCGGCTTCGAGCGCCGCCGCGATGGACAGCTTTTCCTCGAAGCTGAAGGCGACACCGGGCGACTGCTCGCCATCGCGCAGCGTGCTGTCATTGACGATGACGCGGGGCTGATAGGCAAGCATGGTTCCTCCTCAAACGACAGGATCAGGCATAAGACGGGTTAGCGGCGGGATTCTCGCGCTCGCGCCAGAACGGTGACATCTCGCGCAGCTTGCCGATGATCCCCGGCAGCACTTCGAGCACACGGTCGACATCGGCATCGCCGTTTTCGCGGCTCAGCGAAAAGCGGATCGCGCCGAGCGCAGCCGTGTAAGGCATGTCCATCGCGCGCAGCACATGGCTCGGTTCCATCGACCCTGACGTGCAGGCCGAACCGGAACTGGCGGCAAGGCCCTCGCGGTTCATGTACGTCAGGATCGCCTCGCCCTCGATATATTCGAACACGACATTGGCCGTGTTGGGCAGGCGGTTTTCCGGATCTCCGGTCACGAAGCAGTTGCCGATCTGCTGGAGCAGCCCCTTTTCGAGCCGGTCGCGCAGCGCGCCGACGCGGGTCTGCTCCTCCGCCATATGTTCAAGCGCAAGTTCGGCTGCCTTGCCCAGCCCGATGATCGCGGGCGCATTCTCGGTGCCCGCACGGCGGCCGCGCTCCTGATGGCCGCCGTGGATCAGCGGGCGCACGCGCGTGCCCTTCCGGGCATAGAGCGCGCCGATGCCCTTGGGCCCGTGCAGCTTGTGACCCGACAGCGAGAGCATATCGATTTCGCTCTCCGCCAGATTGATCGGCAGTTTACCGACTGCCTGCACGGCATCGGTATGAAACAGCGCCCCGGCCTGATGCGCCAGTGCGGCCAGTTCCTGGACCGGGAAGATCGTGCCGGTCTCGTTGTTGGCCCACATGATCGAGACAACCGCCGTCCGGGGGCCAAGTGCCTTGCGGTAGGCCTCCATATCGAGGCGTCCCCGGGCATCGACACCGATGATATGGGCCCTGGTGCGCCCGGCCTTTTCCAGATGCGCCACCAGACTGAGCACCGCCGGATGCTCCACCGCCGACGTCACGATTTCATCGCGGTCCGCCTGCGTTTCGAGCGCGGAGAGGATCGCTGTGTTGTCGGCCTCGGTCCCGCCCGAGGTGAAGACGATCTCGTGATCGAACTTTGCGCCCAGCAGCCCCTGGAGCTGCTTGCGCGCCCGGGACACCGCCGCCCCCACCTCTGCCCCGAACATATGCGTGGAAGACGCATTGCCGAACTGTTCCGAGAAATAGGGGATCATCGCCTCAACAACCGCCGGATCGCACCGGGTGGTGGCGTTGTTGTCGAGATAGACGGGCGCGGGTTCCATGGCGGTTTCCTCGGGGCAGTCAGCGGCCGGTCATCAGTGCACGGGAGCCGCGGGGATCACGATCAGCGGCATGCCCACCGCCTTGACGAGCCGCGCCTGCACGCCGCCGAGCGTGGCGCTCGAAAGCTGGCAGCCGATGCAGGCGCCGGTGAGCTTCACCGTCACCCGGTTGCCATCGACATCGATCAGCTGGCAGTCGCCGCCGTCCCGCTGAAGCAAGGGCCGGATCTCCTCGATGGTCTCCTCAATCAGGCGGATCTTCTGCAGCGTGGTGAGCGGGGCTTTCTCCGCCGTGTCCGCTTTCGGGGCCACTGACTGTGTCTGCACGGTTTGCACGATCTTCTTCTCCTTTACCTTGCCCGGAACGGCGCCTGATACGCCATCAGCCGAATGACTTGCCGCATGAGCAGCTGTTCGTTGCGTTGGGGTTTTCGAACGTGAAGCCCGACCCTTCGAGCGCGACCACGAAATCGATCGTGGTTCCCGCCAGCAGCGGCTGACTGACGGGGTCGATGAAAACCGAAACGCCGCCGCTGGAGACCACGGCATCTTCCTCCTCGGGAGTGCCGACGAGACCCATCATGTACTTGTATCCGGCACAACCGCCGGCCTCGACCTGGATACGCAGGCCTGCGGGTGATGATTCCGCCTTGTCGATGGCGCTGCGGACGGCGTTTACGGCACTGTCAGTCAGGACAATCATGGCGCTGCTCCTGGCATATCCTGTTTTCGTGAAAGCCAACGCAGCAAGCAGCGTGCCAAGTCGGAAAAGCGGCGGGATTCGAACACCGTCCCGCATTCCATGCCCGGCCACATGTCAGCTTTGTCACAAAGGCCCCGGCGCTTTTTGTTGCAATGCACACAATGGCCTGCGCCCAATCGCGACAAAGTGGCCCATGAGGCAAAACGGCCCGTTTCTTGCGTACCCCGCGCCCACATCACCACCAGGAGACAATCATGTCCACAGTCACCGCCACCGCGCTCGAAGACACCGCCTTCGGCACGCTTGCCAGCCAGCACCGCCTCCTGAACGCGGTTCTCAAGGAGCCCCTGCCCAAGGCCGGAACCTTCGGCTTTCGCGGTGACATCGCCCTTGCCTTTCAGGATCAGGTGGCAGACGAAGCCCGCCCGCCGGCGTACTCCGTCGAACAGGTGCTGGCGGTTGCCGATGCCTCCACCGGCAAGATTCCGGCCCTGGCCGGCTACCTCCACAACTTCGCCTGGCTCAAGGAAGCCATCGAGGTACTGGCGGACTTCCTCGTGCCCGAAGGCACTTACGTCTTCTTCGTCAACAACATCGACTTCCTGAAGAAGTACACGGTCGCCCTGCCCGGCGGGATCACCGCGAAGATCCTGCCGCTCGACGAATCGACGGTGTGGAAAGAAACGCTCGAACTCGTCGGCCTCGACAAGAACGACGTGAAGAAGATGAACGGCGCCGAGAAGCTCGAGCATGTGCTCAACACGCTGACCGAAACGGCCATGCCCTTCCCCGATCTCAGCTACGAAGACGGCGTCGCAACGATGGAGCCGGTGCGTAACCGCAACGAAAACCGCCCGGTCTGATCGCCCTTCCCCCGGCGGCGCCCCGAAAGGTGGTGCCGCCGCACGTCAGCGCGCCTGCTTGCCCCATCGTCTGTCCCTGCGGCATATGCATCCGCAGCCGCGTGCAGGAAACGCTGCGCCGTGTCAGGACGCCCGTTCAGAACCGGAATGCGTGTCATAAGACGACTCCAGCACCTCTCCGCTGCCGTGCGATGACAGGGATCAAGGACGCGAAAGCCCACCTGAAATGACGCTATTCGGCGCCCTGCCCGCTGTCGAAATCGTCATCCTCGACCAGTTCGACGCCGGACAGGCAGATGTCGCCTTCCCCGTCGATCGTCACGTCGATCGCATGGAGCCGCTGGCCCATGCACGGCCCCTGAACGCATTCGCCGCTGCCGAGATCGAACAAGGCCCCATGCTTGCCGCACTGGATGCGCGTGCCGTCAGCATCGAGGAACTCTCCGCGCTCCCAGTCGAGGTGGGTGTCCTGATGCGGGCAGCGGTTCTCGAATGCCCGCACGTTGCGGCCCCAGCGCAGGACGAAGATCGGCCAGGGCACTACATCGCCCTCTTCATTGCGGCGGGCCAGCACCAGCGGGATCGCACGCCGGTTGGGAATATCCTCCAGCGCGCAGACAGCGAACATTTCCTCCACCGCCATCATGCCGGCGCCCCCAGCGGCGGCTTTTTCGGTGTGGGCAGCGGCAGCAGCCCCATCTTGAAGCTTTCGGTCATGTGCCGGGCACGCTGCATGGCCGGCTCGGCCAGTTCGGGCGGGAGCTCTTCTTCCACGGCCTGTCCGAATGCCGCCATCCAGCGCTCGAAGTGCGCTTCCTCAACCTTCAGCTTCGTATGATGGACATAAGGCGTGCCGCGTTTGTAGCGATCGGTGCCCAGCAGCGCGTGCGACCAGAAATCGGCCACGATGCCATAATGCTCCTCGAAATCGCCGATCTCGGCCCGGAACATCGGCCCCAACAGGTCGTCCTCCAGCGAGAGTTCATAGAAACGGCGTACCATGGCCATGATCGCGGCTTCCGGGTCATTCTTCACAGACGGGCCTCCTGGGGCGATAGCGGCTTTCCATTGGCGATCCGGGCCAGCAGCGCCTCGCCATCCTCGGCGCCGAAGCAGGCTTCGAAATCGTCGCACTCGGTACAGACCGGGGCGGAGCAGAGGCGGAATCCCTCAGCACTGCACATCATGCGGTAAAAGAATTTCTTCCATTTCATATCCGCGCTGTTTTTCATCGCCAGACGCGGAAAATGCTGCTCCATCAGCATCGACAGCTCGGTGCGGTTGGCAAGGCCCAGATCCTGCCAGAGGTGATTGGGGCGCTGGCTGCGCCGGGCGATCATGCGGGTCAGCAGCAGTTCAAGAACCGAAGCCTCGGAACAGTTCATCCAGAGGATATCGCGCAGCGCCTGCTCTTCCTTGCCGACAACCGGCTCGCCAGCTTCGGGCAGGCTCACGTTCGGATAAACCAGCCGGCACAGCTCGCCCAGTTCCTCGCCATCCAGGCCAGTGGCATCGGCAAGGCTACTCCCCTCGCATTCGGCCTCGAACAGCGAGAGCGCCAGGATGCAGGAAGCGATGTGGACATCGAATGCGGACACGTGCGCGTTACCGCCCTGCCAGAGAAGCTCCGCGTAGATCGATTCGGCACGTCCCATCACCGTTCTCCTTATTACATCGTGGTCTGCCTCCGGCTCCTCTCCGATATCCTGCCCGCCGTTCTTGTGTTCTGTCAGGCCGCCAGACCGTGGGTCTGGCAGTTGGTCGGGCACACGCGCGCGCAGGCGCCGCAGCCGATGCAGGCATCGACGTCGTTCATGGCCATCACGCGCTTTTCGATTTCATCGTCATCGTCGTCGTCAAGTTCGACGATATCGCCGTCCTCGTTGAGGCCCTTGAGCGTCATCACGTCGCGCCCGCACACCTTGAAACAGCGGCCGCAACCGATGCAGACATCGGGATCGATCGCAACGAGATAGTCGGGCTTCCAGTCCCGCCCGCCTCGGGTAAGGAACGCCGTCACGCCGCCGTCTCCAGCGCCTTCAGTTCGGCGCGCTTAGCCGTAAGGGCGGCATAAGTGTCGCGCACGCGCTCGGCCGTGGCCATGACGTTTTCCACACCCACAGGCAGTTCCTCTGACAGATCGTGCAGGTCCATCTTCGCCTGCATCGCCTTGGCCGAGAGCTTCTTCACTTCGGCCTTCAGAGTCTCGACATCGGACATCTTGAAAGTCTCCCTCAGTAGTCGGCGACCGCCGGGAATTTCTCGATCATGTCGACCGCCTGACCGATCAGCTTCTCCGCCTCGGCATTAAGCTTTTCGAGGCTGTCGAAACCGAAGCGGTGGGCGTCGCGCAGCTGCTTGTTGAGCACGATCAGGCGCCCGGCGATCAGCACCATGCGGCCGAAGCCTTCATGGCTCATCTTCATCATCGGCTGGACCATGCGTTTGGTCCGCCGCTCGATCTCCAGACACATCGCACCATAGAAGAGTTCGAGCCGCCACAGCGTATCGGGATCGGGATCGCCGATGATCGGGATTGCACGGCGCTTTTCCTTGTCCATGATGTAGGGTTCGAGCAGCTGGATATCGGTCTTGCGCTCCCAATGCCCGTGTGTGTCCTGCGCGCGGATCTGGCGCACCAGCGCGGCGGCGAAGCCTTCGACAACCGGGGTTTCAACGACAGCTTCAGTCATCTCACGCTTCCTCTTCCTCGAAATCGAGACCTTCGGGATCGAACTGGCGTTCGCCGCCCTTGGCCATCACCTTGCGCAGCCATGGCGGCGGTGTGCCCCTGAGAACCTCGCGAAGCTTTTCCAGCATGCCCTCGATCGGTTCGGGCTGAGGCACTTTCATCGGGTGAATATTCTGCGCGACAACGCGCGCCGCCCCCGATCCGCCGATGGCAGCGACCACCAGGATCGATACGCCCTTCAGCGCATCCAGCTTGGGCGCCAGCTTGTCCTCGTCGCCATCCTCCTTGAGGTCTCCGGTGAAGGACTCCACTTTGTCGAGCGACCAGCCCTCGGGCGTCAGGTCGTAGATGGCGAGGTTCTTCGCCCATCCGAAGTGGGCATCGATCCGTTCCAGGTCCTGTGTGGCGAAAGCGACTTTCATGGGACAAGCTCCTTTTCGGGCTCCGGTAAAACATTGGGCGCCGACGGCCAGGCATCGCGCCAGTCATCCGGGCGCGCTTCGTGGTGGCGGTGCATCAGCATGTTGCCGATCGCGAAGATCAGATCGCGCGTGCCGCGGTATCCCACCGTCACGAGGTGCCCGGCCCCCAGAGTGTCGAACATCGGAATACCGATGCGGAAGTGCGGCATGTGCAGACGCTCGGCGGCCTGACGCCCGTGGCTGTGGGTCACGAGGATGTCGGCATCCGCCGCCCCGATTTCGAGATCTTCCAGATCACCGATCATCACGGTTTCGCAGGGCAGCTTCGCCAGCACCGCAGATGTGGTGGTGGTGATGGCCGACGCGATCACCCCGCCCATCTCGGCCAGCGTCGAGACCAGCGCGTAAAGCAGATCCGGCTCTGCCCCGATGGCGAACCGGCGCCCGCCGATATGGAAATGCCCATCGAGCATGGCATCAACAAGCTGGCCGCGCTGGCGGCGGTACTTGCGCGGCACCGGCATCCCGGAAATCTCGCTGAGAAACAGCATCAGCTCATCGCAGGCAGCAAGGCCCGTGAGGCGCTCGAACAGACGATAGGGGACACTACTGCGTCGTTCGAGCGCCTCTGCTGGGGACCGCATTTGTTCGCCGACCGCAAGGGTCCAGCCTGCGTGGCCCAGCGCGCGGACCGCCTCACATCCGGCGCCGCCCAGCGTCGTCGGTGTGAAATCTTCGGGGATATGCCCGTCCAGAGAGCCGGAAAGATCGGGCACGAATGTGGGCTCCAGCCCGAACGCCTCGATCACATCCCGCAATTCGTCGATGTCGCCCGGGGTCAGGTGGCATCCGGGCAGGACGTTGACCCGCTTCATGTCGCGCTTGGCCACAGTCGCTTCCGGCACGATCTCCTCGATCATCGCGGTGACGGCCTTCGACCAGCCATCCTCGAACGCCCCGGAGAAGTCCGGCGTGGAACATTGGACAATCGCGACGTTGTCGAGTTCCGGATGGCGCTGGCGAATGGTGTGCACGAAGCCCTTGAGGTCATCCCCCTTCACTTCGGTCACCCCGGTCGAGCAGATGCCGATCACCTCCGGCCCGGTTTTCTTGACGATGTTGAGCACCGCCTGCTCCACATTTTCGAAACCGCCCAGCACCGTGGCGACTTCGGACATCGCCGTGGTCTGCAGCGGAATCGCCTCCCGGAAGTGGCGCACGAACAGCACAAGACCGAAGCTGGTGCAGCCCTGAGAGCCATGCAGCAGCGGCATCGCGCCCCGCATTCCCATGAAGGCCAGCGCCCCGCCGATCGGCTGGCTCATCATGGCCGCGGCGATTTCCGCTTCCTCGGCCATCGCCTTGTCCTGCCAGCTAACCTGACCCGGCGTTTCCCAGGGCGCGGGCTTGCGAACCTGCTCCCACATCGGGTTGGAGAGCGTGCGGTCGATCTCCTTCACCATCTCGACCATGCCGTGATAGCCCGCGAAAGCGACGTGGCGTTCCTGGTTGATATCCATCCACGGCATCGAGGCCTTGAGCGCGATGAACTGCGAACGCCCGCCCGAAAGCATGATGTCGGCCTCGGCGGTCTTGAGCTTGCGGTACATCTCGCGCGGGGTCAGATCGTCGAACATGTGGGCATCCTCGCCCATCAGTTTCTTGATCTTGTCCTTGTCTTCCCTGGTCGATTTCTTGACCGAAGTGCCGACGATCTCCATGCCCGCTTCCTGAAGCGCGGCCACGACCGACCAGCTTTTCACACCGCCGGTGATGAGCAGGACCTTCTTGCCCTTGAGCCGTTCGGCATAAGGCGCGATCGCGCCCCAGGCACGCGCTTCCTCGCGCGCGATCACCGCTTCGGTGCGGTCCATCAGTTCGGGATCGGCGCCGCGCTCAATGAGCAGGCGGGCGATCTCGCGCAGACTGTCGGACATATCGCCGATGCCGTAGAACGAGCCTTCGAAAAAGGGGATTTCGTACTTTTCCTCCATCTTGCGGGCGACATTGATCATCGCCTTGGAGCAGACCATCATCGCCGCCTTCGCGCGGTGCGACCAGGCGACTTCCTTGTAGCGGGCATCGCCGGAAATGCAGGAGAGGATGCGGATGCCCAGTTCGTCGAGCAGCGGCTTCACCTGCCACAGTTCCCCGGCGAGGTTGTATTCGCCGATGATGTTGATGTCGTAAGGCGTCGTGTATTCGGGCTCCTCGGTGCCGATCACATGCTTGAGCATCGCTTCGCCGGCAAGCTTGTTGCCCAGGTTCTTGGGGCCGACGAAGCCGGGCGACTGGATCGGGATGCACGGCGTCTCGAACTTGGCGGACGCGGCCTTGCAGACGGCCTCGATATCGTCACCGATCATCGCGGGCACGCAAGTCTGATAGACAAAGACCGCGGGCGGCGCGTATTTGCCGACGATCTCCTTGATCGCCTTGAACAGGTGCTTCTCGCCGCCGAAGACGATATCGTTTTCGGTCATGTCGGTGGTGAAGCCGGTTCGGTAGAGCGAAGAGCCGGAACTCTTGGCGCCGCGGTTATCCCACGAATTGCCTTCGCAGGCGATAGGACCGTGGACGAGGTGCGCCACGTCCGTGATGGGCTGGAGCGCGATCTTCGCCCCGTCGAAAGCACAGCCGCCGGCCGCGCCCCCGGGCTGGAGCTGCTTGGTGCAGCCCTTCTTGCGTTCCTTTTCCGACTTTGCCTGATTCTTCGCGCAACCGGGTTCGTTGAACACGTCCTGGATGGTCTGGTTCACACTGCTCATGAAAAAGCTCCCCGATTGCGCTGGAAACTTCCCTCCGCCATTCCCGCAAAGGCCGGAACGACGGAGGGCATGTGTGACATCAGCGAATGATGTCGTAGCTGTAGTCGGTCTTGGCGGGCACGTTGGTGGTCGCGTCCATGTGCTCGAAGATCCGGTCGAGGATCGTCACGAGGACATTGAGACCACCCTGATAGCCCCACACCGGATAGCGGTGCTTGTGGTGCCGGTCGAAGATCGGGAAACCGATCCGGATCAGCGGCACGCCGGTGTCGCGCTCCAGATACTTGCCGTAAGTGTTGCCGATGATGAAGTCCGGCTTCTCCGTGAACAGCAGCGAGCGCATGTGCCACAGGTCCTTGCCCGGATAGGCCTTGCAGTTCGTGCCGAACGGAGAGGACGCGAACAGTGCCTCCATCTTCGCCGCCCAGGCCTTGCCGCCGTTGGTGGCCAGCACCACCGTCGGCTCGCCACCCAGTTCCATCACGAACCTGGCAAGGCCATAGGCAAGATCCGGATCGCCGTAGATCGCGAACTTCTTGCCGTGAATGTGGGCGTTGGAGTCCGCGATGGCATCGACCAGACGGCCACGTTCCTTGGCCAGCTCTTCCGGAATTTCGACACCGGCAAGGCGGGCCGCTTCCATGATGAAGCTGTCGGTCGCCTCGACGCCGATCGGGTGGTTGAACGCCGCCGTTTCCTGACCGTGGTTGGCGATGAACGGCAGGGTCTTCTCGGTGCAGTATTCCTGCATCGAGATGGTCGCCTTGGCATGGATCGCGTTGGCGGCGTCTTCCAGCGTGGTGCCGCCGTCATACATGCGGAACTCGCCGTCGGTCGGGGTATCCCAGACGTCCGACTGGTCGCCCAGGATCGTGTAGTCGATCTTCATCATATCGAAGATGCGCTTCACTTCCCGCAGGTTGCCCACCGCATAGCCATCGAACCCGCCCAGGAAATTGATCTTCCCGTTGGGTTCGCGGACGAGCGGTTCGGCGGTTTTGGCCTTGCCGTCCCAGAAGTGCTCCAGGATGCCCTTCATGGCGTTGTCGTAGCCGGTGATGTGGCTGCCGACAAAAGCCGGGGTGTGGGCGAAGGGAACATCGAATTCGTCGGGAACCGATTCCTTTTCCTTCGCCGTCTTGATGAAGGCGTTGAGGTCGTCACCGATGACTTCCGCCATGCAGGTGGTGGAAACCGCGATCATCTTGGGCTTGTACATGTTGTAGGCGTTGGCCATCTCGAAGCCGACTGCGGCGAAGACGGCGCCGAGCGGCTGGCACGCCTTGGCCGGGTTGACGGTGAGCGCCTCGCGGCTGAAGTTGAGGTCCTTGTATTCCTCGGTCTTGGCCCATTCGCGAACCCGGTTCACTTCCTCTATGGGATGCGGGTTCTCGAATTCGGCCTTCTTGCGGGCGAGCATGTCGGTGTATTCCTCACCGCGGAACAGCTCGAAGTGGTCTTTAACCTTTTCTGCGTCCTGGGGCATCGAAGCCTCCTGTCATATGATTGGTGAGAAAAGCCGGTTACTCGGCCGCGATCGCCATGTAGTCGCCGTCGTCCTTCTTCCAGGGCGTCGGGGCCATCTTCCAGACAGGCGAGTTGATCGCCATGTCCATGTCGCGGGCGAAGATCGCGAAGCCGTCATAGCCGTGGTAAGGGCCCGAATAATCCCAGCTGTGCATCTGGCGGAACGGCACGCCCATCTTCTGGAAGACGTACTTTTCCTTGATGCCCGAACCGACGAGATCCGGCTGGATCTTCTCGACGAACTTCTCGAACTCGTAACCGGTCACGTCGTCGTAGATCAGCGTGCCGTCCTTGACGTAGTGCTGGGCAGTGCGCTGATAGTCGTCGTTGTGGCCGAATTCGTAGCCGGTGCCGACCACTTCCATGCCAAGGTCTTCGTAAGCGCCGATCACATGGCGCGGACGCAGGCCGCCGACATAGAGCATGACCTTCTTGCCTTCGAGGCGCGGCCTGTACTTGGCAATGACCGCTTCGGTCAGGGCCTTGTACTTGGCGATCACGCGCTCGGCGCCTTCCTGAATGCTCTCGTCGAAATAGCTGGCGATCTTGCGCAGCGATTCCTCGATCTTGGTCGGGCCGAAGAAGTTGTATTCCACCCAGGGAACACCGTATTTTTCTTCCATGTGGCGCGAGATATAGTTCATCGAGCGGTAGCAGTGCAGAACGTTGAGCTTCGCCTTCGGCGTCGCTTCCAGTTCGGCGATCGAACCGTCGCCAGACCACTGCGCGATCACGCGAAGACCCATTTCCTCCAGCAGAATGCGGCTGGACCAGGCGTCGCCGCCGATGTTGTAGTCGCCGATGATGGCGACGTCATAGGGGCCGGGCTCGAAAGCGGCGGGCTTGTCCTCGGCCTTGTCAAACACCCAGTCACGCACGGCGTCGTTGGCGATGTGGTGGCCCAACGACTGCGAAACGCCGCGGAAGCCCTCGCAGCGGACGGGAACGATGGTCTTGCCGTCGTATTCCTTGCTCTTCATCTTGGAGACGGCTTCGATGTCGTCGCCAATGAGGCCGATCGGGCATTCGGACTGGACAGTGATGCCCTTGTTCAGCGGGAACAGCATCTCGATCTCGTCCATGATCTTGGCAAGCTTCTTGTCGCCGCCAAAGACGATGTCCTTTTCCTGGAAATCGGAGGTGAACTGCATCGTCACGAAGGTGTCGATGCCGGTCGTGCCGATGTAGTAATTGCGGCGGGCGGCCCAGCTGTACTGGCCGCAGCCGACCGGGCCGTGGCTGATGTGGATCATGTCCTTGATCGGGCCCCAGACCACGCCCTTCGAGCCAGCGTAGGCACAGCCCCGGATGGTCATGACGCCCGGGATGGACTTGATGTTGGACTTCACGCCGCAGTCGCTCTTGCCATCTTCGTGGACGTTGAGGTGCTTGGCGCGGCGCTTGGCCGTCTTGGCCGGATAGACTTCAAGGACTTCCTGGATCAACGCCCGGTTGCGTTCCTTGACTTCTGCGATGTCGGTTGATGTCGAGACGCTCATTTCGATGCACTCCTGCTTTTATCGGGCCGGTTCGATCCGGAATCCGTCCCCCGCCGGGTTGCGGGCAGCGGGGGACGGGCCTTGCGGCAACCTGGGATCAGACGGTCGCTTCGGCGGTCAGGCCCACCTGGCTTTCGTCGACCGCCGACATGATGCCATGCTCCATGAGCAGGTCTTCGAGCTCATCCATCGTGATCGGGGTCGGGATGATGCCGTTGCCCGAGTTGTTGTGGATCTTCTCGGCCAGCTGGCGATACTCGTTCGCCTGGTTGCTGTCCGGAGCGTACTCGATAACCGTCATTCGGCGCAGTTCGGCGTGCTGCACGATGTTGTCGCGCGGAACGAAGTGGATCATCTTGGTACCAAGCTTGCTGGCCAGCGATTCCGCCAGTTCCAGTTCCTTGTCGGTCTGACGTTCGTTGCAGACCAGGCCGCCCAGGCGCACGCCGCCCGAGTTGGCATACTTGAGAATGCCCTTTGAGATGTTGTTGGCCGCGTACATGGCCATCATCTCACCCGACATGACGATGTAGATTTCCTGAGCCTTGTTCTCACGGATCGGCATGGCGAAGCCGCCGCAGACCACGTCACCGAGCACGTCGTAGGAGACGTAGTCGATGTCGTCGTAGGCCCCGTTTTCTTCGAGGAAGTTGATCGAAGTGATAACGCCGCGGCCGGCGCAGCCGACGCCCGGCTCCGGACCACCCGATTCAACGCAGCGGATGTCCTTGTAGCCGATCTTCATGACATCCTCGAGTTCGAGGTCCTCCACCGAACCGGCCTCGGCAGCGAGCGAGAGGATCGTGTCCTGGGCCTTGGCGTGAAGCATCAGGCGGGTGGAGTCGGCCTTGGGGTCGCAGCCGACGATCAGAATGCGCTGACCGAGATCGGCGAGCGCGGCGAGGGTATTTTGCGAGGTGGTGGACTTGCCGATGCCGCCCTTGCCGTAGAAGGCGATTTGACGAAGTGACATTGCATGCTCCTAAGCTGTTCTTCGCGGTACTCCGGGGCGGTTGTCTGCTCCGGACTCTCCCCGTCGCCCATGTTCTCCTGCGGCGGGTCAGCGGGTCGAAACGCCGCTGCACCCTCCTTTCTGCAATGGCCGTGCCAAACCCTCGCAGACGCAGAAAAGTGGCACGTTTCCGCGCCTTTTGAAGCTGCGTCGGGCGATGTCGCGACATGTGACAAAGCGGACAAACGGGCCGTGCTTGTCGCAAAAGGCACATGTGTCATGGCGGGCGAAGGGCATATGTCCGGCGGTTTTTGGGGCGCAGCACGATTGGCGCGCGACTTGCTTGACCAAAAGGGCAAACAACTGATGGAGATACCCCATGCAGATCGGTGTCGAAACGTCCAAGGCCGTTGACCAGCGGCGCATATTCGTTGTCGATGAAGACGAGATCACCCGCGCCGCACTCCAGTTCATGCTGCACGACGAGATCGAGACGCACGAACTGAGCACGCTCGCCCAAGCGTTCGAAAAGGGACAGGACTGGCTTCTTCCCGACGTCCTGATCCTCGGCATGTCGGTGCTGAAAGCCGAAGGCATCGAGGCCCTGGCCAAGATCGCGGAGCGCTATCCGACCGCCCGCGTGCTGATCGTGGCCGGGCCGGAAGATGAAGAATTGGGGCTGGCCGCATTGAAGGCCGGAGCCGCCGGGGCTCTGCTGAAACCGCTGCGGATCGAAGCAGTTCGCCAGAAAGTGGACACCGTTCTGGGCCGTGCCGGGGGCGCCGAACTGATACAGCTGGGCGGCCTGTAAACGGCCGCCCCGGCAGGGGGAGCGGGATGTCTGTAGGGCACACCTGCAACGCAGAAGCCCGTCAGATGAAGATCAGTGCGCGAAATCAGATTTCGAAAACCGCCGGCGCCATCGCGCCCGGCGCCGTGAATGGCTCCGTCAAAGTCGATATCGGCGGGGGGCCATAATTACCTCGCGCATCACCGAAGAGCTCATTGCCGAACGCGGCCTGGCGGCGGAGATATGGTAACCGTGATCATCAAGGCGAGCGACGCCCTGATCGGGAAATGACAGTACCTTCCCGCCTGAGGATCAGTATTCGGCGGCGAGAATGATATGGGAGGCCTTGAAGCAGGCCAGCGTCTGTGCGCCGGGATCGAGTGCGAGTTCCCGGCGCGAATAACTTGTGACGATCGCGGCCAGTTCCCGCCCCCCGCCGATGTCCATCACGATCTCGCTTTCGACGGGGCTGTCGGTCACTTCGACCACGGTCCCGCCGATCAGGTTGCGGGCCGAGAGCCGCAGCTCAGGCGTATCGGCCAGCAGCGTGATAAAGCTGGCGTTGATCAGCGCCACCGCTCGTCCGCCGGGATGCAAGTCCAGCGAGGCGATGCACGAATTGGTCACCAGAGCGTCGATCACGATGCAGTCGTTGACGAGCAGGCCCACCTCGGCATTGACCGGACCATGGACGATGGCCGTCACGATACCGTCGAGCATGTTGCGGGCACTGGTGCGCAGGCGCCGCTGCGGCAAGGCAACAGGTGACGTACCGAGGCGAGTAGCGCTGGCCATGGTCATGCCCTTTCCTCAGTGAACAACGCCTGCAATTCGCCATTGGCGAACATGTCGCGCACGATGTCGCAACCACCGATGAATTCGCCCCGGACATAGACCTGCGGCAACGTCGGCCAATCGGAATATTCCTTCACGCCTTCGCGCAGGAACGGATCTTCGAGCACGTTCACGCCCAGATAGGGATGGCCGATCGCATCGAGCACTTTCACGACGCCCGCCGAAAAGCCGCACTGCGGCGCGGCGGGATCGCCTTTCATGAAAACGACGATCTCGTTTTCGGTAACGAGAGCCTTGATACGATCGGACGGAGCCATGCGAACCTCCGGTTAACGTGACAGGACGACGACCAGATCTTCGGCCAGCTGTTCGTTACGCAGATGGCTTTCGAAAATCGTGTCGATATCTTCTTCCTTCCGAGGCCGGTACCAGACGCCTTCGGGATAGATGACCATCAGCGGCCCGGCGGAGCAAAAGCCCATACAGCCCGCGATAGTGAAACCGACTTCGGCGGAAAGGCCGCTTTCCTCGATCTTCTTGCCCATCCGCTCCCACAGCGGCTGCGCGCCATTGGCACCGCAGCTTCCGCGCGGATG
>JARROF010000013.1:0-24314 GCA_037384205.1 Novosphingobium sp. | reverse complement strand
TAAGGCAGCCCAGAAGCAACTGCGGCATGCTGAGGCAGACCGAACCATCGCCAGCATCAAGGGCGCACAGAAAAATTTGGCTCGCCGCAAAGAACATTAACTTCGCCACGTCATCTCTTAAATTTCAATCTTATACCCGTTCGAACAGGTTGAGCACCACCTCCCCGCCATCCTCCGCCTCATGGCTGGCGTATTGCACGAAGCCCAGCGCCGCCGCCAGTTTCTCCGAAGCCGTGTTGCCCTGCTCGATCATGCAGCCAATCCGCCGGGGCCCGTGCGTCTCGTCGAACCAGGGAAGCACGGTGCGCATCACCTCTCCGGCCACGCCCTTGCCCCACCAGTCCCGCCGCACGATCCAGCCGGCCTCGGGCGTATCGTCCATGCCCTTGCCGAATCCCCGCCAGGAGTGGAACACGCCGCAGCTGCCGATGATACCGCTTTCCCCCGGGCGGCGGACATAGAAGATCCCGTAGCCGTGGAGCGCCCAGCTTCCGGCATTGCGCATGAGCCGCTCGAACTGCGAAAGCGCCGTGGGCTGCGCCGGGCCGAGAAACCGCGTCATGTCGTCACCTTCCAGCAGGCGGATCAAGTCGTCCAGATCGCTGGCATCCGGTTTCCAGAGTTCGAAACGATTGGTGGTCAGCGCAGGAGCATGGATCATAGCCACCGCTCTACGGCGTGGATGGCCAGACCGACAAGCCCGCCAACGACGGTGCCGTTGACGCGGATGAACTGCAGGTCACGCCCCACCGCGCTCTCGATCCGACCGGACACCGTTTTCGCGTCCCAGCGCTTCACCGTCTCGGACACCAGCCGCACGATTTCCGAGCCATAGCGCGAGGACACGCCGACCAGCGTACGCCGGGCGAAGCGGTTGACGAGCGCCTGTAGCCGGGCATCCTCGGTCAGGGCCTGCCCCAGTTGGGCCATGGACCGCCCCAGACTGCCCGCCAATGCCGTGTCCGGATTGCGCATGGCCCGCAGCAAGGCCTCGCGCGCGCGTTCCCACATGGCGTCCATCCATGACGCCGCCGCCGGATTTTCCAGCAGCTCGAACTTCACACGCTCCACTTTGAGGCGCATGGCGGGATCGCTGCGTAAATCGTCTGCGAGCTTCGTCAGGCCGTCGTCGATCTTGCCCCGCAGCGGATGGTCGGGCTGGACGATCACTTCGGCCAGCACACGGTAAGTCCCGTCGAGCACGCCATTGGCCAGCCGCTCATCAAGGCCGGTCCAGCGCATAATGGTATTAGCCCGCTGGTGAATCATCCCCCGAATCATCGTCTCGTTGGCCTCGACGATCTCCCCGATCTTGCGCAGCAGGCTTTCGAGCACCGGCAAGTGACGTCTGTCGGCAATCGCATTGTCGAGCATCTGCCCCAGCAGCGGCGCGAGTTCCGTCTTTTCAAGCTGACGACGCAGCCCCAGTTTGACCATCCCGCCCATCTGCTCGGGATCGAGCGATTCCAGCACGTCGGCGAACAGGCCCGCCGCCCCTTCACGCAATCGCGAGGGATCGCCGCCCCGAGGGTCGCTCAGGAACGTGCCGGCGCTGGCCGCCAGGTTGAACCCGTGCAGCCTGCGCGCGACCACCTGGGGCGTGAGGAAATTATCGCGCAGAAACCGGGCCATCGAATCGGCGATCCGGTCCTTGTTCACCGGGATGATCGCAGTGTGCGGGATCGGCAGACCAAGCGGCCGCCGGAACAACGCGGTCACGGCAAACCAGTCGGCCAGACCGCCAACCATCGCCGCCTCCGCAAAGGCCGTCGCAAAGCCCAGCGGCATGCGCCATTCCGGATAGAGCCCTGCAAGATGCCGGAACGTGAAGAACGCAGCCGCCATGGCTAGCAGCAGGGCCGTGGCGAACAGGCGCATGCGCCTTGCCCTGTCCGGCATCACGCCCTGCGAAAACGCGGCCTGGTTGCGCCGGACGGGCGGCAAGAGAGTCCTTCCGCTTACTCCGCCGGGAACGCATCGCCGCCATGCCGGCCGCGATGCGCCTCTTCGGCGTGATGGGGTTCGAAAGTCAGCAGCGACTTGCGCAGACGCGGCCCGATCCGCTTTTCGAAACCATCGGCAAGGCTGAAGGCCGCCGGCACGATCACCAGCGTGAGCAAGGTAGACAACAGCAGACCGCCGATCACGGTCAGCCCCATCGGCGCCCGAAACGCCCCATCACCCGACAGCGAGAGCGCCGTGGGGATCATGCCTGCAGTCATAGCCACGGTGGTCATGATAATCGGCTGCGCGCGCTTGTGGCCGGCCTCCATGATGGCATGGAGCTTGTCGACGCCTTTGCCCATTTCCTCGATCGCGAAGTCGATCAGCAGGATCGAGTTTTTGGCGACAATGCCCAGCAGCATCAGGATGCCGATATAGACCGGCATAGAGACCGGCTGGCCGACTATGGTCAGTGCCAGCAGCCCGCCCAGCGGCGCCAGCAGCAGTGAAGCCATGTTCACCAGCGGCGAGACGAAGCGCTTGTAGAGCAGCACCAGCACCGCGAAGACCAGGAAAATGCCGCTGATCACCGCGATGATAAAGCTCTGGACCATCTCGGCCTGCCACTTGTCCTCACCGACCGGAGCATTGGAGACGCCCGCGGGCAGGTTCTTCATGATGGGCAGGTTCTGGATAGCCGTCAGGATCGGCCCCTTGACCTGGCCTTCGCCCAGATCGGCGCCGACAAAAATACGGCGGGCCTGATTGTAACGCTGGATCTGCGTGGGACCCGCGCCGAAGCGGATCTTGGCCACGCGCTTGAGCGGCACCGAACCGCCGCTGGCAGTCGCCACGGGCAGGTTTTCGATCGTCGAAAAATCACGGCGCGAGGACCGGCCGAGAATGACGCGGATCGGCACCTGACGGTCGCTGAGCGAGAACTTGGCGGCGTTCTGGTCGATCTCGCCCATCGTCGCGATACGGATCGTCTGGCTCAGCGCGGCCGTAGTGACACCCAGTTGCGCCGCAAGATCGAGACGCGGGACGATCACCAGTTCCGGCCGCTGCAGATCGGCCGCGATACGCGGCGCCACGACGCCCGGAATCGTCCGCATCTGCTCGACCAGCGTCTGCGCGGTCTTGTTCAGCAGCGTGCTGTCGCCGCCCGAGAGCATGACCGAGATGTCCCGGCCGCTGCCGAACCCGCCCGACTGCGAGGCGAAGCTCACCCGCGCATCAGGAATTTTCTGAAGTTCCGGCGCGAGACGGCGTTCGAACTCAATGCTGGTCACAGCACGTTCATGCGCCGGCTTGAGCGCGATATAGAGCGATGCCGAACCTTCCCGGCTCGCCTGCAGCACATGCTTCACCTCGGGCTGCGCCTCGATCAGATGCGTGACGCGCGAAGCGACGGCATCGGTCTGCTCGATCGTGGTGCCAGGCACCATCTCGATATTGACCTGACTGGAATCGTTGTTGGTGTTGGGCTGAAACTGCTGCGGCAACCCGGCAAGCAGCGCGAAAGTGACCACCAGTGCGTAAATACCTGCACAGAAAGCATAAAAACGGTGATCGTGCATGCGTGCCGTAATCCGGTCGGTAAAATACCGATACCAACAGCCCAGCGCGCCCATTGCCGAAGCGGCAAGGCGCGACAGCTTGCCCAGCACGTACACGGCCACCGGAATGCCGATTGGAGCAATGGCCGCGGCGAGCACGAAAGCGGCCTTTGCCAGCCCCAGCGCTTCCAGCCCTTTTTGCATTGCCGTGAATATAGTGCCGGCCAGCACGATACCGGCCCCGGCAATGGCAACCGTCAGCACTGTTGCAACTATATAGTACCACCAGTGCGCCGGGGCTTTCACCAGCGCGGCCTTGCGGCGGTGCGCCTCGGTGGAATCCAGCGTCCAGGCGAGGACTTTCATATAGAGGTCCATCGCCTTGCCGCCGCCGTGCTCGGCATGGCCATGAGCCTTGAGGAAATAGGCCGCGACCATCGGCGTGATCAGGCGCGCCACGGCAAGGCTCATCAGCACCGCAACGACGACCGTGAGGCCGAACGCCTTGAAGAACTGCCCCGGGATACCGGGCATCATCCCCACCGGCAGGAACACCGCGACGATCGAGAAGGTGGTGGCAACGACGGCCAGGCCGATCTCGTCCGCCGCGTCGATCGAGGCCTGATAGGCGCTCTTGCCCATGCGCATATGGCGCACGATGTTCTCGATCTCCACGATCGCGTCATCGACCAGCACACCCGCCACCAGACTGAGCGCCAGCAGCGAGAGGAAGTTCAGGGTGAAGCCGAGCATGTCCATGAACCAGAACGTCGGGATCGCCGAAAGCGGGATCGCGATCGCGGAAATGAACGTGGCCCGCCAGTCGCGCAGGAACAGATAAACGATCACGATCGCCAGCACCGCGCCTTCCACCAGCGCTTCCATCGAACTGGTGTACTGGCCCTTGGTGTAATCGACCGGCGCGAAAAGCTGCGTAATGTGAACGTTCGGATTATCTTTTTCGATCTTGTGCAGCTTCTTCATCGCCTCGTTGTAGACGGTGACATCGGAAGCCCCGAGCGCACGCTTGAAATTGAACGTCACCACCTGACGGCCGTTCAGGCGGGCAATCCGCTTCTGCTCGGAATAGCCGTCATAGACATGGGCAATATCGGACAGCTTGATCTGGCGCCCGCCGCCCAGATTGATCCGCGTCTTTGAGAGATCGAAAGCACTATCGGCATTGCCCAGCACGCGTACCGACTGGCGCGATCCGGCGATTTCTGCCTGGCCGCCAGCGGCATCGGTATTGACCTGGCGCAGCGCGATATTGACGTCGCGCGCGGTAACGCCCAGCGCATTCATGCGTTCAGGATCGACAACAACGCGAATCTCGCGATCCACACCGCCATTGCGGTTCACTTCGGCAAGGCCCTCGACCGACAGCAGGGACTTGGCGATCGTATCGTCGACGAACCAGCTGAGCTGCTCCATCGTCATATCGTCCGCGCTGACGGCGAAGTGTGCCAGCGCATCCCCTCCCGCCTCGATCTTCGTCACTTGCGGTTCGAGAATACCCTCCGGCAGATCGCTGCGGATCTGGTCGACCGCGTTCTTGACCTGATTGGTGGCGACATCGGCATTGGTTCCCACCGAGAAGAGCACCACCGTGACCGAACTGCCTTCGGAGGCGGTTGACTGGATTTCTTCAACCCCCGGTACCGAGCGGGCCGCACTTTCGATCTTCTGGGTAACCTGCGTCTCGATCTCGGTCGGCGCCGCACCCGGCTGGGTGACACGCACGATCACGCCGGGAAACTCGACGTCCGGCATGTCGTTCACGTCCATCCGGTTGAACGAGACCACACCGGCAATCATCACGCCGATGAAGAAGACGATGGGAATGATCGGATTGCGGATCGACCAGGCGGAAATGTTGCGCAGGCTCATGCGCGCCTCACTTGCCTTCAGCGACGAGTTTGGGTTTCACCTTGTCGCCATCGTTGAGGAACCCGCCGGCTCGCAGCACCACTTTCTCCTTGCCGGTGAGGCCCGAAGTTATGGCAATACCGTTGGCCGTCACCAGACCGGTCTTGACTGGCGTGCGGTGCGCCACACCCTTGGCATCGACGGCATAGACGAAGGCCCCTTTGGCATCGTTCTGGATCGCCGATTCCGGCAACATCGGCGCCACCACCGTGCCGCTGTTGATCGTGGCGCTGGCAAATCCGCCCGGACGCAGCGCCTTGTTATAGCTGAGCGCAATGCGGGCCGTGCCCTGACGCGTTGTCTGATTGATAACCGGCGAGATCTGCCAGACCTGCCCGGTGAAGCTCTTGCCGGAACCCACCGGCGTTACCTGCGCCAGAACCCCCACCGAGATCGACGCAAGATCGTCCTCGCTCAGCTGGGCCAGCAATTCCATCTGCCCGTCCTTGGCGATGCTGAAGAGCGCACCGGTGCCAGCACCGACCACCTGCCCGGGCTCGACATTGCGCGTGAGGATCAGACCGGCTTCCGGCGCGACGATGTTGAGCCGCGCCGCCTGCGCCTGCAACTGGCGCAAAGTCGCCTGCGCCACCTTGACACGCGCGGCCGCCGCATCACGGGTCGCCGTCAACCGGTCCACATCGGCAGTCGAGATAAAGCCGCGATCCACCAGCTTGAGCGCGCGGTCGAGATTGGCCTGCGCCAACCGGGCATCGGCCTGCGCCACGCTGACTTGCGCGGCCTGACTGGCCTGCTGCTGGATCTGCACCGAACGATCGACCACGGCCAGGACCTGCCCCTTGTTCACCCAGTCGCCGGGTTCGACAAGAACCGAGCGGACTTCGCCGCCCTCTCCCACGGAGCCGACAGGCATTTCGCGGCGGGCAGCCAGCGTACCGGTGGCATTGATCTGGCCGACAACCCTTGTCTTGCCCGGCTCGACGACCGTGACCACAGGAATCTGGGCGCTGGCCGCGTTCGCGCCGTCACCGGCATCGCCGCGATGCAGGAGGAACCAGATGCCGATCAGCGCCGCTACGGCCAGCAGCACGATAATCCAGATACTGTAGCGCGAAGCCCGGTCCTGATCGATATTCCCGATCAGCGGGTTCTCGCTCACTTCAACGAGATTATCGTCCATCATTTCGATCTTGGGTTCGTAATTCAGCAAGTCACCGCACCAGTCACTGCTACCCGGCGGGCTTCGTGACTATAGTCAGCCGCAAGAAAACCAGTCATGCACGACAGGTCCACTTGCAGGCCCCCAATTCATATCCGCCGCCATATACGGGCAGCCCATGAGTGGCAACGTAGACTCGGTTTGGGGCGGATTGACATCGACGAACGACTTCATGACCGAAATGACCAGCCGCACATGCTGTTTGTTACAAAAAACGCACAAAAACGGCGGCGAAATCATATTCACCGCCGCCTTTCATGTCGCTTTCGCTGCGAAACGCCGCGTCAGTATTTCTGCTGGCGTTCGTAAAGATCGCGATAGTGTTGAATTCGGGTCACACGAAGCCCCTGCATGCCGGAGCGATCAACGGCGCGCTGCCACGATGCGAATTCCTCCAGCGTCAGCTGGTAGCGTTCGCAAACTTCGTCGATCGTCAGCAGGCCACCGTTGACGGCGGCCACGACTTCCGCTTTCCGGCGCACGACCCAGCGGGTCGTGTTCGGCGGAGGCAATGTGTCCAAGGTCAGCGGCTCACCGAGAGGCCCGATAACCTGAGCAGGACGGATTTTCTGATTCTCGATCATCTTTACCCTCGTCCGCCGGTGCTGCTTATGCCGGCGACAGGAGAGATTTTTGCCTCCCCAGGCTTGCAATAGACTGAAGCAGTTAGGTTAACGGATTTTGATACATCATCGTATGTAGTCAGCACGGAGGCAGCGCAGCCGTCGAAACTGCCGCGCAGCCTGAGCCGCAGAGGCCGGACGTCCCGGGCCAAACCGGTATGGACTTCGTGCGCGGCAAACAGCCGCGTCCGCAGGTCCCGCCAATCGAGCGGCAACTGGAATTCGGTTAACGTATCACCCGCGCGACCTTGCGGAGGCCCTGCCATGCAGGTTTTGTGGTTATGAGCGATATTCATGACGCTCCCTATAATCCACACTTGGTCAAAGGACGGTAAAGGAGGGCATTACGCTTCTTTGACCAAGCTTAATGCAATCGTTAACGTTCCCGTTGCCCGCGCCTGTGCTGTTCTATGGTAGGAAAGCAGCGCTGTCGGCTGTATGGGGCGTCCCATGAGCCTTCCGTTTACCCTGCCTGCCGATCTCGATCCGGTTAAATTCTGGCAACTACCTGAACCGCTCGCGCAGCGCCGCATTGTCGTAGCCATGTCGGGCGGCGTCGACAGCTCGGTCGTCGCCGCGCTGGCCGCCGCCAGCGGCGCGGAAGTGATCGGCGTCACTCTGCAGCTTTACGATTACGGCGCCGTCACCGGCCGCAAGGGCGCGTGCTGCGCGGGCGACGATATCCGCGATGCCCGCGCCGTGGCCGACCGTCTCGGCATCGCCCACTATGTCTTCGACCACGAAAGCAGCTTTCGCGAGGAAGTGGTCGAACGCTTCGCGGACGACTACCTTCAGGGCCGAACCCCGATCCCCTGTATCCGCTGCAACATGGGACCCAAGTTCACCGACCTTCTGGCCATGGCCCGCGAACTGGGCGCCGATTGTCTGGCGACGGGCCACTATGTGCGCCGCGTGATGGGACCTGCCGGACCTGAACTGCACCGCGCCGCCGATCCGGCACGCGACCAGAGCTATTTCCTTTACGGCACCACCGAAGAGCAACTCGATTTCCTGCGGTTTCCGCTGGGCGGCCTGCCCAAGACCGAAACCCGCCGCCTCGCCGAAATGGCGGAACTGCGCGTGGCGGACAAGCCGGACAGCCAGGACATCTGCTTCGTGCCCGATGGCGACTATGCCAAAGTGGTGCGCGCGGTGCGCCCCGAAGGCGAGGCGGCGGGCGAGATCGTCCATGCCGAGACTGGCGAAGTGCTGGGCACGCATCGCGGCGTGATTCACTACACGGTTGGCCAGCGCCGGGGGCTGGAGATCGGCGGTCAGCCCGAACCGCTCTATGTCATCCGCATCGACGCGGGGACCCGGCGCGTCCTTGCCGGGCCGCGGCGCCTGCTGGCAACAGCATCCGCCCGGATCACCGAGACCAACCGCATCGGCCTGCTGCCAGATGGCCCTCTCACGGCCAAGGTCCGCTCGCTGGCGAAGCCGGTTCCAGTCGCGCTGGAGGGCGCGCTGGGCGATGGCGCGGATGCCAAGATCCGCTTTGCCCAGCCCGAATATGGCGTCGCGCCGGGGCAGGCTGCGGTGATCTACGCCGGAGAGCGCGTGATCGGCGGCGGCTGGATCGACGAGACAACGCCGTGGGAAAACCCCGCGGGATGAAGACGATTGGTTTGATCGGCGGCATGAGCTGGGAAAGCTCGGCGGAATATTACCGCATTATCAATCAGGCCGTCCGCGCGCGCCTGGGGCCGGAGGCTTCGGCGCAATGCCTGCTGTGGTCGTTCGATTTCGCCGAGATCGCCGCGCTCCAGCGCGCGGGCGACTGGCCCGCCCTGACCGGACGCATGATCGATGCCGCGCGGCGACTGGAAGCAGGCGGCGCGGAACTGCTGCTGATCTGCACCAACACCATGCACCGCATGGCGGACGAAGTGCAGGCCGCCGTATCGCTGCCGCTGCTCCACATCGCCGATGCCGCAGGCGCCGCGATTGCCCGGCAAGGCATCACCCGTGTCGGCCTGCTCGGCACCGCCTTCACCATGGAGCAATCGTTCTACCGCGAACGGCTGCGCGAGCGCTTCGGGCTCGACGTGCTCGTGCCTGACGAGGCGGACCGGGCCACGATACACCGGGTGATCTATGAGGAGCTGATCGCGGGCCGGATCGAACCGGCCTCGCGCCAGACCTACCGCGATGTAATCGCCCGGCTGGTGGAACTCGGGGCGCAGGGCGTAATCCTCGGCTGCACCGAAATTCCCCTGCTCGTTTCGGACGCGGATGCCGCCGTGCCTCTGTTCGATACGACCCGGCTCCACGCCGAGGCCGCCGTCAGCGCCGCGCTTGGCGGCTAGCGGGTGACCGCAGACGCGGCTCACCCGTCCGCGCCGCTGCTATTTCACGCCGAGAAACGGCAGTGGCCCGCTGCCGCTGTAGGTCGGCAATTTGCCGTCCCACTTCTCGACCGCGCGCATCTTCACGATCTCGGGGTTGGTGCGGATCGCTTCCGCCTCCACCTGGATTGCCTGTGCATCGCCCTGCGCCTTGGCGACGCGGGCCTGGGCATCGGCCTTGGCGGTTGCGACATTGGCCTGCGCGGCCAGCGCCGCCTGTTCGTTGGCGATCTTGGCGTTGATCTGCGCGAGCACCTGCTTGGGCACGACGATATTGCCCGCCCAGTAGATCTGCTCCACCTGCAGCCCCACCGGCGCGAAGAAGGCCTCCACCCGCTTCTGCGCGGTCTGGATCAGTTCGGCCTTGTGATCGCCGTAGATCTGCTCGACGCCGAGCTGCGCCGCGCGCTCGACGATCGCATTGCGGATCGCGTTGCGCAACGGACCGGCGATGATCTGGTCCATGTTCGTGCGGTAGCGCTGGAACAGGATCGCCGCGCGCGAGGGATCGACGTGATAGCTCACCGCCACATCGGCCGAGAGCGACAAGCCATTCTTGTCCTGAAAAGTGAAGCTCTCGTCGATCGGGCTCTGCTCGGTGGGATTGGCGGTCCAGGTATACGTGCGCGTGAACACCGGATATTCGTAGATATGCGTTCCCGGCGGCGAGAGATACCAGCCCACGCCCAGCGAATCCGGCGAGACGCCGCCCGCGATGTTGTTCACACGGATACCGACATTGCCCGGCTCCACCCGCGCGAGCGAGGTCGAGGCCAGCAGACCGATCGCGACCAGCCCGGCCACCCATCCGGCCCGGCCCGGAAAGCTGCGCGCGGCCCGCGCCAGCCGGGACAGTCCGCCCCGGCGCCCATAGTCACTATAGCTCATTTCCCTTCTCCATTTGGGGGAGAACCGCTCCCCTGCCGTTGCCGATGGGCGGCACGCGAACAGGCGTCCGGCAGACAGCCGGGTCCGTCCCCCGGAATGGAGGAACTTTTCTGGAGGGATTTCGGGGTCAAGGGATGCGTGAGATGCCCGAAGGCACGGCACGCAGGCGCAGGACGACGAAAGCGACAGCCAAAATCACAATGTGCGGAAAGGGGGTCATACCCCGAAAGCACCGGACCTATAGCTCAAGCCAGAACGCCGTTACACCTGCTCCTTGGCACCGCCAGAGCAGTGCACTTTACCGTTTCGACAGGCGCGAATTTATCATCCCCCGTCCCCCGCGCAAGAAAAACCGGACGTGCGCTTGTCGATTTCCAATGCCTTAACAAGGCAATCATTCGTCCCAGGGTTCGAGCTGGCAGCCGGTCTTCGCGCTGTACGTGGCGCTCTGGCGGGCGAGCAGCGGCACGCCCGCGCGGACCGTTTTCGTCTCCGCATCGTCGGACAGCGAAACAAGCCCCGCCACGCGCCCGAGCCCGGCCACCTTGAGGTCGCCCTCGCAGCTCTTGAGCGGACGCTGCGAGATATAACGGCATACGCAGCCCACCCGCGCGCCATAGGCCGATCCCACCAGCGCCTCTTCGCGCAGGCGCGTCCAGTTCCAGCCGAGCACGGCCAGCGCCGCCACGATCGCCAGCAGAATCAGGTTGCGCAGCCAGCGCGAGGGCTGGTGTGTCCGGTAGGGTGCGGCCTGTTTGTCCCCCATAGGCCATTTTCCGGGTGTTGCCATTCGCACGCGCCTCGCACATCACACCGCGCGTCATGCCGGTGCGCCGCCTTCCCCATATCCTCGCCCTACTCGTGCTGCCAACCCTGTGGGGCTGTGAACAATCCGCACCCGAAGGTCCGCCTCCGCCGAGCAACGCCTCCATCGCCGCGATCAAGGACGATGGCGGCGCTCCGCAAGTGCCGCTCGCCCGTGCTATGGACGCGCTGTTCGATGCGGACAGCCTGGGCAGGACCGAAGCGCTGGTGATCATGAAGCGCGGTTCGGTAATCGCCGAACGCTATGGCAAGGGCATCAGCGCGAAGACGCGCCTGCCCGGCTGGAGCATGGGCCAGTGCGTCACCGCGCTGATGATCGGCCAACTCGTCAGCGACGGGCGGCTGCGGCTCAACGAATCGGCCCCGGTGCCCGACTGGCAGCGCCCCGGCGACCCGCGCGGCGTGATCACGCTCAAACAGTTGCTGCAGATGCGCTCCGGCCTGCGCCATGCCGAAAACCCGGAAGTGGGTGACGGCGAAGAACGCACCGAATCCGACCGCATGCGGATGCTCTTCCTCGACGGGCGCGATGACATGGCCGCTTATGCCGAGGCCCAGCCGCTGGAGGCCCCGGCGGGCCGGGTGTTCGAGAATTCCTCGGCTACCACGGAAATCCTCTCGGACCTCGCCGCACGCGTGCTGGCACCGGATCACGATCCCGGCCGCCGCCGTCAGGCTGTGAGCGACTACCTGCGCAACCGCGTACTGGCCCCCGCCGGCATGAATTCCATGCAGATGGGCTTTGACCGCGCGGGCACCATGATCGGCGCTGCCATGGTTCATGCCGATGCGCGCGACTGGGCCCGGCTCGGCGAGTTCCTGCGCCATAACGGCTCGGTGAAAGGCGCGCAGATCCTGCCACGCCGCTGGATCCAGTTCATGCTGACGCCCAGCCCGCGCAATGAAGGCTATGGCGCGGGCGTCTGGCTCAACCGCGCACCGCCGGGTGACGGCGCGCGCCTTTATCCCGGCATCCTGCCTTCCAATCTTTTCGCCTGCACGGGAGAATACGGGCAATATGTGATCGGCTCGCCCAGCCAGCTCCTTACCGTGGTACGCCTCGGCGAAAGCGATGCGGCGCAGCAGCGCGTGCTGCACCGGCGGCTGGGCGAATTGCTGACCTTATTCCCCGGCGGAAAGGAATAGGCTCACGCCGCTTGGCCGCGCCGCACGAGCGGGATATCCTGAGGCCATGTCAGACTGCGGATGCAAACCGGCTCCGGTCGAAACCGATGCCCAACGGCGCGTGCTGCTGTGGGCGCTGGCGCTCAACGCCGCCATGTTCGCGATCGAGGTAAGCGCCGGAATGATCGCCCATTCGACCGGGCTCATCGCCGATGGCCTCGACATGCTGTCCGATGCCTGCGTCTATGCCATCGCCATCGCGGCCATCGATCGTGGCACCGGCTTCAAGGCGAATGCGGCAGCGTTCAGCGGAATCATGCTGTTGGGGCTGGGGCTGGGGCTGATCGCGGACGTGCTGCGCCGGATCTACTTCGGCAGCACGCCCGAAGGGTTCTGGATGATCGCCATATCGATCCCGGCGCTGGCCGTGAACGTCATCGTCCTTCGCCTGCTCGCCCGGCAGCGCAGCCGTGAAGTGCATATGCGCGCCGCCTGGATTTTCACGCGTGCCGATGTCGTGGCCAACACCGCCGTCGTCCTGTCGGGTATGGCTGTACTGACCACGGGCATCCGCTACTTCGATCTGGCGGTCGGCGCGGGCATCGGTGCCTATGTCGTCAGGGAAGCCTTGGAAATCCTGGGCGCGGCCCGGCAGGAAAAGACCGCAAACCGCAGCGCGTAGGCACGGCTATTCCACCTCCAGGCGAATCGGCGGCAGCACGTCCTTGCCAGCATCGCCCACTTCATTGACCAGCCCGTCCGGATCAGGATGGATCAGGATCTCCACATCCGGGAAATGGGCATGCAGGCGCGCCTCGATCTCGTCCATCACCCGGTGAGCCTGTCGCACGGTGAGGTGCGGATTGACCCAGATGTGGAACTGCACGAAATGCTTGTTACCTGAGGTCCGCGTGCGCAAATCATGCACGCCGGTAATGTCGGGATAGCTGGCAAGGACTTCAAGAAAGCGGCGCTTCTTCTCTTTCGGCCACTCGTGGTCCATGAGCTGGTCGATCACATTTTCCGAGGCATTCCACGCCCCCCAGCCAAGCCACGCCGCGATCCCCAGCCCGAACAACGAATCGACCCCCGCGAGCCCGGCATACTGATCGAGCGCAAGCGCGGCGATCACCGCAAGGTTCAGCAACAGATCGGACTGATAGTGCACATTGTCCGTGGCGATCGCGAGGCTGCCGGTCTTGCGGATGACGTGGCGCTGCCAGGCAAGCAGAATAAACGTCACCACAATGGCCGCCACCGACACGCCTATACCCTCGGCCGCAGCCTCGACCCGGCTACCTGCAAGGAACTGCTCCACGGCCCGGCTGGCAATGCCCAGCGCCGAGATCGTGATGAGCACGATCTGGAACAGCGCCGCGATTGCCTCCGCCTTGCCATGGCCGAAGCGGTGCTTGTCGTCCGCCGGTTGGGCCGCGATCCACACGCCGAGCAAAGTGGCGAGGCTGGCCACCAGATCGAGAGTGGTGTCGCCAAGACTGCCGAGCATCGCGGTCGATCCTGTCGACCACGCCGCCCAGCCCTTGATCGCCAGCAGCAGCGTAGCTGCCGTAATGCTGGCAAGAGCCGCGCTGCGATTGAGCTGGCCGTGCTCGGTCATGCAGCCACTCTCACGGGTAGAGCAACGTGCTGGACCAGCCGCCGTCCGAATCGCGCAGGAAACGGCGACGTTCATGCAGACGGTGGGGCCGATCATGCCAGAACTCGATCGCGGTCGGCACGACGCGGTAGCCGCCCCAGTGGCCCGGCCTTTCGACATCCTTGCCTTCGAACCGATCGCGCGCTTCCTCGTAGCGGGCAAGGAACGTCTCGCGGCAGTCAAGCGGCGTCGACTGGTTCGACGCGACCGCGCCGATCTGGGAATCGCGCGCGCGCGAATGGAAATAGGCATCCGCCTCTTCCGTCGTCACCGGCTGCAGATGGCCTTCGATGCGGATCTGGCGGCGCAGGCTCTTCCAGTGAAACAGCAGTGCGACGTTCGGATTCGCGGCAATCTCGCGCCCCTTGCGCGAATGACCGTTGGTGTAGAACACGAAGCCATCCGGCCCGTAACCCTTGAGCAGAACCATACGCACCGAGGGAAAGCCCTCCGGCGTGGCCGTTGCCAGGGCCATGGCGTTGGAATCGTTAGGCTCGGTGGCCCGGGCCTCATCATACCAGACCTTGAACAGGTCAATCGGATCGCCGTGCGGGACGACTTCACGCGCAAGTTCAGTTTCCATGGCGATTTCCTGATGCGGTTAATACAGATAGTGCTGCCTTGAAAACAGCGGAAGAGAGGATCGCGCTACTGACCCGGAACACCGCATGGTGCCTTGATCCGGAACAATTCGCTGACGGCGTGAAAGACATAGGCATAGGATAGCCGCCGCAGGCAATGTAGGAAAGCACACTCGCACACACAACTTGCCGTACGCGGCGTGGACACCTAGCTAAGCGTCATCATGGCAGCAGATCCTTATACCACTCTGGGCGTTTCACGCGGTGCAAGCGAGAAGGAGATCAAATCCGCCTATCGCAAGCTCGCGAAAGAACTCCATCCCGATACCAACACGGACAATCCCAAAGCCGCGGAGCGCTTTTCCGACGTGACCCGCGCCTATGACCTGCTGTCCGACAAGGCGAAACGGGCCCAGTTCGACCGCGGCGAGATCGATCCCGACGGCAATCCGACTATGCCGTTTGGCGGCGGCGGTGGCTTCGGCGGCGGTTTCGGCGGCGGCGGCGGGCAGCGCGGCTTCTCAGGCGGCTTCGGCGGCAACGAGGGGATCGACCTTGAAGACCTGTTCGGCGGCATCTTCGGCGGTGCCGGCGCGCGCGGCCCCGGAGGTATGGGCGGAATGAGCGGAAGGGGCCGGGCAGCCCCGCGTGGCGCCAATGTCAGCTACCGCCTCTCGGTACCACTGACCGACGCGGCCGAGCGCAAGGACCAGCGCATCACCCTGTCGGACGGCAAGAGCATCGACCTCAAGCTGCCCGCCGGTGTCGAGGACGGCACCCAGATGCGGCTCGGCGGCAAGGGCGAACCCGGCCCCGGCGGCCCGGGCGACGCGCTGATCACCATCCAGATCCAGCCCCACGCCTTTTTCAAGCAGGATGGCGACGACTTGCGGCTGGACCTGCCGATCACGCTCGACGAAGCGCTGAACGGCGCCAAGGTGAAAGCGCCCACCGCCTCGGGCGCGGTCATGCTTTCGGTTCCGGCCGGTTCCAGCTCAGGCAAAGTCCTGCGGCTCAAGGGCCGTGGCATGAGCCGCAAGGACGGATCGCGCGGCGATCAGTACATCACGCTGGAAATCGTCCTTCCCGACGAGGACACGGATCTGGCCAGGCGTCTCGAAGGCTGGAGCGACAGCCGCGACGTGCGCGGCAAACTGGGGGTTTAGGAGTCCGTTTCGAAAGCCGCTTGTCAGCGACTTTCGAATTTCGGCACCGGGCCGGTGCCGGACTTTTGAAACGGACTCTTTTGAAACGAACTCTAACGCGGCGGTTCAAACGCATGCCGCGCCTGCGCCACCTGCGCGCGCGTAACGCATCCCTCGGCATGGTCGTTGATCAGACCCATCGCCTGCATGAAGGCATAGACCGTGGTCGGCCCTACAAAGGCCCAGCCGCGTTTCTTGAGATCCTTTGAAAGGGCAATCGATACAGCCGAGATCGAAACGGTCTGAGGAGAAGCCAGCGTTGCAGGATCGGGCTCGAAACGCCAGACATAGGCGGCAAGCGAACCTTCCGCCTGCACCAGGTCCTGCGCCCGCCGCGCATTGTTGACGACCGCGGCGATCTTTCCGCGATGGCGCACAATGCCCTTGTCCTGCAGCAGGCGCTCGACGTCGGCCTCGGTAAACGCAGCAATCCTGTCGAGATCAAAGCCGTGAAAGGCCGCGCGGAAATTTTCCCGCTTGGCCAGAATCGTACGCCAGCTGAGGCCGGACTGAAACCCTTCCAGACACAACTTTTCAAACAGGCGCCGGTCGTCCTTTACCGGAAAACCCCATTCCTCGTCATGGTAGGGCAGGAATTCGGGCACGGCCATGCACCACTTGCAACGCGATTCGCCGTCGGGCCCGGGGAGCGTCGCGCTCATCGGCCAGCTTCCGGAAAGGTCAGAATCAAGGTGAACACGATTGCTCCTGCATAGGGCAAGTGCTGCGCTTCGGGAAACACGTAACTCCAAATTGAACCTGTAACGCGCATTGCCTATGACCGGCCAGTGCATGCTGAACCGCCCATAGACCCCTGCGACCCCCCTGATCTTTCGCCCGAAGGGCGGCGGCGCAATGCGTTGTTGCGCCGCGAAGGGCTGCGCCAGCGGATCAAGCGGCGCGCAGGGCCGGGATCACGCGTATTCACCGTCATCACCCGAGTGGCAGGCGGAGCGTGGAAAGACGGGTTCATTCATGCCGGCAACCTTGCCTACATGACGCTGCTGGCACTGTTCCCCTTCTTCATTGCGCTGGCCGCCATCTTTTCGGCGATCGGGGAAAAGGCCCGGCTCGATGCTTCGATCGACGCGGTCCTGCGCGCCATGCCACCGCGCGTGGCCGAAGTGCTGGGTCCGGTCGCGCATGACGTGGTCGCTGCGCGGCACGGCTGGCTGCTGTGGATCGGCGGACTGTTCGGCCTGTGGACCGCGACCAGCCTGATCGAGACCATCCGCGACATTCTTCACCGCGCCTACGGTACCAGCAAGCGGCAGCGCTACTGGCGCTACCGGCTGTTCTCGACCGGCCTGATCTTCGGCGCGGTGCTGCTGCTGCTGATCTCGCTGTCCACGCAAGTGCTGATATCGGCGATGCAGACGATCGTCTTTGCCCTGTTTCCCCGGCTCGATACGCTGTCAGACCAGATCGCGATCTCCAGCCTGATCAGTGCAGGCGCGCTGTTCGGATCGATTTACCTTCTGTTCTACCTGCTCACGCCTTCGCGCTACCAGAAGCGAATCTACCCGAAATGGCCGGGCGCCGCGCTGGTCACGGCATGGTGGCTGCTGGTCGCCTTCGCGCTGCCCAAGGTGCTGCGTGATTTTTTCGTCTACGATCTGACTTACGGAAGTCTCGCCGGAGTGATGATCGCACTTTTCTTTTTCTGGCTGGTAGGCTTAGGGATGGTCGTGGGTGCCGAACTCAATGCGGCGCTCGCGGAATCGCCTGAAGAAAGGGGCATGTTCGGGCGGTCCGCAACGGCCTTGGAGCCGAATGAGAACGAAACACGGGAAGAACACGAATGACCGGTTTGATGCAGGGTAAACGCGGCTTGATCATGGGCCTTGCCAACGACAAGTCGCTGGCCTGGGGCATTGCCAAGAAGCTGCGGGAACAAGGGGCCGAAATGGCCTTTTCCTACCAGGGCGAAGCTCTGGCAAAGCGCGTGCGGCCGCTGGCGGAAAGCCTGGGCAGCGATTTTCTGATCGATTGCGACGTGTCCTCCATGGACGCGCTGGATACCGCCTTTGCCACGCTGGCCGAACGCTGGCCGACGATCGATTTCGTTGTTCATGCCATCGGCTATTCGGACAAGAATCAGCTGCGCGGGAAGTTCTACGACACCACGCTCGACAACTTTCTGATGACGATGAACATTTCGGCCTACAGCCTCGTCGCCGTCACCAAGCGGGCGATGCCGATGATGTCCAGCGGCGGATCGATCCTGACGCTGACCTATTACGGCGCCGAAAAGGTCGTGCCGCACTACAACGTGATGGGCGTCGCCAAGGCCGCTCTGGAATCCTCGGTGAAGTACCTCGCCAATGACTGCGGCCCGGACGGCGTGCGCGTCAATGCAATCTCGGCCGGCCCGATCAAGACACTGGCCGCCAGCGGCATCGGCGATTTCCGCTATATCCTCAAGTGGAACGAGCTGAACTCGCCGCTGCGCCGCAACGTCACGATCGACGATGTCGGCGGCGCGGGACTCTATTTCCTTTCGGACCTGTCTTCCGGTGTGACCGGTGAAACGCATCATGTCGATGCAGGCTATCACACCGTGGGCATGAAGCAGGAAGACGCCCCGGATATCGCGCTGGGCTGAGAGCCTCAGGAACGGCCGGGTGCCTTGCGCCCGGCCTGCCGCACCGCATGATGCCCCATCGGTCCGTGCCCGTTCCCATAGCCGGGCGCGGCCCCCAGCGCCGCACGGACGAATTCACGACCTTGCGCGACCGCCTCTTCCAGCCCCAGACCGGCCCCCAGACCGGTCGCAATCGCACTCGACAATGTGCACCCGGTGCCATGATTGTGCCGGGTATCGATGCGCGGCGCGCTCCACACCACGGGTTCGCATCCGGGCACGACGAGCCGGTCCTCCACCATGTCGCCATCGGCATCGCCGCCCTTGGCCAGATATGCGATGCCCCGCACGGCCAGCGCGTCATCCCCTCCCAGTGCTTCCAGTTCGGAAACGTTGGGCGTGGTCAGCGTGGCAAGGGCCATCAACCGGGTAAAGGCCTCCACGGTATCCGCATCGGCCAGCACCGCACCGCTGGTGGCAATCATGACCGGATCGAACACGACCGGCACGCCGAGAATCTCGAGCCGGTCCGCTACTGCGTGCGCGATAGCCGGCGAGCCAAGCATGCCGATCTTCACGGCATCGACACCGATATCCGACACGCAGGCATCGATCTGCGCACCCACCATACCCGGTGAAGGCGCCTCGATCATGGCCACCCCCAGCGTGTTCTGCGCCGTAACTGCAGTAATCGCGGTCATGGCGTAGCCACCGAGCATGGTCACGGTCTTGATGTCTGCCTGAATACCGGCGCCGCCGGAGCTGTCGGAACCGGCAATGGAAAGGATACGGGGAGGAGGCTGCATGGCGGCACGCTAGTTTGCATGGATATCCTTCGGCAAGCTCAGGATACAATCACGCGCCGCCTATTCCTTATAATTCCGCACTTTCGAGGGCGGATGAGCATCGTGATGCGTCTTCGCCCGCGTCGGACGGTCGACCAGTTCGCCGCCGCAGTTGGGACACAAATCGTCCAGATCCTCCGCGCATTCTGCGCAGAAGGTGCATTCGAAACTGCAGATGAAGGCGCCAGGCGCCTCGGCGGGCAGATCGGTGCCGCAGCGTTCGCAATCTGGGCGCATTTCCAGCATATGGTTTCTCCGTTCGTCCTGAACCTGACGGAGGATCAGACCGCAGCCTCCTCGACGGCCTGACAAATCGAGGCCACGACCGCTTCCACTTCATCCGCGTCGTCACCTTCGGCCATGACGCGAATCACCGGCTCGGTACCCGAGGGGCGGATCACCAGCCGGCCCCTGCCGTCCAGCGCAGCCTCGGCATCGGCAATCGCGGCTTTCACCCGGCCTGCCTCCAGCGGCTTTCCGCCCGAGAACCGCACATTACGCAGCAGTTGCGGCACCGGATCGAACATGTGCAGCAGCGCGCTCGCTCGCTGGCCGGACTGCACCAGAGCGGCCAGCACTTGCAACGCCGCCACCGTGCCGTCCCCCGTGGTGGCATGATCGAGCAGGATCATATGGCCTGACTGCTCGCCGCCCACATTGAACCCCCCTTGCCGCATGCGTTCGAGCACATGGCGGTCCCCCACCTTGGTACGCTCAAGCGTCAACCCTTGTCCCTGCAGAAACCGCTCGAGGCCGAGGTTCGACATGACCGTGGCCACCACACCTCCACCGCGCAATTTCCCGCGCGCAGCCATCTGGGTGCCGATCAGCGCCATGATCTGATCGCCGTCGACGACCTGCCCCTTCTCGTCGACCACGATCAGCCGGTCGGCATCGCCGTCGAGCGCAATGCCGATATCCGCGCCCGAAGAGACGACCGTCTCCTGCAGCAGGTCCACATGCGTGGAGCCGCAGCGGTCATTGATGTTCTTGCCGTTGGGATTGACGCCGACAGCGATAATCTCTGCCCCCAGCTCCCAGAAAGCCGAAGGCGCCACCTGATAGGCTGCACCATTGGCACAATCGACGGCGATCTTGAGCCCGTCGAGCCGCACGGTTGAAGGAAGCGATGCCTTCACCGCATGGATATAGCGCCCACGCGCGTCCTCGATGCGGCGGGCCCGGCCGATATCGGAGGAGTCAGCAAGTGTCAGGTCCTGCGCCAGCATCGCTTCGATCGCCAGTTCGTCCTCATCGGACAACTTGAAGCCATCGGGGCCGAACAGCTTGATGCCGTTATCCTCATAGGGGTTATGGCTGGCCGAGATCATGACGCCCACATCGGCACGCAATTCCCGCGTCAGCAGCGCGATCGCCGGGGTCGGCAGCGGACCGGTGAGCACCACGTCCATGCCCACACTGGTAAACCCTGCCACCAATGCGTTTTCCAGCATGTAACCGGACAGGCGCGTGTCCTTGCCGATCACCACACGGTGACGGTGCGTGCCGCGCAGAAAGCGGGTGCCGGCCGCCTGGCCGACTTTCATGGCGGTGGCAGCGGTCATCGCGCCCTGGTTGGTGCGGCCGCGAATGCCGTCGGTGCCGAAGAACTGCTTGCTCATGGCGACGCTCTATCCCCTCTCACCTTTCTGGCAAATTGCTATGTCGCGACAGACTGATAATGTCACGCGTCTCGACACAGCAAGGGATCGCATGACAGAAAACAGCAGTGCAGGGTACATGCCCGAAATTCGCGTACCGGGCATGCTCACGCTGGGCGGACTGATCGCAGGACTGGTGATCGGCGTTGTACTCAAGGGCACCCCGGCGCTACCTCCGCTTCTCGCTATTGCCGGCCCCTTGGGCGCGTTCTGGCTCAAGGCCCTGAAGATGACGATCCTGCCACTGGTGGCAGGGCTCCTGTTTACCGGCATCATCGAGATGGCCGCCGCCGCTAATGCCGGTGCCATGGCCCGGCGCACGCTGGGCCTGATCGTCGGCGTGCTGGCGGCGAGCGCGATTCTGGGCGGCATGCTGATGCCGCTATTCCTGAAGCTGTTTCCGCCCCCTGCCATCGCCCTGCCCCATGCCGCGGCCGCGCCGGATGCACCGCTGCCGGGCCTCGGCGACTTCCTCGGCTCGCTGGTGCCGTCCAACGTGTTCACTGCAGCAGCCGACGACGCGATGTTGCCGGTGATCGTATTCATCGCTCTCTTCGCCACCGCGACCACCCGCCTAGCCGAAGAGCCGCGCCGCCACCTTGCCCTGTTGTTCGAAGGACTGACCGGCGCGATGATCGTCGTAATCGGCTGGGTGCTGAAAGTGGCGCCGCTGGGCGTTTTCGCGCTGGGCCTCTCGCTTTCGGCCACCAGCGGCCTCGCCGCGATCAGTACTCTGGTACACTATGTCCTGCTGGTCGCTTCGCTGGGCGCAGCCTTTCTGCTCGGCGCCTACCCGCTCGCCGCACTGGCCGGGCGCAAAGGGCCGGGCGCTTTCGCCCGTTCCGTCCTACCCGCGCAAGTGGTGGCAATCTCCACGCAAAGCTCGCTCGCCAGCCTGCCAACGATGCTGGCCTCATGCCGCAAGCTGGAAATCCGGAACACTACCAGCGAATTCGTACTACCTCTCGCCATCACCCTGTTCCGTTCGACCGGGCCGGCGATGAACATGGGCGTTGCCATCTACGCCGCGCACCTGGCAGGGCACACGCTGACGCCAACGGCCATCGCGGCAGGCGCGCTGGTGGCATTCGTAACGACGTTCGGCACCGTTTCGCTGCCCGGCACCCTCAGCTTCATCGCCTCCACCGGCCCGATCGCGGCAGCCATGGGCGTGCCGCTCTGGCCGCTGGGCATTCTGGTAGCCGTGGAAATGCTGCCCGACATCATGCGCACCGCAGGCAATGTGACGATGGACGTGGCCGTGGCAAGTGCTGTGGATGCGGGGGTGGATGGCTGAGAGTAGGCCGCACTCAGCCCTGCGCTCCGTCCTTCCGCCGCCAACCGGTTCAGCGCTTCGGGTATCGGCTCGCCGCGTAGGTGGAATGTCGCTTCCAGGGCCTGCGGCACACAAAGCAGACCTGGCTTGAAAGAGGGTACATGTCCGGAGCCAGCCGTTCCAAGAGCTGTTTCTGAGCTTTGTCGAGCCAGCCCGAGAGCGCTCGCAACATCTGCGCATAGGAGAGTAAAGCAGTCGGGTCGGGGTCATGATCACCTGATTCCGGCTGATGCCCAAAGCCTATTCCTCCAATTCGATGTCCCAGTAGAGCCAGTCGCGCCACGTCTCATGCAGATAGTTCGGCGGGAAGGCCTTGCCGCGTTCCTGCAGTTGCCAGCTGGTCGGGCGGATTGGCTGGACCAGCGGGGGCATGTGCGCCTGTTTGGGCGTGCGGCCGCCCTTCTTGAGGTTGCACGGCGCGCAGGCGGTGAGGATGTTTTCCCAGCTCGTCGTCCCGCCCAGACGGCGCGGGACGACGTGGTCGAACGTCAGATTGTGCGGGCTGCCGCAGTACTGACAGGAAAACCGGTCGCGCAGGAACAGGTTGAACCGGGTGAAAGCCGGAAATTCGCTGGGCTTCACATATTGCCGCAGGGCGATCACCGATGGGATCTGCATCGTCCAGCTGGGGCTGTGCACGGCACGGTCGTAGCTGGAAACGATATCCACCCGTTCCAGCAACACGGCCTTGATCGCGGTCTGCCAGTGCCAGAGGCTGAGAGGAGAGTACGAAAGCGGGGTGTAGTCCGCGTTCAGCACCAGGGCAGGGCAGTCTGAAAGACTTCGGGAGGGATCATCCTCCGCGCTGCGGAACCGAGCCGCGCGCTCTATCAGCTCCGACTTGAGCATGGCCTCCTGTCGCAGGCCGCCATTGCGGTTTGATGGCAATGCATGGGAGTATATCCAGCATTTGCGCGAGTCCTCGTCAAGCAGGCAATATGGCAACACGCTGACAATCCACAGCCCCGGATGGCCATCACCTCAAATGGCCAGGGACTCGAATGCTTGCGGTGCGGCCTCAGAACAGTAAGCAGGGCCAGTCGTGATCGTGACCCGCTTTGCCCCCAGCCCCAATGGCCCGCTGCATCTGGGCCATGCCTATGCCGCCGTGGTCGCCCACGATCTGGCGCGTGAAAGGGGCGGCACGTTCCGCCTGCGGATCGAGGATATCGACGGAGAGCGCAGCCGCGCGGAATACACTGAAGAATTCCTGCGCGATCTCGAATGGCTGGGGCTGGGCTGGGACGGCGAAGTGGGCTTCCAGTCCCGGCGCCTCGCCAGCTATGCGGAGGCCGGCGAGCGGCTCAAGGCCATGGGCCTGCTCTATCCCTGCCGCTGCACTCGCGCCGAAATCGCCGCTGCCGCAGCCGTCATGGGGCCGGACGGCCCGGTCTATCCCGGCACCTGCCGCCACCGGGACGTGGACCCCGAAGGCGCCGCCTGGCGGCTTGACGTCACCCGGGCCATGGAGATCGCGGGGCCGCTCGAATGGGAGGACGAATGCGCTGGAATGCAGGCCGCCACCCCGCAGATTTTCGGCGATGTGGTACTGCTGCGCAAGGATTTGCCCGCCAGCTATCACCTGGCCGCGACGCTTGATGACACCGCCGACGGCATCGCGCTGGTCACGCGCGGGATGGACCTGTTTCCCGCCAGCCACGTCCACCGGCTGCTGCAGGCCCTGCTCGCCCTGCCGATGCCGGTCTGGCATCACCATGGTCTGCTGGTGGAAGCGGACGGCAGGAAGCTGGCCAAACGGCGCGGTTCGCCTTCGTTGGGAGACCGGCGGCGTGCGGGCGAGGACGGGCGCGCCATCGCCGATGCGCTGCGCGCAGGCCACTTCCCGGCTGGCATTTCGCTGTCACAGGCCCTAGATACGGGGGCATGAACTATATTCTTGTCCCCATCATCGTCGTGCTGATGATCATGGTCGTGGTCAGTCTGGTACGCGGCATCGCCGCTTTCCTCAGCAGCACCAAGGAAGACCTCAACCGCGATCCGAATGCGGCCGGGCCGACGCCGAA
>JARROF010000012.1:0-30305 GCA_037384205.1 Novosphingobium sp. | reverse complement strand
TGCCGGTGACAGGGCTTGTCATGCGCGACCGTTGCAAAGAAACTCATAGCCGGTAATACAGCCTAGGTTTCGGATGTTCGTAAGAAACGGAAAACATGCCAGACATCGTTCCAGTAATCTTGTGCGGCGGCAACGGCACTCGCCTCTGGCCACGCAGCCGGGCGAGCATGCCGAAGCCCTTTCTCCCACTCGTCGGGGACCAGACTCTGTTCGAGGCTGCGCTGGCCCGTTGTCCCGTGGATGGCGGCTTTTCGCCTCCGATCGTGGTGACGGGGCACAAGCATCTTGAACATGTCGAGCGGCAACTCGGCAGCATCGACGGCGCGCAAGTCATTGTCGAGCCTGTTGCCAGGAATACGGCCGCGGCGATTGCCCTTGCGGCTTGCCGCCTTCCTGACGATGCCATCATGCTGATCTGTCCCAGCGACCATCATATCGGCGATGCGCAGGCATTTGCGCAGGCGGCACGAACGGCCGCCGGCCTTGCGGAAGGCGGCTGGCTTGTTTCCTTCGGCATTGAGGCGACCGCGCCCGAAACCGGTTTCGGCTATCTCAAGCAAGGGGAGCCGATCGGCGAGCGGGCTTACCGGACTGCGCAATTCGTGGAAAAACCGGATCTGGAGCGGGCCAGGGCGTTCCTTGCCGATGGTGGCTATGCCTGGAACGGCGGCATCTTCGCGTTTCGGGTCAGGACCTTCCTTGATGAGTTGGCGGCACATCGCCCGCAGATCGCCGCGAGCGTGGCCGATGCTGTGGCGAAGGGCCATAGCGACGGGCAGCGCTTCCATCCCGATGCGGAAATTTTCGCTACGACCGAAAGCGATTCCGTCGACTATGCAGTGATGGAGAATACCGACCACGCGGCCATGGTGCCGGTAAACATGGGGTGGTCAGACATCGGAAACTGGCATGCCCTGCACGATGCTCTGCCGCGCGATGCCGATGGCAATTCGGTGCGGGGCCAGGCCAAGGCCGAACTGGTGGATTGCCGCAATGTGCTGATCGACAGCGACGGACCGCGTGTATCTGCCATAGGCCTTGAGGACATCATCGTTGTGGTCGATGGCAACGACGTGATGATTACGACCCTTGCCGGTGTCCAGAAAGTCGGCAAGCTGGAGGGGGCCGTAAACCAGTGACGGGGGGCAGCGTAGTCGGGGCGCTCCCCAACCGGCAGGTGGAAAAGCCATGGGGCATGGATGTGTTACCGGCGCCTTTCATCGCCTCTGCCGGGAAACGCATCGGCGAGATCTGGTTTGAGCCGCCAACGGAATTGCCCGATCTGCTGGTGAAGTACATCTTCGTTCATCCGTCCGACGCGCAAACGCTGGCCAAGGGGATCGGGCGACAGGGCAAGGAGGAATGCTGGCTGGTCGTCGCGGCCGGGCCCGGCGCGACAGTCGGGATCGGGTTCGACAGCGCGGTCAGCGAAGAGGCGATGCGCGCCGCCGCGCTCGACGGGTCTATCGAACACCTGCTGACCTGGCATGCGGTGAAGCCCGGCGATTTCTTTTACATCCCGGCGAACACGGTCCATGCTATCGGGCCCGGAGTGAGCCTGATCGAAGTGCAGCAGAACTCCGACATCACTTATCGCCTGTTCGACTATGGCCGGCCGCGCGCGCTGCATCTGGAAGAAGCTGTGACCCTCGCGAAGGGCGAGATATACGATCTGGCGGCTTGGCATCAGGTGGTTCCGGCGCACGGGACGAAGCGACTTGTCAACGGGCCCATATTCCTGCTCGATCAGGTCGAGGGAGCGCCTTCCGGCGAAGTCGCCGCGCGCTATCCCGGAGCCCTGCTGGTCATCCCGCGGTCCGGTACAGTGCAGGTGGGGGGCGAAACGATTGCTCCGGGCGGCTGCGCGCTTGCCCTGGCATTGCAGGATGTTGCGTTCGCGGATGACAGTGTGTGCCTGCTCGCCAGAGCCGGCAGCGCCTGATAAAGACAGGGGCGCCATGATTGCCCAGGCCATTCAGCTTGCACTCGCACCGGTGTTCTGCTGGCCGCGATCGGCAATATCCTCAACCTGCTGACGGCCCGCTGCAGCCGCGTGGTAGACCGGGCGCGGGTGTTGCAGGAATGCTATGCGACCACCGAGGACGCCGAACACGATATGGTCGTGCTGGAAATTCGCATGGTTGACAAGCGTATCAGTCTGATTGGGTAGGCCATGCGCCTGTTGGCGCTGAGCGGTCTGTTCATCGGCACGACCGTGTTTCTGCTGTTCCTGCGCGAAACCCGGATCGCGGCTGCCAGCTTGCGTATCCCGCGCGATTATCTGGAACTCGATCGGACCATATGATTACGCGAGGTTTTCGCGTGCGGTAAAGAAAACGGGCCGAAAGCTTGCGCTTCCGGCCCGCCTTTCGTCACCTCGTGAGACTGCTCAGGCGGCAAGCTTGAAAGGCTCGATCTCGCCGGAGAGGTAAAGCTTCTTGGCCTTGGCGCGGCTGAGCTTGCCCGAACTGGTGCGCGGCAGGCTCTTGGGTGGCACCAGTTCGACCACGCAGTGCATGCCGGTGATCGAGCGGACCTTGTCACGGATCTGGTCTCGCAGTTCGATGCGCTTGTCCGGATCGGAGACGCGGCAATGGACCAGCACAGCGGGCGCTTCCTCGCCGTTTTCCATCTCGACCGAGAACGCGGCGATGTCGCCGTGATTGAAGCCGGGAAGCTGCTCAACGGCCCATTCGATGTCCTGCGGCCAGTGGTTCTTGCCGTTGATGATGATCATGTCCTTGGCACGGCCCACGATGAACAGGTAGCCATCGGCCATGTAGCCCATGTCACCGGTGTCCAGCCAGCCATCGACCATGCATTCCGCCGTCGCTTCGGGATCGCGGAAATAGGAGTGCATTACGCTGGTGCCGCGGCACCAGACTTTGCCGATCTTGTGGTCGGCAAGGCTTTCGCCCTTTTCGGCAGGAACGCGCTCGCATTGAAACCGGCATCGGCGAAAGCATTGACGAAGCTTTGCATCACGTCCGGACGGATCATGTCGGCGCCGTTGCCCGCCAGCCGCCAGCGCGACAGGTCGAAACGCTCGGAGACCGCCGTCTGCGTGGAGATGCGGCGGGCGCAGATATCATAGCCGAAAGTCGGCGAATAGGAGATCGAGTTGCCCTCGTTCCGCGTGATCATATCCAGCCAGGCCAAGGGGCGGCGGGCGAAATCCTCGGTCTTGAGATAATCGCCCGAAACCTGGTTCGCGATCAGCGAGAGGAAGCAGCCGACCAGACCCATGTCGTGATACCAGGGCAGCCAGGAAATGCAGCGGTCCTGCGCTTCGAGCTGCATGCCGTGACTGTGCGCGGAAAGGTTGGCCAGAAGCTGGCGATGAGTGACGGCCACACCGTGCGGGAAGCGGGTCGAGCCGCTCGAATACTGCAGGTAGCAGATGTCGTCGGGGTTCACGTCCGGCAGATCGCAGGGCGCGGCGTCCTTTGTCGCGAAATCCGCCCATGTCGCATGGCCGCAACCCTGCCGCGCGGCAGCGGAGGCGGTCATTTCGGTGATCTCGTCCGGTCCGATCAGCATCGTCGGGTCCGAGCTGGAAAGCTGGACGGCGAGCTGCTCGATATAATTGTCCTTGCCGCCGAAGCTGGTCGGCAGCGGCAGCGGCACAGGCCATGCACCGGCATAGACAGTGCCGCAGAACAGGGCGGCGAAGTCCGGCCCGGTCTCGGCGATGAGCGCGATGCGATCCCCTGGCTTGATACCGCGCGCGACGAGCGCATAGGCCACTGCCAGCGAATCTTCCCGCAGTTCGCGGAAGGGATAGGGGCGCTTCAGAGCGCCGCGCGGATCGTGAAAATTGAACCCGCGCTGGCCCTTCGCCGCATAGTCGAGAGCTTCGCAAAAGGTGTCGAAATCGGCAAAACGGCGCGGCAGCGCGTCGTCGTTTGGCGTCGCTGCAAGTGCCTGTCCGAAGTTCGGCACTACGCTGACGGTGTCGGCCATCATTAATAACCCGTTGTTGTTATACCATTATTCCTGCGAAATCCGGGGCTTCTGACCGATGTTTCCTGCACCGGTGATAGCCCGTCGGCTCCGCATGATCCCACGCGCACTCCCCATTCTGAGCGGAGTGTGGCACGAATAGGGCAAGATGTCGGTCAAGCGTCGCAATCCACTGCCCCTGAATGCCCACCGCCTGGAGGAACTGGCGCTGGCCTATGTCGCGCGTTTTGCCACGACGCAAGCCAAGTTGCATGGTTACCTTCATCGCAAGATCCGCGAGCGGGGCTGGGACGATGAAGGGGAAAGCGGGCGCGCGCCGCCGGTGGAGGCGCTTGTCAGCCGCTATGTCGAACTGGGTTATGTCGATGATGCGGCCTGGGCGCGGACGAAGGCGGGTCGTTTGCTGCGGCGCGGCTATGGCGCACGGCGCGTGGGCGAGGCGCTGGGGCAGGCGGGAATCGAGGAGGACTTGCGTGCCGAAGTCCGCCCCGGCGAGAGCGAACAGCGCCGTGCTGCACTGGTGCTGGCACGGCGGCGGCGCTTCGGGCCTTTCGCAGCCGGGCCGGTCGACCGGGCGAAGCGCGAAAAGCAGATCGCGGCGATGCTGCGGGCAGGGCATTCGCTCGACATCGCGTGCCGGATCATCGATGCGAACGACCCCGAGGCGGTCGAGGAATGGGCCGATTCGGCATTCGGAGATGATTGAATGCGTCTGATTTGCACGCTTGCGGCCCTGCTGCTGGTTCCTGTGCTCCTGCCTGCCGCCGCATGGTCGCAAGCCACGCCGGAAGCCGCGACCGCCACTGCGGCACCGCAGACCGATATGCATCCGGTTTCCGGCCTGCCGGTGATTCCGCTGACGGTCGCATCGGGCGGCAGGACGCATACGTTCCGCGTCGAAGTGGCAAAGAGCGGGTCAGAGCAGAAAAAGGGCCTGATGTTCCGGACCGCAATGGGCGCGGATGAAGGCATGATCTTCCCCGTCTCCCGGCCGCGCCGCGTGGCGTTCTGGATGAAGAATACCGTGATTCCGCTCGATATTGTCTTCATCGGCCCCGATCGTCGGATCCTCAACATCGCGGCGAATGCCGTGCCATATGACAAGACGCCGCTGCGTTCAGCGGGGGCGGTGGGAGCCGTGCTGGAACTCAACGGTGGCCGCGCCGGGGAACTGGGAATCGGGTCCGGCGATACAGTGACATGGTAAGGCGCCGGTCCCGGACAGGATAACCTCAGCGTTCGTCGGCGAAGGAGCCGAGATAGCCCGGTCCCTGTTGCACCAGGGCGGCATCGCATCCGGCATCGGTCAGCATCGAGAAGGTCGAGCGGCGATTGGTGACGATCGTCCACGGCTGCGCCTCGGCCGGTTTCCGCTCTCCGTCGCGTGCCGCGCGCAGGGTTTGCGCGAGATCCAGCGGCTCCGGGACATGAACGGCAAGCCCCTCGTTGGCGAAAGCCGCCGTGGAGAGGCTCAGCGCGTCGCAGGCTGCCGCCAGCACCGAAACATCTGCGGCGGCGGCCTGCCGGTGCGCGGCGACGATACGGGCTGCCTCCGGATCGGCGATTTCGCCGCCGCGTTCCAGCACAGGGAATTCGCAAGACCAGGCCTCGGGCGGGCAAAGGCGGTTTTCCGGACGCAGATCGGTGAAAGGCCGGGCCTCCAGCGGATAGATCCGGCAGATACGCGGCCGCTCGGCATAGTTGCCGCAGCGCATGTCCTGCTGCAGGTGAGGGCATGCACCGTCGTGATAGGCAACCGGGATGACTGTGATGCGAAACGGGGCCGTGCCGCTTGCGGCCGGAAACGAGCGATCATGCCGGTAAAGCGCCGGGGCGTCTGCCGGATCGGGATCGCCGACCCATGGCAGCGCTTCGGTCAGCAATTGCACAGTGTGCCCGCGCCCGGCCCAGACGATCGCCTCGTCCACGCTGAGCGTAAGCCGCAGGTTATGGCAGCACTTGCCGCATTGCGTGCAATCGAAGTGAATGGTCATGGCTTTCCCCCGGCGTGTACGACCCTTTCCGGTTTGCCCTAGGCGGGTAGGGGATATGCGGCAAGGCGCGGGGCCACCTAGCCGGACAGCGTCACTTCCAGACCGTCGAGAATTCAGGTGATTCCCGGCGCGACCAGCACGAGCCAGTGTAAGCCCGTCCAGGGCAGGCGGTCGAGGCGGGCCGGTACGTTCGTCTCGACGGCGGGGGCAGGGGACTGCTCCTGATTCATGGCGTGTCAGCCTATCTGCCGGGCGGCCGGGGATCAAATCGGTGAGGGCGCGTCAACACGCTTGCCTTGATGGGGGGAGAAGGGCTAACGCGCGGCTCATGGGAATCCTCGGCAAGATCTTCACCTGGTGGGACGGCGCCACCATTGGCACCTCGCTCTTCAGTGCCATGAACGGCGAGCACGTCGGCACCGACGCGCAGGGCAACAAGTACTACCGCTCGAACAAAGCAAAGACGGTCGAGGGGTACGACAAGCGCTGGGTGATCTATGCCGGTGCCAACGACGCCAGCAACGTGCCGTCAGAATGGCACGGCTGGCTGCATCATTCCTATGATGACGTGCCGGAAAGCCACCTGGCGCCGCCGCGGATCTGGGAAGCCGACTATACGCCCAATGCCACCGGCACGGTGAAGGCCTATCGTCCGCAGGGCGCGCTGGAGCGGGGCGGCCATCGTGCGGCTGCGACGGGTGACTACGAAGCCTGGTCGCCGGAAGGCTGAGGACCGGTCCCGTGAAGCGGGCCGCCGCATATCTGCCGCTTTTCGTCTCGCTCTCGCTGCTGGCCGCTTGCGGAGGCGGTGAGCCCAAGCCGGAAGATCAGGATACCTCCATTCCCGATGCCATCGCGGGCATGCAGGCGGGGCCAGCCCAGGCCGAGCGCGGTCAGCATATCGGCACGCCCAACAAGGACCGCGTGGTTACGCTGGGCGTGCTCAACAAGCGTAACAACCTGACGCAGGATCTGGTGATGAAGCCGGGCGAATCGAAACGCCTGGGCAATCTGGTGGTCAAAGTCGCCACGTGCGAGAAGACGCTGCCCTGGGAGCATCCGGAGGAAGAGGGCGCTTTCGTGCAGGTCTTCGTGGAAGAGCGGGCGAGCGCCAAGGACAAGCTGGCCTGGCACAAAGTGTTTTCGGGCTGGCTGTTCAGGAATTCGCCCGGCCTCAATGTCGTCGAGCACCCGGTCTATGATGTCTGGGTCAAGGCCTGCGCGATGAAGTTCCCGGGCGAGGATGCGAGCCCTGCTGCTTCGGCATCTTCCAGAAGCGCGGCGAAAGCGTCGGGCAGGCCGAGTACATCGCCCGCACCTTCGGCAGCAACACCTGAACCGCCCCCGGAGCCCGACTGAGCCGCCTTGAGCAGTGCGACGTAGCGCTGCTGACCCATCTCGACCGCGCCGAGAGAGGCCAGGTGCGGGGTCATGAACTGGCAATCCAGCAATTCCGTACCGCCCCGGCGCAAAGCCGCGACCAGCCAGGCCAGCGCCACTTTCGAGGAATCGGGTACGCGGCTGAACATACTTTCCCCGCAAAACACCCGGTCGAACCCGACGCCGTAGAGGCCGCCCACCAGTGTCCGCCCGCTGCCGTCGGCGGCTTCCTGCCAGCATTCTCTCGAATGCGCTGAGCCCAGCCGGTGCAGGTTTTCATAGCTTGCCTGGATGCGGTGGCTGATCCAGCTGCGGCTGCCGTCGTCGTCGTCCTCCTCCTCCTCCTCTTCGTCTTCCCCAGCCTGCGGTGCGCGCGGGGCAGCGCAGGCATCCATTACGGCGCTGAAAGCCGCGTTGCAGGTCACGGTGAACCGGCCGCGCCGCAATGTACGCGCCAGCGAGCGGGACAAGTGGAAGCCGTCCAGCGGAAGAATCGCGCGCAGGCGCGGCTCCACCCAGAAAATTTCCGGGTCCTCGCGGCTGTCTGCCATCGGGAATATCCCGCTGCGATAGGCCAGCATCAGCAGTTCGGGCTCGATCATGGCCGGGTGTCGCGGAGCATGCATGGGCTTATCGTAGCAAAAGGAATGCCGTGCGAATATCTTGTTGGCGCACACTTGTAATCCTGCGCATCTCCTTCTAGAGGCTCCCGCACCCGCAGGAGTGTAGCTCAGTTGGTAGAGCATCGGTCTCCAAAACCGAGGGCCGCGGGTTCGAATCCTGCCACTCCTGCCAGTCTCTTCCCGAAATCGCGTTGTTCCCGCCCGTCCGGCGGGCGAATCGCAACCGGAAAGGCCCGTATTTGCGACGGGTCGGGAAGCCTGTAGCGTGCGCATCGCTTGCCAATTGTCCGGGGGCGGCTAGGAGAGCGGCGTTCTGGCGATTCGCGCGTGGGCCTGGCGCAGGGAAATTCGCTCTGGCGACGGTGTAACAAGGAAAGATTCGGTCGTAGATGCACGGAACGGCGCAGCCCGAGGTGAGCGAAACCGACGCCGCCTATCGCAGAAAACGGTACTGGGCCCTCTGGCTGGGCCTGTTCCTTTCGATCCTCGCCTCTTTGCCGGTGATCGTGGCCTGGGCGCCGCAGATGACAGACTATCCCTCGCATCTCGCAGGGTTCAAGGTCCTGCTCGATCACGGCAGCGATCCCTGGCTGACCTATTATTTCCTGTTCAAATGGGAATGGACCGGCAATCTCGGCGCGGAATTGCTGATGGTGCCGCTGGCCCCAATATTCGGGCTGGAGCAGGCGGGGCGGCTGATCGTCGCTGCGATCCCTTTCTTCACCGGTCTGTCGATCATGGCGGTGGCCTGGAGCCTGCGCAAGCGCATCGGTGTGGGTGCGATTCTCGCGTTCGCGATGATCTGGTCGCCCTCGCTGCTGATGGGCTTTCTCAACTATTCGCTGTCGCTGGCGATGGCACTGTTCGTTTTTGCGCTCTGGGTTCGGATGGAAGGATCCGCCTGGCGTCATGTGATCTGCGTACCGCTGGCTTTCGTGGTGTGGCTTTGCCACGTTTCGGGCTGGGGCATCATGGGTGTGCTGGTTTTCGGCTACGAATGGAGCAAGCGTCGCAGTTGGCGGGACTGGCGCCCGTTCACCAAGCCCTGGCCGCTGGTTTTCCCGCTGGTGCCGATGCTGGCGGGAATGGGTGCCAATTCGCAGGTGTCCTACGGTCGCTGGGGCGTGCTCGAATACAAATGGGCGATCCTCTACAAGGCGATGCGCAGCTACGATCAGGTGTTCGACATCGCCAGCCTGTGCCTGGTGGTGGCTGTGATCGCCTTTGCGCTGATCTCGAAGCGTTTCGATGCGCGGGCGGGCTGGGCGGCGCTGCTGCTGCTGATTCTGACGCTGGTCGTGCCGCGCCAGATCTTCGGCGGAGACTATGCCGATTATCGCCTCAGCACCGCCGCGCTGCTGGTCGCCTGCCTTGCGATCGACTGGCCGGCACCGCGCTGGGGCATGGCGCTTGCCGGATTGCTGTTCACGGCACGAATCGCGGTGACGACGACGGTCTGGTATCAGGATGCGCAGACCGCGCGCCAGATGATCGCCGCGCTCGACCATGTGCCCGAAGGCGCGCGTGTCGCGACGGCGGTGGCAATCCCGCGCTCGCAGTGGCGCTTCGGCCCGTTCGAGCACTTCGGCAGCTATGCCGTGGTCCGGCGCAGCGCGATGGAAAATTCGAACTTCGCGCTGCCTGACGTGCACATGCTGGCGATGCGCGAGACCAGGTACCGCTTCAACGATCCGACGCAGCGAATCCTGTTCTCGTCCAACCAGCGGATCGACCTTCGGAAATTCAAGCCGGCCCGCCATGCCGACTATCTGTGGTTCATCGGCGATGTCCATCCGGTTGCGGTGCCCGACGGCGCGCGGATCGTGTTCAGCACGCCCAACTCGTTTCTGGCGCGCCTTCCCGACGCGGTGGACCTTGCAAATCCCGCCGACGGGAGCTAAATCCCCCATCTCTTCCGACATGAGGATCTGATTTGCCCCTCCCGGCCTCGGCCGGGGCGGCGATGTCCCCTAGCCGGAAGTGACGAGATATTTTTTGCTTAGGCAATCAGGCAAAGAGACACGAGAGCGATATGGCCAAGATCAATCCCGGCGAATTCATGCGCCAGGTCCAGTCGGAAGCACGCAAGATCTACTGGCCTTCGCGCCAGGAAACGGTGGTCACCGCGATTTTCGTCGGCATCATGACGGTGCTGCTGGCCACGTTCTTCCTGGGCATTGACGCGCTGTTCGGCTGGGTCGTCAGCTCGCTCCTGTCGCTGCTGTGATTGCCTGATTAGAGAGACGAAGAGAGATCCATGGCCCGCTGGTACATCATCCACGCCTATTCCGGCTTCGAGAACAAGGTGAAGGAAGCGATCCTGTCCGAAGCCGAGCGGATGGGCCTGTCGCAGCTCGTCGAGGACGTGCAGGTTCCTTCCGAGACTATCACCGAAGTGAAGCGCGGCAAGAAGGTCCAGGTCGAGCGCAAGACCATGCCCGGCTATGTGCTCGCCAAGCTGGCGATGAACGACGATATCTATCACCTCGTGAAGAACACGCCGAAGGTGACGGGTTTCCTTGGCGCCAGCGGCAAGCCGCAGGCGATCAGCGAATCGGAAGCCGCGCGCTACTTCGGCGCTGCCGAGGCCGCTGCCGCCGCGCCGCGCCAGCAGGTCAGCATCGATTACGAGATCGGCGATTCGGTCAAAGTGCTGGACGGCCCCTTCGCGAGCTTCAACGGCATTGTCGAGGAACTCGATTTCGACAAGAACCGCGTCAAGGTTTCGGTCTCGATCTTCGGCCGCGCGACCCCGGTCGAGCTCGATTTCGAGCACGTCGAACTCAGCAAGTAATGGCCCCGCGCCTGGGCTGGCCTGTTCGGGCTGGCCCAAGCGGGTTAACCTGAGCCGGTTAACCATAAAATTACCGCTGTTCGCTAGTCGTCCCGCCTATGTCGGAGACTATCGCTGAGCAGCCATCCTTCGGGCATGCGCCGGCCGCGCGCCTGAGCCCGCTTGACGGGTTGCGCGGTCTGGCCGCCTGTGGTGTCGCCTTTCTCTATCACGCCCAGTCGCTGTTCACGGCCTCGACACGGGCCGAGGCCCCGCGCCTGCTGGTCTGGTTCCAGACCTGGGGCTGGAGCCTGGTCGACCTGTTCTTCCTCATTTCAGGCTATGTCTTCGCGCATGTCTATCTGCGCGGGGAAGGGCTGACGCGCGGCAGGCTCGGCGGCTTCGCCGTTGCGCGGTTGGCGCGGCTCTATCCGCTGCATCTGGCGACCCTGTTTGTCTGCGCCATTCTGTTCTGGGCTGCTCCGTCGAATACCTTGCCGGCCTTCGTCGCCCATCTCCTGATGCTGCAGGCGTTTATCCAGCCCGTTGGCCATACGTTCAACGGGCCTGCGTGGTCCATATCGGTGGAAGCGGTCTGTTACGTGCTGTTCGCGCTCGGCGCGGTCGGCGGGCGCCGCACATTGCGCTGGGTGACGACGTTGGCGATCCTGGGGGCACTGGCGCATTTCATATTGCAGGGGCGTCCCGGCGGCCCGTGGGTGGGTGACGGCGTGCCAAGCGGGCTGTTCGGCTTCTTCTTCGGCCAGATGCTGTGGCGCTTGCGCGGCCGTCTGGCACGTATGCCGGCGCTGCTGCTGATCTGCTTCTTTGCGTTCGGGTTGCTGCTGGATATGGGAGAGATGAGTTCGCTGCTGCCGCTGAGCCTCTATGCCTGGCCCGCTCTGTTGTTGCTGGCGCTGCGCGCGCCGTGGATGGGAAGCGCGCCGATGCGCTGGTTGGGGGATCGTAGTTATACGATCTATCTCGTGCACTATCCGATGCTTGTCTTTGCCGAGACCCTCTGGAAGCCGTTCGATGGCGGTATGGGCACTGTCTTTGCCGTGACGGCGGCATTCGCGGCGGCTGTGCTGTTGGTTTCCGACTTGTGCTACCGCTTCTTCGAGATGCCCGCGCGCCGTGCGATCAAGGCCTTGTGGGAACGTCATGCGCGAGGCGCGACGCTGCACGCGGCATAAGGCTTTCCTTTTCTCCCGATTTCAGTTAGGGGCGCGCCCTTCGGAGCGGCCACGGGATTCGATGGTCGTTGCGATTCTGTGCGGGAGGGCGCCCACGGGCGCTCGTCTGACCGCTTAACATGAGCTTTCGCCCCGGAAGATGCCGGAGCGGAAGCGACAGTGTGAAAGGAGGCCTCTCATGGCCAAGAAAATTGAAGGCTATATCAAGCTGCAAGTGCCCGCGGGCGCCGCCAACCCGTCGCCGCCGATCGGCCCGGCGCTGGGTCAGCGCGGTGTGAACATCATGGAATTCTGCAAGGCATTCAATGCCGCCACGCAGGAGATGGAAAAGGGCATGCCGATCCCGACCATCATCACCGTCTATGCGGATCGCAGCTTCACCTTCGTCACCAAGACTCCGCCCGCCACCTTCCTCATCAAGAAGGCCGCCAACCTCAAGTCCGGCTCGAAGGAGCCCGGCAAGGTTTCCGCCGGAAAGATCGAGCGCTCGAAGCTTGCCGAAATCGCGCAGGTGAAGATGGCCGACCTCAATGCCAACGACATCGAGGCCGCAACGAAGATCATCGAAGGCTCCGCTCGCGCGATGGGCCTCGAAGTGGTGGAGGGCTGATTCCATGGCCAAGCTGACCAAGAAGCAGAAGTCGCTGACCGAAAAGCTGGGCGACAACATGAAGCTCTACGGTGTCGAAGAAGCGCTGACGACCCTGCGTGACCTCAAGACCACCAAGTTCGACGAGACCGTTGAAGTCGCGATGAACCTGGGCGTCGACCCGCGCCACGCCGACCAGATGGTTCGCGGCATGGTTTCGCTCCCGGCCGGTACCGGCAAGACCGTCAAGGTCGCCGTGTTCGCCAAGGGGGACAAGGCCGAGGTCGCTCTCGCCGCCGGTGCCGACAAGGTGGGCGCCGAGGACCTCATGGAAGACATGCAGGCCGGCAACCTCGACTACGACCGCGTCATCGCCACCCCGGACATGATGGGTGTCGTCGGCCGTCTCGGTAAGCTGCTGGGCCCCAAGGGCCTGATGCCGAACCCGAAGCTGGGCACGGTGACCCCGAACGTGGAACAGGCTGTGAAGGACGCCAAGGGCGGCCAGATCGAGTTCCGCGTTGAGAAGCAGGGCATCATCCACGCCGGTATCGGCAAGATGTCGTTCTCGGACGCTGATCTGAAGACCAACTTTGACGCGTTCGTTGATGCGATCGTCAAGGCGAAGCCCTCGGGTGCCAAGGGCAAGTACGTCAAGAAGATCTCGCTGTCTTCGTCGATGGGGCCGGGCCTCAAGATCGACACGACGGAAGTCGCCGGCGCCTGATCCTTTCAGGACCGGACGAACGGAAAAGGCCGGGAGCGAAACCTCCCGGCCTTTTTCTTTTCCGGGCCGACGGGCTTTGTGCCGATGGAAGTCGAGGCGCGATGCGTGTCTCGACTTCGGGCTAGAGCCCGGAGTTTATCCTGAGCATGTCGAAGGGCTCGACACGAACGGAACATGTCGCAACTCAGAACGCTATAGCGCCTCTTTGCACTATTGCGCCGTGTCCGTCTGCGCGGGGGCACTTTCTTCGGCCGCAGCCATCGCCAGCTTGCGTTCGCGTTGCTGGGTCCAGACCGCCATGAACAGGGCTGCTATGACAGGGCCGACGACGAAGCCGTTGAGCCCGAACAGTTCAAGACCTGCCAGCGTGGCGATCAGCACGACGAAATCCGGCATCCGGGTATCACGGCCGACCAGGATCGGGCGCAGGACATTGTCGACCATGCCGATGATGAACACGCCGCAGAACACCAGGATCGCGGCCTTGCCCATCTCTCCCGCGGCGAACAGGTAGATTGCCGTGGGCACCCATATGATGCCGGTACCGACAGCAGGCAACAGCGAGAAAAAGCCCATCATCACGCCCCAGATCAGCGCGCCCTCAATGCCGAGCAGCGAGAAGATCACACCGCCCAGAAGCCCCTGAACCACGGCGACCACTACCGTGCCGCGCATTGTTGCGCGCACGACCAGCAGGAAATGCTGGATCAGCGAATCTCGCGTATCGGCGCGCAGCGGCAAGGCATCGCGCACGAGATTGCCGTACCGCTCGCCGTCACGCAGCAGGAAATAGCTGAGGTAGAGCATGACCCCCAGTCCGGCGATGAAGCTCAGCGCGCCCTGACCCATCGTCAGCAGCCGCCCGGCGATGCTTTGCAGGCTGCTGGAAATGCTGGAGCCGAATTCGGTGCGGAGCTTGCCGAAATCGGTGAGGCCATATTGCGCGATGAAGCGTTGAACGCTGTTGGGCAGGGCGGCGTGCAGATCGTGCATCATCTTGCCGATGTTGATCTGCCCGCTGCTGATCTGATCATAAAGGTTGGTGGCCTCGTTCACGAGGCTGATACCGAGCAGGATCGTGGGAACAACAAAGACCGCCACCAGGCCCAGCAGCACGATCGAAGTCGCCAGATTCGCACGGTTGCCCAGTAAACGCGCCAGCCGCGCGGTCATAGGCTGGAACATGATCGCGGCGATCACGCCCCATAGCACGGCCCCGAAGTACGGGGCGAGCAGATAGACAAAAGCGATGGTGATCAGGACGACAAGGGTGATGAGCCCGCCATCCTCGAATTCAAATGCACGCCGGCGCGGTGGTTTCATGACAGGGTCTTTAGCACGTTTTCCTGCTTTGCCAGCTATCTGGGGTGCAGGTTTGCCCGAAAGGGTGGAATTTTCCGCCGAACCGCGCAACAGATGCGTCATCCTCCCATCTACAGGAGTGCGACTTTTGTCCTCTTTCCAAGTTTCCCGTATCGCCGCGCTCGCGCTGGCCTCCTGCACTCTGGTTGCCGCGCCGCTCGCCATAGCCGCCGAAAGTCCCGCGAAAGCCGATGGCCCGGAGCGCGCGTTCACCCCCGCAGACTTGTTCAAGCTCGATGGCGCAACCGATCCGCAGATTGCCCCGGACGGTTCCAAGATCGCCTACGTGCGCTCCAGCGGCGATATCATGACGGACAAGGACGTGCCCTCGATATGGCTGGTGGACCCGGCTTCGGGTGCGCAGAGGCCGCTGGTGGCGGGGGTGGGGGCGCATTTTTCGCCGCGCTGGTCTCCCGATGGCAAGCGGCTCGCCTATGTGTCGAGCGATGGTGAAGGTTCGCCGCAACTCTATGTGCTGTGGCTGGCGAGCGGGGCCCGGGTGAAAGTCACAGACTTGCCCGACAGTCCCGGTTCCATCGCCTGGTCGCCGGACGGCACGCAGATCGCCTATACCATGCGCGTTCCCGGCGAGCCGATGAAGCTGGGCGCGCAACCGGAGGGCAAGCCCAAGGGGGCGAAGTGGGCCGATCCGTTGCAGGTGATCGACCGCGTGACGTATCGCTTCGACGGTACAGGCTATCTCCCGGCGGGCTTCGATCACATCTTCGTGGTCTCCGCCGAAGGCGGCGCGCCCCGGCAAGTGACGTTCGGCCAGTTCGACGACGGCGGGCCGCTGTCCTGGAGCCCGGACGGGCGGCGTATCGTGTTCAGCGCCAACCGTCATCAGGACTGGCAGCGCGATATCAACAATACGGAAGTCTACAGTGTCGATATCGCGAGCGGCGCGGTGACCGCGCTCACCAGCCGTCAGGGGCCTGACGGCGGCGCCCGGCTTTCGCCCGATGGCAAGCATATCGCCTATACCGGCTATGATGACGTCAACCGCTCCTACGAGAATTTCGATCTCTACGTGATGAACGCCGATGGCAGCGGCGTGCGGCTGCTGACGCCGAAGCTGGACCGTTCGATTGACGCGCTCGAATGGGCGGGCAATGGCGCGGTCTACGTGCAGTATGACGATCGCGGGCATACCAGGGTCGCGCGCGTCTCGCTCGACGGTTCGATGAAAACCGAGGCCGAAGGGCTGACGGCAGGCACGCATTTCGACCGGCCCTATACGGGCGGTTCGTTCAGCGTCTCTGCCAGGGGCAAGGTCGCCTATACCAGGGGCAGTACCAGCGAACCGGCCGATCTGTGGGTGGACGGCAAGCGGCTGACCGATCTCAACGGAACCTGGATCGATGCCAAGGCCATGGCGCCGGTGCGCAAGCTGGCCGTGACCGCGCCGGACGGCCGCGCGATCGATGCCTGGCTGGTAACGCCGCCGGGCCTCAAGCCAGGGCAGCGGGTGCCGCTGATCCTTGAAATCCACGGCGGCCCGAACGCGGCCTATGGCCCCTCGTTCTCGACCGACGACCAGCTCTATGCCGCGCATGGCTATGCCGTGCTCTACACCAATCCGCGCGGCAGCACGTCCTATGGCGAGGAATTTGCGAACCTGATCGACCGGGCCTATCCCGGCACCGACTATGACGACCTGATGGCCGCCGTCGATGCCGCGATTGCCGATGGTGTGGCCGATCCGGACAACCTCTTTGTCACCGGCGGATCGGGCGGCGGCGTGCTGACCGCGTGGATCGTCGGCAAGACAGACCGGTTCAAGGCGGCCGCGGCGCAGAAGCCGGTCATCAACTGGATCAGCGAGGCGCTGACGATGGACGCCACGCCCTTCACCTCGCGCTACTGGTTCGACAAGAAGCCGTGGGAAGACCCGATGAGTTACTGGAAGCGCTCCCCGCTCAGCCTTGTCGGCAATGTGAAGACGCCGACGCTGGTGGTGGTCGGCTCCAGGGACTACCGCACGCCCGACAGCGAATCCGAGCAGTTCTATGCCGCGCTGCAGATTCGCGGCGTGCCGACCGCGATGGTCAAAGTGCCTGGTGCCAGCCATGGCGGCATCGCCGCGCGGCCCTCGCAAGCGGCGGCGAAGGCTTCGGCTGTGCTGGCATGGTTCGACAAGTACCGGACGGAGGCGAAGAAGCCGCCGCTCGTCAGCGACTAACCCGCAGCAGCAAGCTCTCCGGCGAGCAGGGCCACCAGCTCTGCCGCCGGCAGGGCTCGGGACAAGGGGGCGCCTTGTCCCGCCCATTGCGCGCCGAAACCGCCTTCGCCCTTGGCCTTGGCGGCGGCGTTCAGGGCTTTGCCCGCGTGATAGGCGCGCGGGTAGGGCGCCACGGGCGGCAGGCCGGGCGTTTCGGCGAAGGCGGTAAAGCGGTTGGCCAGGCAACGCGCCGGGCGCCCGGAAATGGCGCGGACCATCGTGGTGCGCTTCGCTGCGTCACTGGCAAGTGCTGCGCGGTAGGCCGCATCCGCGCTGCTTTCGGGGCAGGCGATGAAGGCGGTGCCGAGCTGCGCGGCCACCGCGCCGAGGTCGAGCGCGGCGCGGATGCCCCGACCGTCCATGATACCGCCGGCCGCGATCACCGGCAGGCCGGAATGTTCCACCAGCAGCCGCGTCAGAGCCATCGCGCCCAGCCTGCCGTCGGGCGCGCCGGGATCGAACACGCCCCGGTGTCCGCCCGCTTCCCAGCCTTGCGCGACTACCGCGTCGATCCCCGCTCCGCGCGCCAGCCGCGCTTCGGCAAGCGACGTGGCGGAGGCCAGCAGCAGGCATCCGGCGGCCTTGAGCGCGGCCACGGCGTCCGGTTCGGGCAGGCCGAAGTGAAAGCTCACCACCGGAGGGGCCATGTCCACCAGTGCCGAAAGCATCTCCCGGTTGCCGGTGAACGTGGGGTAGATCGTCTCCAGCGCAGCAGGCGGCTCCGCCTCGAACTGTGCGAAAGCCGGGCGCAAGGCATCGAGCCATGCCGCCTCGCACGCCGGGTCGGACGTGCAAGGGGCATGGGCGAAGAGATTGACGTTGAAGGCCCGCCCGGTCGCGGCGCGCACGGCGGCGATGTCGCGCCGGGCCGCATCGGGCGAAAGCGTGCCCACCGCGATCGAGCCGAGCCCGCCCGCATTGCTGACGGCTGCAGCCAGGGCGGGCGTGGAAGTGCCCGCCATCGGCGCCTGGATCAGGGGAACGGAAAGCCCGAGGCGTGCAGAAAAGTTCATATCTGAGCGAGCCGCACGCCGTTCGGGATCAGTCCTCGGCCGGCTTGCTCTGGAGCTGGCAGTAGTTGGGCAGGCCCATGCGCTCGATCATGTCGAACTGCCTTTCGAGGAAGTCGATATGCTCTTCCTCGCTCTCAAGGATGCGCTCGAAGATTTCGCGGCTCACGAAATCGCGCACGGCCTCGCAATGGGCGATGGCTTCCTTGAGCAGGGGGACGGCATCGTGTTCAAGCGCGAGGTCTGCCTTGAGGATTTCCTCCACCCCTTCGCCCACGCGCAGCTTGCCCAGCGCCTGGAAATTGGGAAGCCCTTCGAGGAACAGGATGCGGTCGGCCAGCACGTCCGCATGCTTCATCTCGTCGATCGATTCGTGGCGGTCGTATTCGGCGAGCTTCTTGATGCCCCAGTTGTCCAGCATGCGGTAGTGCAGCCAGTACTGGTTGATGGCGGTCAGCTCGTTGAGCAGGGCCTTGTTGAGATAATCGATAACTTGCTGGTCGCCTTGCATGGGGAGCAACTCCTGTGGCTGAGGAAGGCACAATATGCGGTCTCAGGGAAATGAGCACAAGTGCGCCCCGGCGCAAGAAAAGTGTTGCACCCCAAAAATATATCGATGTTGTGCCGTGCGCGCGTTGCGCTGCCGGGCAGGCGCTCAGGCGGCGGCCGAGACGATCGTGTCCCCGGCCATAGCCTCTTCCGAGATAATTTCTTCCGCTTCTTCCAGGCATTGGCAGCATTGCGGCGTGTGGCCGAGCGCGGCGTAGATCGCTTCAACGCTGCCGCTGCAGCAGCGGGCTGCGGTGCGCAGATCCTTTTCCCGGATGGCGTTGCAGATACAGACGTACATGGGCGAATCCTCTTCGTTCCCCACTATACGCAAATGAGAATAGATCGCAATAGTTTTGCGAACGATTATCAAAGGTGGTTTTCAAGGAGTTTGCGTTCGACCAGCGAGCGCCATAGCCATTCGAGCGGTCCGCGCCGCCAATGGCGTAGCCACGGCTGACTCCAGCCCAGCATCAGCGCCCAGCCGGCCAGCACGAACAGCATCTGTCCGGCGGGGCCGACCGTGCCGAACAGGCCAAGGCCCCACCCGTGGAACACGAAAGTCATCACGAGGCTGGTCAGGATATAGTTGCTGAAGGCCATGCGCCCTGCCGCGATCAGCCGCCGGCCAAGGGCGGTGGGGATGAGGCGCGGCGTCGCCATGACCAGCAGCGCGGCATAGCCGCAGCCGCACAGCAGATGCGGCATGGCCAGGCCCCACATAAGCGCGGCGTGCATCGCCACCGGCGGAAAGTGCCGGGGCCAGGCCCAGCCCAGGAACAGTGCCGTCAGCACCAGCCCGCCGGCCGTGCAGGCCATGCCCACCGTGACCAGCTGTTTGCGGGATAGCGTGCCGGTGAAAAAGCCGCGCCGGTAGAGCACCATGCCGATCAGCATCAGCGGCAGGGTCTCGGAGAAATTGCCCGAGACCATCTGTACCTGCCAGAACGGACGTTGTTGCAGCTTGACGGACAGCAGGCTGAGGAAGCCGAGCCGGCTTTCCTGCAGTTCCTGTGCGGCCCAGCTGCGGACCGGCCGGAACCATTCCCCAACAAGGTGAATCTGGGCGGGTGTGGCATGGCCTTGCCGCAGCGCCGTTTCGGCGCTGATCGCGGCATCGGCTGCGAAGAGGCCCCACAAGTGCCAGAAATAATAGAGCCCCAGCGCAATGACCAGCAGTGCACGGTTGCTCAGAGGGCGCAGCATCAGCGCGCCGAGGCCGCAGACGGCATAGAGGAAGAGAATGTCCCCCCACCACAGCAGCAGGTAGTGCAGGGCACCCAGAGCCATCAGCCAGAACAGACGCCGCACCTGCAGGACGTCGCCGTTACCTCCGGCCGCTTCGGTGCGTTCCCAGAACAGGATCAGTCCCGCGCCGAACAGCAGAGAGAACAACGCCCGCATCTTGCCTTCAAAGAACAGGAACGAAAACGCGAAGGCCGCTTCGTCGGCAAGGCTGGCAGGGTGGGGCAGGTTGGGGGAAGTCAGCGAGGCCATCGGCCCGGCGAACCCGGAGATATTGATGGCCAGAATGCCGAGCACGGCCACCCCGCGGATCAGATCCAGTGCGGGCAGCCGCCGCGATCCTGCGGCTGCGGTCTCGGCTTCTGGCGCCGCGTCAGGCAAGGGCGTCCGGCGTCAGTCCCGCACGGGCAGACACGTGAAGCCACCTGCCTTCAGGTGCGAACAGGCCGTGTTGGCGTCTGCTTTGGAGGCGAAGCCGCCGGCCTGCAACTTGGTCAGTCTGCCGACGGGGACCAGCAGCTTGCCGTGACCGGACAGTTCCGGGCGAGCATGGACTTTCGTCCAGAGCGCATCGGCATTGCCGGGCACGCCGAAGGCGCCGAGCTGCACGCGCCAGGGCCCCGGGGCTGCGGTCACGCGGGCCGGCGCCGGAGGAGGCGACGCGGCATGGCTGGCAACCGGCGGCGGCGCGACAGGAGGCTTTGCCGGGCGGACAGCCGGCCGGGCGTAGTCGGCACCGGCGGTGGCAGGGCTGTCGTTTCCGGCCGTACGCACGGCATCGGCTACGGCATTGGTGGGCGAAGCGACTTGCGGAACCTTGATGTGGGTCGGTGCAGGACCTATGCCGGGGGGAGGCGCGGCCGCAGCGGCGCGGGGTCTTGTACCGAGTTCGGCCGAGGCGGAAAGATGTTCGCGCGTGGCTTGCGCCTCGGCGGCGAGCCGGGTCGAGAGGATCACGCTTTTCTGGCGGTCGGCCAGCGGAATGTGTTCGTCCATCTGTGCCAGCGCACGCGTGGCCTGCGGCAGTCCGGCCTGCCGGGCGAGGCTGACGAGCGCATAGGCGCGTACCCAGTCCTTTTCCACCAGATCGCCGTTGAAGTGGGCAATGCCCAGAATGTATTGCGCGCGCGGGTCCCCCCGCGCGGCCGAAGCCTTTATATATGGCATGGCCTTTTCACGCTCGCCGTCCTGAAACAGCAGCAGGCCATAGATGTCGGCAGCCTGCAGATGCCCGCCGGCAGCGGCCTTGCCGTAAAGCGCCTTGGCCTTTTCCAGATCCACCGGCACGCCCCGGCCCAGTTTATAGGCCTGAGCCAGATTGAACTGGGCATCGGTATCGCCGTGCTCGGCCAGCGGTGTCCATTCCTTCACGGCAGCCGTGTAATCGCCTGCGGTCCAGTCTTCGACTCCGGCCTTGACGTCGGCCCGGGCGCTGGTTCCCGGTGCGATTGTACCGATGGCCGCCAGGCTGCCGAAGCAGAAAATTGGCAGAAATCTCTTTACCTCGATCATGTCCTGCTTGTGCCACGTGAAGACTGGAATGGTAAGCAAAAATCGGCAGCCTGCGCCGGTTCGAACGCGGTGAGGCTACGAAGTCGTACCGTATTCCTTGTTACCGGAAATGGTGAACGTTGCCTTATCGGCTCCGAAAAAGCCCGCATTTTGCCATGCTTTTTCCCGCTTTCCAGCATTCTCAAGGATTAACTCAAAATTAGGAACGATCTGAGAATTTCCGGGCAAGCAGGGTTTCATTTGCCCGCAGCGTTTCTTTTTAGGGGTCTTGGTTTGCGCGTACTAGCATTGGCATCGCAGAAGGGTGGATCGGGCAAGACGACGCTGTCGGGCCATCTTGCCGTTCAGGCTCAGCGCGCCGGCGCCGGGCCGGTCGTCCTGATCGACATCGATCCTCAGGGGTCGCTTGCCGACTGGTGGAATGAGCGCGAGGCGGAATTGCCGGCTTTCGCCCAGACCACTGTGGCCCGCCTCGCCAGCGATCTGCAGGTGCTGCGCCAGCAGGGCTTCAAGCTGGCGGTGATCGATACCCCGCCCGCGATCACGATGGCGATCCAGAGCGTGATCTCGGTTGCCGAACTCATTGTTATTCCGACCCGCCCCAGCCCGCACGACTTGCGCGCCGTGGGCGCCACGGTCGATCTGTGCGAGCGTTCGGGCAAGCCGCTGCTGTTCGTGGTCAATGCCGCCACGCCCAAGGCGCGTATTACCGCCGAGGCTGCTGTCGCGCTGTCGCAGCACGGTACGGTTGCACCGGTGACGCTGCACCAGCGCACGGACTTCGCGGCTTCGATGATCGATGGCCGCACTGTGATGGAAGTCGACCCCAAGGGCCGCTCGGCGCAGGAAGTCACATCGCTGTGGAACTACATTTCCGACCGTCTCGAGCGCAATTTCCGCCGGACTGTCTTCACGGTTCCGGGCGGCGGTCAGCACATCCTGCAAAGCGCGGTACGGCCGGTCGGCGGCTTCGGTCGCCGCGTGGCCGGTTCGTGACCATGAGCGAGCCGCACGCCTTCGCCTCGCTCACGCCGAGATTGCTTGCCCGCAAAGGCGGGGCCAAGCCTGCCATGCGCCGCCAGGATACCGCCAAGTTCGTCAGTGGCGGTATGGCCGCGCGGACCGAGGATCTGGGCTGGAACGACTGGGGCCAGCGCGAGAACGAAAGTCGCAGTCCCGCTCCGGTGCTGGCTCCCGCTTCCGTTGCGGTGCCGGAGCAGGCGGCCGTGCAACCTGCGGACATTTCCGATCGCGAGATGCCGGAAGTGCTGCGCCAGATCGAGCAGATCGCCTGGCGCATCAACCAGTCCGTGCCGCCGCCGCAGCCCGCCGCGAAGGAAGGGCGCCGCGCCGCTTTCACGCTCCGGCTCGATGCCGAGCGCCATTTCCGTCTCAAGATGGCGGGGGTCGTTCTCAACCGCAGCGCGCAGGTTCTCGTGACCGAAGCGCTCGACAAATATCTGTCCGAAATTCCGGAAGTCGCACAGCTTCAGCACTCCGCCGGCACGGGGCGCTGAACGGTCGGAGGCGGAAGGTATCCAGGGGGAATTCAGTTCGATGGAACGCTTAAACATCCACGCCCGCACAGCCGGCTTTGCCGTTTGCACGGCCATGGCGGCCGCGCTGCTGGTGGGCTGTTCGGCCCATGCTCCGCTTGCCAGCTCAGGCGCGCCGGCAACGTCGGGCGATGCAACTGGGATCGGGCAGGACGGGGCTATTGCCAAGGCGGAGGAACGCGTCGCCAAATCGCCGCGCGATGCTTCCGACCGTATCGATCTGGCGCAGGCCTACCTTGCTGCAGGGCGTTTCGAATCCGCCGCGACCACGTTTCAGGACGCTGTGAGCCTCGGCAAGGATAGCCCGCGTATCGGCCTTGGCCTGGCACTGTCCTACATCGGCTCGGGCCGTAATGCGGAGGCGCTGACCGTGCTCAACCGCTGGCGCAATGATATTCCGGTCAGCGATCTGGGCCTTGCGCTGGCGCTTGCCGGGCGGCCGTCTCAGGCCGTGGACTTGCTGTCCGATGCGCTGCGCGGCGGCGAGGATACGCCCAAGACTCGCCAGAATCTCGCTTATGCCTATGCGCTCGACGGACGCTGGGCCGAAGCGCGGATCATCGCCGCGCAGGATGTTCCGCCCGATCAGCTCGACGCGCGCCTTAGTGAATGGGCCGTTCGCGCCCGTCCTGAACAGTTTCAGGCGCGTGTCGCCGGTCTGCTCGGCGCGCCGGTGCGGGCCGATAGCGGGCAACCTGCGATGCTGGCACTGAACGCTCCGCAAACGGATGCCCGCATGGCCGCCGCCGAAACCACCGCTCCGAAGCCGGCCCCGCTTCCCGCGCCTGCCGCAGAACTACCACCCGTCGTCGCGGACCATGATACAGACGGTACGGACAAGCTTCCTGCGGGTGCTGTTGGTCATCAAGCCTCGTCTTTCGCGGCGGCTTTCGCTTCGCCTGTGGAAACTGCGCCGCTGGAAACCCGTTCCGCCAAGGCGCCGAAGGCGAAAAGCACCAAGTTCGTTTCGCAGCCGAAAGTGCAGCCGCTCGGCACGGCGCGCAGCGCCTTTGTGGCGACGCCGGAACAGCAGAGCACGCACCTCGTGCAGCTCGGCTCGTTCCGCACGCTGGAAGGCGCCAGGCGCGCCTGGGGCATTTTCGTGGCCCGCAATCCGGCGCTCAAAGACCACACCATGCGCATTACCGAAGCCGAAGTGCGCGGTCAGCGCTTCTTCCGCGTTGCCGCTGAAGGCTTTGACCGCGGCGCGGCGCACAACTTGTGCTCCACGGTTCGCGGGCGCGGCCACGGCTGCTTTGCTTACGCCGGCACGCGCAAACTGCCCGGTACGCTTTCCGATAAAGTGCGGTCCGACCCGATGCTGGCGAGCCGCTGACGTTTCAACGGTCCCATGTGAACTTTGCGGGCCTTCGTCCTTCGGGACGGAGGCCTTATTTTCAGGCGGGCCGGACTTTCTTGGTGCGTACGGTGGCCCCGCCCTTGAAAAGGGCCAGCACGCGCCCCTGAACGGGCTGTTTGTCGAACGGGGTGTTGCCCGCGCTGGCGGCCATCTTGTCGGAATTGACGATCCATGGCCGATCCGGGTCGACGATGGCCAGATCGGCTTCCGCGCCCACGGCCAGCCGTCCGGCATCGGCACCGAGCAGCCGCGCCGGATTGGCGGCCAGCAGATCGAAGGCGCGACCGATCGGGATTACCCCGTCGCGCACCAGGTTGAGCGTAAGCGGCAGCAGCGTCTCGGCGCCCGCCATGCCAGGGGCGGAATCGGCGAAAGGCAGGCGTTTGTCCTCGGGGCCGCGCGGATCGTGGCCGGACGCGACGACATCGATGGTGCCGTCGGCAATGGCGGCGATCACGGCCTTGCGGTCGTCTTCCGAACGCAGCGGCGGCGAGAGATGAGCGAATGTGCGGAACTGCGCGACGGCGAGGTTCGACAGCATGAAGTAGGCAGGTGAGACACCGGCGGTCACGTTCAGCCCGCGCGCCTTGGCGGCGCGGATGAGGTCCAGCCCGGCAGCGGTTGTTACATTGCGAAAATGGATCGCGGCGCTGGCCAGGTCTGCCAGTGCGATATCGCGGGCAATAGCGAGCGCTTCGGCCTCGGCGGGCGCGCCGGGCAGGCCAAGGCGCGTTGCCATCTCGCCTGACGTGGCGACGGCCTTGCCGGTGATTCCGGCATCTTCGGCATGGGCCACGACCACCATGCCGAGCATGGCGGCATATTGCAGCAGCCGCAGCATGGTGCCCGAATTGCCGATCCACTGGCGGCCCGTTGCGATCGCGCGCGCGCCAGCTTCGCGCATCAGCGCGATCTCGGCCAGCGATTCGCCGGCGAGATCCCTCGTCGCACCGGCCAGCGGGTGGACCCAGAAGTCCGGCTTGCCGGACTGCGCGGCGAAGCGCACGCGCGCCGGCACGTCGAGCGGCGGGTTCTGGTCCGGCATCAGCGCGGCGCGGGTGATGCCGCCGAAGTGGAAGGCGGGCTTGTCGATCGCGAAGACGCCGATATCAACCAGGCCGGGCGTGATCAGCTTGCCCACGGCATCGAACAGGCGATCGCCCGGCTGCGGCGTCACATCGGCGCCGAGAGCCGTGATGAACCCGCCTTCGCAGCGGATCGCGCCGGGAACGGTGGTGCCGTCGGGCAGCAGAAGCTTGCCGCCGGTGATGGTAAGGGGGGCATGGATGCTCATGACCAGCCCTCCAGCCTGCGCGCCTTTCGCGTCAGCACGTCAAGGCAGGCCATGCGGATGGCAACGCCCATTTCGACTTGCGCGGTGATCTGAGAACGCCCCACGAGATCGGCGACATCGCTTTCGATTTCGATGCCGCGGTTCATCGGTCCCGGATGCATGACGAGAGCATCGGGTTCGGCTTTGGCAAGCCGTTCCAGCGAGAGGCCGAACAAGTGGCGGTATTCGCGCGGGGAAGGGATGAACTCGCCGTCCATGCGTTCGAGTTGCAGACGCAGCATCATCACCACGTCGGCGCCTTTGAGCGCGGCGTCGAAATCGTGGAAGACCTGCACGTTCATCCGCTCGATATCGGCGGGCGTCAGTGCGGGTGGCGCGCAGACGCGCACTTCGGCGCCGAGCGAGGTAAGGCACAGGATGTTCGAGCGCGCGACGCGGCTGTGCAGGATATCGCCGCAGATGGTAACGCGCAGCCCGTTGAATGCGCGCTTGGCGTGGCGGATGGTGAGCGCGTCGAGCAGGGCCTGGGTGGGGTGCTCGTGCTGGCCGTCCCCGGCGTTGAGCACCGGGCAGTCCACCTTGTCCGCGATCAACTGCACCGCGCCCGAACTGGCATGGCGAATGACGATGGCATCGGCGCGCATGGCATTGAGCGTCATGGCGGTGTCGATCAGCGTCTCGCCCTTCTTCACGCTGGACGTGGCGACCGCCATGTTGACCACGTCCGCGCCGTGGCGTTTGCCTGCGATCTCGAAGCTGAGCAGCGTGCGGGTGGAATTCTCGAAGAAGGCGTTGATGATCGTCAGGCCCGACAGCAGTTCGCGATGCTTCTGCGCCTTGCGGTTCAGTTCGACCCACTGTTCCGCCTCGTCGAGGAGGAACCAGATCTCATGAGGCGCAAGGCCCGCGATGCCTACGAGGCCCCGGTGCGGGAAAGCGGCGGCACCTTCTGGATAGGTATATTCTGGCGATGTCATTGAAGACCACGCCATAGGCGTGGCGAGAGATCGGCTCAAGCCTGTTCGACCGAGTTTCCGACGCGATTTTTCCGGGCGCCTTCTGCTGCATCCTCCCGGCATGAACGCACTTTAGTGGCACGAGCGGGCAATAACCTTGCCTCTTCGGCTTGCCTTCCCTTCCAAGCGCGGGCGAGTGCAGGTAAGGACGGGTAGCGAAAGGCAGGTGTATCGATGAAATTTGCAGGCAAGATCTGGAAGCTGCTGGTCGGCATCAAGGATGTTCTGGCGCTTCTGTTTCTGCTCCTGTTCTTCGGTCTGATCTATGTGGTGCTTGCGGCCCGTCCGATTTCCGGACATGTCCAGAAGGGCGCGCTGCTGCTCGATCTCAACGGTGTCGTTGTCGAGGAGAAGAGCAAGATCGATCCGTTCGACATGCTGTTGGCGGGCGACAAGCCCTCGCGTGAATTCCAGGCGCGTGATATCGAGCGCGCGCTGCACCTTGCCGCCGGGGATGACCGGATCAAGGTGGTCGTGCTTGATCTGTCGCGTTTCGGCGGCGGGCGTTTCATCCACCTGAAGGAAATCGGTGCAGCCATGGACGATGTGCGCAAGGCCGGAAAGCCTGTGCTCACGTATGCCAATGCCTATTTCGATGACGGCATCCAGCTCGCCGCGCATTCCAGCGAGGTCTGGCTCGACCCGATGGGCGCGGCGCTTGCGGCCGGGCCGGGCGGAACCATGAATTACTACAAGGGCCTGATCGATCGGTTCAAGGTCAATGCCCACATCTACCGCGTCGGCACCTACAAGAGCTTCGTGGAACCCTATATGCGCTCCGATATGTCGCCTGCGGCGCGCAGGGCTTACGAGGACGTATACGGTGCTCTGTGGAGCGCCTGGAAGGCTGACGTGAAGAAGGCCCGTCCCAAAGCCCATTTCGATCAGCTGCTGTCCGACCCGGTGGCCGCGATGAAGGCGGCAGGCGGCGATTTCGCGCAAGGCGCGAAGGCTGCCGGCATCGTCGACCGGCTGGGGGACAAGACCGAGTTCGACAAGCGCGTCGCCAAGCTGGCAGGCAAGGCCGGTGATAAGCAAGGTCTGCCTTATGCGCACACCAGTCTGGCTACATGGCTGAAAGCCAATCCCGAAAAGACGGCGGGCAAGGCGATCGCGGTGGTGACGATTGCGGGCGAGATCGTCGATGGCGATGCGGGGCCGGGCAAGGCCGGGGGCGATCGGATCGCCAAGCTGCTCGATGACAATCTGGAGGAAGGCTACAAGGCGCTGGTTGTTCGTATCGATTCTCCGGGCGGATCGGCCATGGCGGCCGAACGCATCCGCCGTGCCATCCAGCGCTGGCGGGACGCCAAAATCCCGGTCGTCGTCTCGATGGGCAATCTGGCCGCCAGCGGCGGCTACTGGGTCTCGACGCCGGGCCAGAAAGTCTTTGCCGAACCCGCGACGATCACCGGTTCCATCGGTGTCTTCGCAATCATTCCCAGCTTTGAGAAGACGCTGGCCAATTTCGGGGTGACGAGCGATGGCGTGCGCACGACGCCGCTCTCGGGACAGCCCGATGTTCTGGGCGGGTTTACGCCCGAGCTGAACCAGTTGCTGCAATCCTCGGTCGAGAACACCTACGGCAAGTTCATCGGCCTTGTCGCCAAGGCGCGCGGACGCACGCCGCAGCAGATCGACGCCGTGGCGCAAGGGCGCGTCTGGCCGGGCGCCGAGGCCCGCACGCTGGGGCTTGTCGATGAAATGGGCAATCTCGATGCCGCGCTGGCCTATGCGGCCAAGGCGGGCGGTGTCGGCAACGGCAAGTGGCACGCGGTTTTCCTGCACAAGCCGGTAGACCCGTTGACCAGCTTCATCGAGGATCTGGAGGCTGATTCCGAGGACAACGCTGCGGCCTATGACTTTGCCAGCCTGATCGCGGCACGCCGGCAGGCGCAGGCCGGACGGGCGTTGCAGCAGGTCGAAGCTCTGTTCGGGACGCACGGCGCACAGGCCTACTGCATGGAATGCCCCCCGGCGCCGGGGGCAGGCGTCAAGGTTTCGGACCTGACGATGGTGCAGGCACTGGCGAAGCTTGTGCACTAGTTCAGGTCTTCCTCCTATACGGGGAAGGATGCGTTCAGGTCAGCGACAGTCCCGGGAAGCGTGCGCCGGGTGCGGGATTGCACGAGACGGCCTCCGCGGGAAGGAAACCCAGGCTGGCATAGAGCTTCTGCGCCGCCGTGAATTTGGCCAGCACGTCGAGACGCATTTCACTGTACCGGGTGCGCTTGGCCGCTTGTCTCGGCCAGCAGGATGTCCCCTGTCCGGCGCAGCATATTCGCGCCATATGTCGAGCACGGCGTCATTGTCGCGGGAAAGGCGGCGGGGCCCGGCGGGCAGGAATGGCGAGACCGTCTGCAAAACGCCCGTTCAGGTCTGCTAAGGGCAAAGGAAAACAGGCCGCCTTGGGGGAGCGGGGTGGCCGAAATGTGCAGAAAACCTGCAGTTTCAGTCCAGCGGCGGCAGTTCGGACGGGCCGGTGTCGGGCTGGTCGAAATCGGGGGTATCGGGTGCCGTTTCCGGCGGGGTGCCCGGTTCCACGGGTTCGCTGGGCGGAATGGGGACTTCGGCGGGCGTATTGCCGGGATTGTCGCCGGGTTGTGTGGCCATGACTGCCTCTCGTAAATCGCGTTTCGTTCTACGTGGGCTTCCCGGCGGCGTCCCGCAAGGGGGGCAACTCCACATCCGGTGGTCTGCGAATCGTCGCGGAGCTTGCCCTTTTTCGCGCGACCTTATAAGGGGCCGTCCCTTGAGTTTCAGGCTTCATCCATGCGGGCGTGGCGGAACTGGTAGACGCGCCAGATTTAGGTTCTGGTATCGCAAGATGTGGGGGTTCGAGTCCCTTCGCCCGCACCAGTCCGCCGCCTGTGGGAGGGTGAGCCGAGAAAATCGGCCGAAAAGGCCCCTTGAATTGCACAGGAAGGCATCGAAATGCAGATCGTCGAAACCACCAACGAGGGCCTGAAGCGCGCCTACACGGTGACCATCCCCGCTCAGACCATCACTGACCGCGTCGAGGGTGAAATCAAGAAAATTGCCCCGCAGGTGAAGATGCCGGGTTTCCGCCCCGGCAAGGTGCCTGCCAATCTCGTGAAGAAGATGCACGGCGAGGCGATCCACGGCGACGCGCTGAACGAAATCATCCGTGAGGCGATGGACAAGCTGGTGGCCGACAACGCGCTGCGCCCTGCGATGAACCCGGACGTGGCGCTGGGCGAAGGCTATGAGCAGGGCAAGGACGCCGAACTGACCGTCAGCCTGGAAGTGCTGCCGCAGATCGAGGCGCCGTCGATCGAGGGCCTCAAGCTCGAAAAGCTGGTGGTCCCCGTGGCCGAGGACGCCGTGACCGAAGCGGTGGAGCGCATTGCCACGCAGCAGCAGCGTTTCGAGACCAAGGACGGCGAGGCCGCTGACGGCGACCAGGTGATCTGCGATTTCACCGGCAAGCTTGACGGCGTCGAGTTCGAGGGCGGCAAGGCCGAAAAGCAGCCGATCGTGATCGGCGCGGGCCGTCTGATCCCCGGTTTCGAAGAGCACCTCGTCGGCATGAAGGCCGGTGACGAGCGCGTGATTACCGTGACTTTCCCCGAAGACTATCAGGCCGAAAACCTGAAGGGCAAGGAAGCCACGTTCGACATCGTCGCGCACGAGATCAAGGCGCCTGCCGAATCGAAGATCGACGACGATTTCGCCAAGGAACTGGGCCTTGAGAGCCTGGAACAGTTGCAGAACCTGCTGAAGGGCCAGCTGGAGCAGGAAACCGCCGGTCTCACCCGCACCGCGATGAAGCGCTCGTTGCTTGACCAGCTCGCCGCCGGTCATGACTTCGACGTGCCGCCGACGATGGTCGAGGCCGAATTCTCACAGATCTGGCAGCAGCTCACCCACGAAGCCGGTCACGAGGAAGATCCCGAAGCCGCGCTGAAGGAAAT